>NZ_LS483470.1:2312500-2612500 GCF_900478135.1 Leminorella richardii
AAAATCAGTGAAATGACTACACTGAGAAAAATAAGTACGTCTTGGCTGTCCATGCATACGCCATCCTAAAGTCGTGAATAGTTACACTATCACTGCAGGGCTGGCTTCGCAAAAGCAGAAAATTGAACGACGGGCACAAAAAAAGCGCCTTTTGGCGCTTTCATTCAGGATGGTGGGTCGTATAGGATTCGAACCTATGACCAATTGGTTAAAAGCCAACTGCTCTACCGACTGAGCTAACGACCCTCACTGAAGATCTCTACAAACGCTTAAATGGTGGGTCGTATAGGATTCGAACCTATGACCAATTGGTTAAAAGCCAACTGCTCTACCGACTGAGCTAACGACCCTTAAGCGTTACTGCTGCCGTTATCACCGGCAACGGCGGCCTATAATACTGACTTCCAGAATCTGTGCAACAAAAATTTTCCAACTTTTGCTTAACTGCCCGATATTTAGCCATTTAACGCCACAATGCGGTATAAACGGTGAATAACTGGGCAGAATATAGCGTTTAGAGCCCGGCCAGTCGCTTTTCAGCCTGTTTGGCAATGGCTGTATTCGGGTATTGAGAAACAACGCGCTGATAAACCGCCTTAGCGTTATTCTTGTCACCCTTTTCCTGCATGATAATGCCAACTTTCAGCATAGACTCAGAAGCCTTAGCAGACTTTGGATAGCTTTTTACTACCGTAGCATAGTAGTAAGACGCATCATCCTTTTTGCCTTTGCTATAAAACAGCTGCCCTAGCCAATAGTTGGCATTGGACTGATAGCTTGACTTTGGATAGCGCTTGATAAAATCCTGGAAAGCAGCAATTGCGCTATCCGCTTTAGACTTATCGTTCACCATCGCAACGGCATTGTCGTAGTCCTGCTTCTCGTTGCCGGTAGAGGCTGCCGGAGAAGAAGAACCTGCTGACGCCCCTGTCGTACCGCTGTTAGTCGCGGAAGTAGACGAAGGGGAAGCCCCTTTCGTGCCAAGTTCATCAATCTGCTGAAGGATGATCTTCTGGCGTTCAACAATCTGTTCTAACTGATACTGGTTCGTCTGGATCTGACCGCGCAGCGTGTCAATGTCGCGCTGTGAATCAGACAGCTGCTGCTGTAGCTGCGTCAGAAGCTGCCCTTGAGCGTTAGAAATACGCTCAAGCTGAGTAATGCGGTCATCCGTTGACGCGGCGATAGCGGCCCACGGGGCCGCTATGCCAGCCAGTAACGACAGACTTAATACACAACATCTGAAATTACTGTTCATGAGGCTCTCTTAGTAAACCAGTACGGCGCGACGGTTTTTAGAGTAGGCCGCTTCATCGTGACCCAGAACCGCCGGCTTTTCTTTACCGTAAGATACGATAGACATTTGCTCGCCAGGAACGCCTTTACCCTGCAGATACATCTTCACAGCGTTAGCACGACGTTCGCCCAGAGCGATGTTGTATTCCGGCGTACCGCGTTCGTCAGCGTGGCCTTCGATGGTCACTTTGTAAGACGGGTTAGAGCGCAGGAAGGCTGCGTGAGCATCCAGCATTTGAGCAAAGTCAGAGCGAACGTCATAGCGGTCATAGTCAAAGTAGACAACGTTCTGCTGCTGAAGCTGTTGCAGCGTCAGACGAGCCTGTTCGTCTCCGGAACCAAAGCCGCCGTTGGTACCATAGCCACCACCTGCACCACCGTTGCTGCCATCAGACGAGCTGTCAGTAGAAGAACATGCGGCCAACGCCATAATTGGAAGAGCCAGCATCAGGCCTTTAACCACTTTATTCAGTTGCATTATTTTCGATCCTTTTCAATATTAAGTTGCAATACATAAGCATCACAGGTACGGCGACCAGGCAGGGAATTTAACCTGACCATCGGTTGCCGGCAGACGCGCTTTAAAACGCCCGTCGGTCGAAACTAAACGTAATACGCTACTCAGCCCCTCGGAGGCGCTGTAAATAACCATAGTACCGTTAGGCGCGATGCTGGGCGTTTGATCCAGGAAGGTATTGGTCAGTGTTTGCACCGCTCCCGAGTCCAGATCCAGTTTTGACAGATGCTGTTGACCACCGCCGGAGCTTACCATCACCATAAACTTACCGTCTGGTGACACGTCCGTGTCTTGGTTCTGAGCCCCTTCCCAGGAAACGCGAGCCGGAGCACCGCCGTTGATATTGACTTTATAAATCTGCGGACGCCCGCCCTGGTCTGAAGTATAGGCCAGAGTTTGGTTGTCCGGGTACCATGAAGGTTCGGTGTCATTACTGCGGCTACGAGTCACTTGAGTGATTTGCCCTGAAGCCAGATTCATAACGTACAGGTTCAGGCTGCCGTCTTTAGACAGCGCAAAAGCAAGCTTAGAGCCGTCCGGCGAGAAAGCCGGCGCGCCGTTGTGGCGTGGGAAAGAGGCAATGCTGCGGATCGCGCCGTTAGACAGAGTCTGCACAACCAGTTCAGAACGACCGCTTTCAAACGTTACATAGGCCAGCTTGCTGCCATCTGGTGACCAGGCCGGTGACATCAGCGGCTGGGAGGCGCGACGAACGGTAAACTTGTTGAATCCGTCATAGTCGGAAACCTGCAGTTCATAAGGGAACTGCCCGCCGCTTTTCTGAATGATGTAGGCAATGCGCGTGCGGAATGCACCCTTGATGCCCGTCAGCTTTTCGAAGATACCGTCACTGGCAGTATGCGCGGCATAGCGCAGCCACTGTTTGGTAACAGGGAACTGACTTTGAACCAGCACTGACGGCGTCGCAGACGACGTATCAACCAGCTGGTAGGAAATCAGATAACCGCCGTTAGCGCTTGGCTGAACCTGCCCTACCACAACCGCATCAATGCCCAGTGCAGACCAGGCAGCAGGCGTCACTTCAGACACCGACGTTGGCGACTGAGGGTTACGGGCTGCAGGCAGCGGATTGAATTTACCGCTGTTTCTCAGGTCAGAAGCGATAATATCGGCAACGTCTTCTGGCATGGCACCGCTGCCGGTCCATTTAAACGGAACGACACCGATTGGGCGCGCAGAATCCACACCACCATCAATAAGAATCCTGACTTCCGCGTGCAGCACGGAAGCCCATAGAATAAGCAATCCCATCGCTAATCGAAATGCATGCTTCATGTTTTCTCCCTTATCTTAGCCCTTGGCTTTGATAATTTGCTGTTTGCTAACAAAGCGATAACGCTAAACTCATCAACTATTGGTCATAACGCGTGTTAAATCAAGTCAGTTTACCTATCAACACAATTACTTCGGCTGAAAGTCAACCAACGCATTCTTAAACTTCTCGTAAACCGCCGTTGACGGCGGTTTGGGGATTTTTGCCTGCTTGGCCGCCATAATAGCGACCTGACATAGCGTTGCATCCCCGCTCTCTGCCTGAACATTAAAGAGCGTACCGTCCGGAGCGAGCTTAATCCTTAGCGTACAGGTTTTACCTTTATACAGTGAAGGATCGATAAACTTGTTCATAATCGCGCCGCGAACCTGCGCCATATAGGCATCGACTTCAGGCCCACTGGCACCGGCCTTGTTACCACCGCCGGATGCACCATTAGCGGAAGGCGCATTTTTATCGGAGGCTAAACCACCGAACAGATCGTCAACCTGTTTGGCTGACTCTGCATCAGCTTTGGCCTTGGCTTCCGCATCAGCCTTGGCTTTTGCTGCCGCCTCGGCCTTTTGCTTCGCCTCTGCGTCAGCCTTTTTCTGGGCATCTTCTGCCTTTTGTTTGGCTTCTAGAGCCTTTTTCGCATCGGCTTCAGCCTGCCTCTTCTCAGCCTCAGCCTTAGCTGCGGCCTGTTTTTTTGCTTCAGCGTCAGCAGAAGCCTTCGCTGCATCAGCTTCGGCCTGCTTTTTCGCTTCTTCGGCTTTCTTCGTTGCCTGCTCCGCGGCCTTCTGCTGTTCTTGCTGTTTTTTAGCTTCTTCCTGCGCCTTCAGGCGATCTTTTTCCGCCTCTTTAAGGCGCTTTTGCTCTGCCGCCTGCTGCAGTTTCTGCTCTTCAGTTTGGCGATCGGCTTCCTGCTGGCGCAGCTTCTCGGCTCTTTTTGCATCAAGCTTTTGCTGCTGCACGCGCTCGGCCTGCTGAGCCATCATGTTGGGATCGACCATTATCGCGTCAATAGCAGAGCCACCGCCACCGCCGCCAAGCAGTACGTCCTTTTGCATAAAAGCGCCCACGGCCAGAAGGCCGATAACCACAATATGCAACACGACCGACGCCATGACGGAGCGATTGAGTTTATCGTTATGCTCTGTATCTTTTGCCACGTAACGCTTCCAAAAAGCTAATAACAAAATTCGAAATCTATTCACTTTCAAACGCCGGCAAGCCGGCGTTATGTAGAAAGCGTGTTTTACCCTGTCGCGCGAGCCCCGCTAACTGTCAGCCTATATAGGCTGAGTCATCAGCCCAACGGACGTTACGCCAGCGCGGTGCAGCATATTGAGCGCTTTAATAACTTCGTCATAGGGCACTTCTTTCGCCCCGCCAATCAGAAAGACCGTTTTCGGATCTTCTTTATGGATGCGCTCAACTTCTGCAACAACCTGCTCTGGAGGAAGCTGCGACATGCGATCTTTATCAATCACCAGCGTGTACTGCCCGACTCCAGACACTTCCACAATCACCGGTGGCTTGTTGTCTGTTGAAACCGTTTTAGAGTCGCTGGCCTCTGGCAAATCGACTTCAACACTTTGGGTAATGATCGGCGCTGTCGCCATAAAAATCAACAGCAACACAAGCAGTACGTCCAAAAGTGGAACAATATTTATCTCGGCGGCTTTACCTGCACCGTGCCGCCGGGAAGAACGTTTATACGCCACGTTTACCCCCTGCCCTTATTTATTCTCAGTTGAGAACGCCTGACGGTGGAGAATCGTCGTAAACTCTTCCATAAAGTTGTCGTAGTTTTGCTCAAGCTTAAAGACCCGCAGGCTCAGGCGATTGTGAGCCATAACCGCAGGTATCGCAGCAAACAGACCAATAGCCGTAGCAATCAGCGCCTCGGCGATACCCGGTGCAACCATCTGCAGTGTCGCCTGCTTGACGGCACCCAGAGCGATAAACGAGTGCATGATCCCCCATACCGTACCAAACAGGCCGATGTATGGGCTGATTGAACCAACAACGCCTAGGAAAGGAATATGGTTTTCCAGGCTTTCCAGCTCACGATTTAAAGACAGACGCATAGCTCGCGTCGCCCCTTCAATGGCGGCTTCCGGCGCGTGGGTGTTGGCACGGTGCAAACGAGCAAACTCTTTAAAGCCAGAGTAGAAAATCTGCTCTGAACCCGCCAGCTCGTCGCGGCGATTGTTGCTTTCCTGATACAGACGGGAGAGATCGATGCCCGACCAGAACTTGTCTTCAAACGCTTCAGCCTCACGCCTGGCGGTACTCAGTATCCGCGTGCGCTGGATAATGATGGCCCAAGAGGCGATCGAAAACCCAATCAGGATCAGCATAACAATTTTTACGAGTAGACTAGCCTCAAGGAACAGGCTAACGATATTCATGTCGGTCACTTCTTCAACTCCGCGACAATAGACCTTGGAAGCTTTGCGGGCTTCATCAGGCGTGAATCAACACATGCGACTAACACATCGGCCTGGCTCAGTAGCTTGCCATTTTGGTCGAATATGCGTTGTGCAAACGTAAGGGATGCACCGCCCATAGAGACGATTTCAGTTTCCACTTCCAGCAGGTCGTCAAGACGCGCGGGAAACAGATACTCAACGCTCATTCGGCGGACAGCGAAAGCGACATGCTCACTCAGCAGCTGCTGCTGATTGTAATTGTATTGGCGCAGCATCTCTGTGCGCGCTCTTTCATAAAAGGCCACATAGCGGGCGTGATAAACCACACCGCCTGCATCAGTGTCTTCAAAATAGACCCGAACGGGCCAACGGAACAGCGAGTTACTCACGATATTTCCAGTGTGTCTGACTATAGCACTAACCGACTGATACTATACGCAACTGAAAACCGCTTGGGAATGGGCAGAAAGCACGTAGGCAAAAATAATTCTCAGTTAACTCAGCGAGAATTATTTTCCCTATCGATTAAGCCAGCCTAAGCCAAAAAGTAGGCAAGTCCTGCGATCAGGATCGCAATTGCGGGAAGTGGCGTGAAAAAAGCCTTCCAGAGCGTCTTTTTCGGCCTAAAGCCCACACCGTGTACGACACCGGTACAGATAGCCCACATGACCAAAAAGCTTTGCCAAACGGCAACTACGCTGGTTTTAGCCGCAAAGCGGGAAGGATCCCAAAACACGCAAAACGCCAGCGAAAACGCCAATATTAAAGAAAGGGCCCTTAACGGGCCCTTATCCATAACAGCGTACAGTTTGTTAAACACAGTACCCATTATTCTCGTTCTTCTTTATTTCCATTGTTGGTTTCATACCAGATTGCACCGATGATACCACAAGCACAGGCAAACAAAGTACCGAGACTCCAGGCAAAATACCACATTGTTTTGCTCCTTATTGTTGGTATCAATTAGTACAGAGACGCGTGGTTGTCTTCGATATGTTTCTTATCGAGACGACCAAACATCTTGATATAGCTCCACAGCGTATAGACTAATACGATAGGAACAAATATCAGCGCAACAAACGTCATGACCGTCAGCGTCAGGTGGCTAGAGGTCGCATCCCACATTGTCAGGCTGACGTTCGGAGTAATGCTTGACGGCATAATGAACGGGAACATAGTGATCCCTGCCGTAAAGATAACACACGCGATGGTCAGTGAAGAGAACAGGAATGCCAAGCCGCCGCTGTTAATGCGAGAAGCAATAATGGTCAACAGCGGTAACGCTACGCCCAGTGCAGGAACGGCCCACAGGATAGGATAGGTGTTGTAGTTCACCAGCCATGCACCCGCCTGCTGAGCAACTTCTTTATTGATTGGGTTAGACGCTGCGGTGTGATCCAACGCGGACGTCACGATGTAACCGTCCATGTAGTACACAACCCAAATGCCAGCTGCTGCGAAAGCAACAAGCACAATCAGCGCACAGATTTGAGTCGCAGCGCGAGCGCGCAGGCGAAGCTCAGCGGTCGTCTTCATCTGCAGCCACGCAGCGCCCTGAGTGATTAACATCATCAGACTGACAACGCCAGCAATCAGTGCAAACGGGTTCAGCAGCTGGAAGAAGTTACCTTCATAACTCAGGTGCGACATGCTGTTCATGGTAAACGGTACGCCCTGAAGCAGGTTACCGAACGCCACGCCGAACACCAGCGCAGGAACGAAGCTGCCTAGGAAAATGCCGTAGTCCCACATTGTACGCCAGCGTGAGTCGTCAATCTTGCCGCGATAGTCGAAACCGACCGGGCGGAAGAACAAGCAGGATAGCACCAGAATCATAGCAATATAGAAACCGGAGAACGCTGCTGCGTAAGCCTGAGGCCATGCGGCAAACAGCGCACCACCTGCAGTGATCAGCCACACCTGGTTACCGTCCCAGTGAGGCGCGATGCTGTTGATCATGATGCGACGTTCGGTATTGGTCTTGCCGATAATAGGAACCAGAATACCAACGCCCATGTCAAAGCCGTCAGTGACAGCAAAGCCAACCAGCAGAACGCCGACTAGCAGCCACCAGATAAATCGTAGTGTATCGTAATCTAACATGTCTGGACTCCTGTTTACCGTGCTTCTTGCGCTAATGCCGCGCTGCTCTGTTCAAAATGGTAACGTCCGGTTTTCAGGCTGCTAGGGCCCAGACGCGCATATTTAAACATCAGGAACATTTCTGCTACCAGGAACAGCGTATACAGTCCGCAAATCAGAATGATCGAGAACCAGAGATCGCCAGTTGTCAGAGCCGATGTCGCTGCACCAATAGGCAGGACGTCCGCAATGGCCCAAGGTTGACGACCGTACTCAGCCACAAACCAGCCAGCTTCACAGGCAATCCACGGTAAAGGAATGCCGTACAGAGCCAGACGCAGCAGCCACGGTTTTTCACCAATACGGTTTTTCAGCACGTGGAGTACAGAGATGCCAACGATAAGCAGCATCAGGAAGCCACAGCCAACCATCAGGCGGAAAGAGTAATACAGCGGAGCAACCTGAGGGATAGTGCTCTGAGCAGCCGCTTTGATTTCATCTTCCGTCGCGTTATTGATATCTTTGGCGTGGATATTCAACAGAATACCGTAGCCCAGATCTTTCTTACTCTGCTCAAAGGCGCTGCGAACGGCAGGATCGGTATTACCAGAGCGCAATTTTTCCAGCATTTGATAGGCAGTAACGCCGTTGCGTATACGCTGCTCATTCTCTTCCAGCAGATCTTTAATGCCGGTGATTTCTTTATCCAGAGAGCGTGTTGCAATGATGCCTAGAGCGTAAGGGATCTCGATAGCGTAGTTGTTCTTCATCTCTTTCTGATCGGGGATACTGATCAGGTTGAAGTCCGCAGGCGCTTCCTGAGTGTCCCACTCGGCTTCGATAGCCGCCAGCTTCACGCGCTGCACGTCGCCCAGCTCGTGGCCAGACTCATCCCCTAACAGGATAACGGACAGCGTTGACGCCAGACCAAAACAGGCAGCGATAGCAAATGAACGCTTGGCAAAAGGCAGATCGCGCTTTTTCAGCAGATAGAATGCGCTGATGCCCAGAACGAACATAGAACCGGTGACATAACCCGCGGAAACAGTGTGAACAAACTTCACCTGAGCAACTGGGTTCAGTACCAGTTCGGCGAAGCTGAGCATTTCCATACGCATGGTTTCAAAGTTGAATTCGGAAGCAACCGGGTTCTGCATCCAGCCGTTAGCAACCAGGATCCACAGCGCTGACAGGTTAGAACCCAGCGCAACAAACCAGGTAACAGCCAAGTGTTGAACCTTGCTCAGGCGATCCCAACCAAAGAAGAACAGACCGACCAGCGTGGATTCTAGGAAGAACGCCATCAGGCCTTCAATGGCGAGCGGAGCACCAAAAATGTCTCCGACATAGTGGGAATAGTAAGACCAGTTTGTACCGAACTGGAACTCCATAGTTAAGCCGGTGGCTACACCCAGAGCAAAGTTAATACCGAATAACTTGCCCCAGAACCGGGTCATATCTTTATATATTTGCTTGCCTGTCAGCACATACACCGACTCCATGACTGCCAGCAAAAACGCCATACCGAGCGTTAGCGGGACAAACAGGAAGTGGTACATTGCCGTCAGGGCAAACTGTAATCGTGATAGTTCGACGATATCAAACATCTTGACTCCTTGCTCCTCAGGAAGACCCCGGTCACGCATCAACTGCCGCTCAGCGCACCGTTCGCTTTACCCCATTACTCACCAGAGGTGAATGCCTTAAAAATACTTTCCAACCAAATAATAAACAAAGTTTGCCGCATTAACTCTATTTAGTATACGAAACCGCGCCCATGCGCCAAACCTTGCTTTACACAGCGCGTAAACGACATAACCGTTAACACCCTATACCACACGTTAAATATTACGCCTCTAATCCCCTACAATAAATAGGTATTTCATCTAAAAATCAGAATTGTGAACTCAAATCAAAATCACCATGTGACGCAAAAACACCAAAATTGATGTAAAACAAATTTAGCCAATTACACCATAAATTAAGGATTTTTCAATTCTCTTGAACTGCTATTTTAACCTATGTGCCGCAAATATAGGGTACTTATTTATATGGGCAGTAACTTACCCTTAAAAATAAAAACAATAAATTAACATTTAATCAATTAAATTAACCATTGCAATGATACAAGTGCTAAATAGTGGAGTGATTAACTGTTTCAACCGCTCAATATTTAAGCAGCCATAAAGTAAATAATTTGTTGAGTCTTGATAAAAAGAAGGAAATAGGAGGGTAATTGAATCATTTGACTGAAAATAATCAGGCAAAAATTCGGGCGCACAGAACATTTTCAGTCCTGTGCGCCCGGAGAGCAACCGCTGCGCTAGCTTAAAGCGTATTTCATATCAGCTAACGTCAGCTGAGGTCTTTTTTACGCTACAGGACTTCCCCGCCAGCGCTTTTTTAACCGTATCACCAATGTCTGCTAGGCTGCGAACAGTATGAACCCCAGCGGCTTCCAGCGCAGCGAATTTCTCATCCGCAGTGCCCTTCCCACCCGCAATGATTGCACCCGCATGGCCCATTCGTTTGCCTTTCGGCGCCGTCACCCCGGCAATGTAGCCCACAACGGGCTTTGTCACGTGGTGCTTGATATAGTGAGCCGCCTCTTCTTCGGCAGAACCCCCTATTTCACCAATCATGATGATGGCCTCGGTTTGAGGATCCTGTTCAAACAGCTTAAGGATATCGATAAAGCTGGATCCCGCGATGGGATCGCCACCAATGCCGACACAGGTAGACTGCCCTAACCCTACGTCAGTTGTCTGCTTGACCGCTTCATAGGTTAGCGTCCCGGAGCGAGAAACAATGCCAATTCGACCCGGCTTATGAATATTCCCCGGCATAATGCCAATTTTGCAGGCACCCGGTGTGATAACGCCTGGGCAGTTTGGCCCAATCATTCGCACACCCATCTGATCCAGCTTGACTTTGACAGTCAGCATGTCCAGAACCGGAATGCCTTCTGTAATGCAAATCACCAGCTTAATGCCCGCATCAGCAGCTTCGATGATAGAGTCTTTGCAAAACGGTGCCGGAACATAAATTACGGATGCCGTGGCGCCAGTCGCCTCAACCGCCTCGCGAACAGTATTAAATACCGGTAAGCCAAGGTGTAACGTGCCGCCTTTCCCCGGCGTAACGCCACCCACCAGCTTTGTTCCGTATTCCAACGCCTGCTCAGAGTGGAAAGTCCCCTGACTGCCAGTAAATCCTTGGCAGATGACTTTAGTATCTTTATCAATAAGAATAGACATTAGATTCTCTCCCCGGCGGCAAGCGCCACCGCTCGTTGCGCCGCGTCGGTCAGGCTTGACGCACCGACGATATTCAAGCCGCTTTGGCTGAGCGTTTTCACACCAAGCTCTGCGTTGTTGCCCTCCAGTCTCACGATGACCGGAACAGTAACGCCAACCTCTTCAACGGCGCTGATAATACCGTCAGCAATCAGGTCACAGCGCACGATGCCGCCAAAAATATTGACCAGCACGGCCTTGACCTTTTCATCGGAAAGAATGATTTTGAACGCTTCACTGACGCGCTCTTTTGTCGCACCACCGCCTACGTCAAGGAAGTTAGCCGGTTCACCGCCGTGCAGCTTAACAATGTCCATCGTACCCATCGCTAGGCCAGCGCCGTTCACCATACAGCCAATATTTCCGTCCAGCGCAACATAGTTGAGCTCCCACTGAGTCGCGTGCTCTTCTCTTACGTCCTCTTGGGAAGGATCGTGCATTGCCCGCAGCTCTGGCTGACGATATAAAGCATTCGCATCAATATTGAGTTTGCCGTCCAGACAGATAAGTTCGCCAGAAGTGGTCACCACCAGAGGGTTGATTTCCACCAGCGACAGATCGCATTCCAAAAACAGCTTGCCTAAAGAGACAAAGATTTGGCTGAACTGATTGATCTGTTTACCGCTCAGGCCCAGCTTAAACGCCAGTTCCCTTCCCTGATACGGCATAGGACCCATTAAAGGATCAATAGCGACTTTATGGATAAGGTGGGGCGTTTCATGAGCTACCGTCTCAATGTCTACCCCGCCCTCTGTAGAGGCCATAAACACCACTCGGCGAGAAGCGCGATCGACAACGGCGCCTAAATAAAGCTCCTGACCAATGTCAGTTGCGGCTTCAACGAGTATCTGCCCTACCGGCAGCCCTTCCGGTACAGTTTGATAGGTGGCCAGACGTTGACCAAACCAGCGTTGGGTAAAGCTCAGGATATCTTCCTGATTTTTTGCCAGCATCACGCCGCCAGATTTTCCTCGCCCTCCTGCGTGCACTTGGCATTTTAAAACCCAAGGCGCTTCACCAAGCTTGTCGGCAGCCTCAAGTGCTTCCTGAGCGTTTTTGCAGGCATACCCGGCGGGCACCGGTAACCCATACCGAGCAAAAAGCTGTTTTGCCTGATATTCATGTAGGTTCATGTGTTCTTTCCAAATAGGTGTGATTAAAGAACAACGTATTTCAGCGTTCGGGCCATCTTTTGGTATTGCTTGATGACCGATGCAAAAACACACTCATAATGACAGGCATTTTTATTTCCAGGGCGGAAACGTTCCCATCAAACTTAATTTCGCGTTAGCACAGCCGCCGTTAGAGCGGCTGTGCCCGTTTGCCTGACGCCAAAAGCATCGGGGCGCTATACGTCCAGCAGCAGGCGAGCCGGATCTTCCAACAGGTCTTTCACTGCAACCAGGAAGCTCACTGACTCACGTCCATCAATCAGACGGTGATCGTAAGAAAGCGCCAAATACATCATCGGCAAAATAACGACCTGACCATCAACCGCCATTGGGCGATCCTTAATGGCGTGCATTCCCAAAATGGCGCTCTGCGGTGGGTTAATGATCGGCGTCGACATCAGTGAACCAAAGACACCGCCGTTGGTGATCGTGAAGTTACCACCGGTCAGATCTTCTACCGTCAGCTTGCCGTCACGCCCTTTCACAGCCAGATCTTTAATATTTTTTTCGATGTCAGCCATGCTTAACGCATCAACGTCGCGCAGCACCGGAGTGACCAAGCCACGCGGAGTGGATACCGCAATGCTGATGTCAAAGTAGTTGTGGTAAACCACGTCGTCACCGTCAATAGAGGCGTTGATTTCAGGAAAACGCTTCAGCGCTTCCACAACCGCCTTCAGGTAGAACGACATAAAGCCCAAACGGACACCGTGGCGTTTTTCAAACACATCGCCGTACTGCTTGCGTAAATCCATTACCGGCTTCATGTTGACTTCGTTAAACGTGGTCAGCATCGCGGTATTGTTTTTCGCTTCCAGCAGGCGCTCTGCAATGCGCTTACGCAGGCGAGTCATCGGTACGCGTTTTTCGCTACGGTGAGCCAGAGGCGCTGCGGCAGCCTGAGGTTTTTTAACCTCTGGAGCGGTTGTTGCCGAAGCAGGCTTAGCGCTGGCCTGCTGCGCTAAATACTGATTAACGTCTTCGCGAACGATACGACCGCCAACGCCTGAACCTTTAATCGCGTTAGGATCGAGGCCGTGTTCCGCAATCAGTCGACGCACAGCTGGGCTAAGGGCGTCATTGCTGCCCTCTTCCAGACTTGCAGTCTGACGCTGAGCCGGGGTAGATTCGGTAGCCTGTGGCGATTCGGTGATCTGATGACCGGTGATATCAGCAGGACGCAGGCGACCAAGCAGCTGACGAGAGCCCACCGTTGCGCCTTCGTCTTCAACGATAGCATCCAGAACGCCAGACTCCAGCGCGGGGACTTCCAGCACCACTTTATCTGTCTCGATTTCAACCAGCACTTCATCACGCTCAACGCTGTCACCAGGTTTCTTGTGCCACGTGGCGACAGTCGCATCCGCAACAGATTCAGGAAGGTCTGGAACGAGAATATCTATGCTACTCATTGTTTATCCTTATTCATTTTACGTTAAGCGCGTCTTCAATTAACTGTTTTTGCTGTTCCTGGTGCACCGACATATAGCCCACCGCCGGAGAGGCAGAGGCCGGGCGACCGGCATACTTCAGCGCGGCTCCCTGAGGAATAGCTTCCCGGAAGTGGTGCTGGCTACAGTACCAGGCACCCTGGTTCTGTGGCTCTTCCTGACACCAGACAAAGTCTTTCACATGGGCATAGTCACGCAGCGCGTTGGCCACTGCCTGCATAGGGAAAGGATAAAGCTGTTCAATCCGTACGATGGCGACGTTAGTCTGACCGTTAGCGCGGCGCTGTTCCAGAAGGTCGTAATAAACTTTACCGGAACAAAACACAACGCGTTTAACTTTTTTCGCATTCAGATTGTCCACTTCCCCAATGGCTGGCTGGAAGCTGCCGTTAGCCAATTCATCCAGTGATGAAATAGCCAGAGGATGACGCAGTAGAGACTTCGGCGACATCACAATAAGCGGGCGACGCATACCGCGCAGCG
Source organism: Leminorella richardii (assembly GCF_900478135.1). Lineage (NCBI taxonomy): Bacteria > Pseudomonadati > Pseudomonadota > Gammaproteobacteria > Enterobacterales > Budviciaceae > Leminorella > Leminorella richardii. Next base: position 2,326,509 of record NZ_LS483470.1, read on the forward strand.
CCTGACGCCGCAGCATGTGGTAAACCTGAGCAGGTGTAGAAGGCACACAAACCTGAATATTCTGCTCTGCACACAGCTGCAGATAGCGTTCTAAACGGGCTGAAGAGTGCTCAGGCCCCTGTCCTTCATAGCCGTGCGGCAGCAGCATCACTAGGCCACACATCCGCCCCCACTTCTGCTCACCGGAGCTGATGAACTGGTCAATCACTACCTGAGCGCCGTTGGCGAAATCACCAAACTGCGCTTCCCAAATGGTGAGCGTACGGGGGTCTGCGGTCGCATAGCCGTACTCAAAGGCCAGCACGCCCGCTTCCGTTAGCACAGAATCCCACACCTGAAATCCGCTCTGCCCACTGTGAATGTTCGCCAGAGGTATATAGTAGGAACCGTCTTTCTGGTTGTGCACCACCGCGTGACGGTGGAAGAACGTGCCTCGACCAGAATCTTCACCGGAAATACGAACCGGTGTGTTTTCATCTACCAGCGTCGCATAGGCCAAGTTTTCTGCCGCGCCCCAGTCAAACGGCTTTTCGCCTTCCGCCATCAGTGCCCGGTCGTCATAAATCTTGGACACCCTAGGATGCAGCTCAATACCCTCAGGGATCTGACTAATACGGCGCGCCAGATCCTGAAGGCGTTTGGTATCCACTTCGCTAGCGTAGGGCTCGTCCCATTCGTGATTCAGGTACGGTGCCCACGACAGGTTTTGCGTATTGATGGGCCGCCACTCGTCCACCACACAGTCTCCGCGATCCAACGCGTCGCGATAGACGTTCACCATTTCGGTCACGTCCTCTGCGGATGCCGTTTTTTCTTCAATCAGGCGATCGGCATACACTTTACGCGGCGTCGGGTGCTTTTTAATCTTGGTGTACATCATCGGCTGAGTCGCACTTGGCTCATCCGCTTCATTGTGCCCATGGCGGCGATAGCACAGCAGGTCGATCATCACGTCCCGCTTAAAGGTGTTGCGATAGTCCAGCGATAGGCGAGTAATAAAAGCAACTGCTTCCGGATCGTCCGCGTTTACGTGGAAAATCGGCGCCTGAACCATCTTGGCAATGTCAGTACAGTATTCTGTCGAACGAACGTCCTGCGGATACGACGTGGTAAAACCGATCTGGTTGTTAATCACAATACGTACCGTGCCACCCACTTCGTAGGCGCGCACTTGAGACATGTTCAGCGTCTCCTGAACGATGCCCTGACCGATGACCGCCGCGTCACCGTGGATAGTAATAGGCAGAACACGATTGCTGTCCCCCATGCCTGCGGCCTCCAAGCGATCCCGACGGGCGCGTACAGAGCCGATAACAACAGGGCTAACAATTTCCAAATGCGAAGGGTTAAACGCCAGCGTAAGGTGAACCTGAGCGCCTTCTGTTTCAAAATCTGAAGAGAAGCCCTGGTGATACTTCACGTCGCCAGTGCCGAGGTGGTCTTTATGGATACCCGCAAACTCGTCAAACAGATCCCCGGGACGTTTACCCAGTAGGTTAACCAGAACGTTAAGACGCCCGCGGTGAGCCATACCTAACACCACTTCTTTCGCACCGCCGCGCGCGGCGTGGCGAACCATCTCTTTCAGCATAGGGATCAGCGCATCACCACCTTCCAGCGAGAAGCGCTTAGCGCCGGGGTACTTAGCGCCCAGATAGCGCTCTAGCCCTTCCGCCGCCGTCAGCTCGCGTAAAAAGCGTTTTTTCTCTTCGCGACCAAAGTCACCCTTGCCTGACACCGATTCAAGCCGCTGTTGGATCCAGCGCTTTTCTTCTGTGTTGGTAATGTGCATATATTCAGCGCCGATAGAGTCGCAGTAAGTCTGCTTCAGCGCCTGATACAGGTCAGCCAGCTTCATGGTTTCTTTGCCGATGGCGTAAGAGCCCACGTTGAAGGTCTCCTGCATGTCTTCTTCGGTCAGGTTGTGAAACGCAGGATCGAGCTCCTGTACCGGCTCTTTATAGCGAAGCTTGATAGGATCGAGATTGGCGTTTTGATGACCGCGAAAGCGGAAGGCGTTAATTAACTGCAGGACTCTAACCTGCTTGGCGTCTTTTTCCGGGTCGCTGACGTTGGACGTATAGCGTTTAGTGTCTTTAGCCAGACGGCGAAAATAGTCGCGAGTCGTTGAATGAAACTGTTCAGGGCTGAGAGCGTCAGCGGGCATCGTGTCAAACGTTTTACGCCAGCTTTCGTCGATAGAGTCCGGGTCCGTCAGATAGTCTTCATAGAGTTGTTCTATATAGGACTGGTTTGCACCAGCAAGATAGGAGGAGTCTAACCAAGACTTCAGTGCACCGTTCTGCATTATGACCTCTTAAGCATCATGCTTTAAGTATGTGCCGTCGCAGAATCAGTAGCGTCTTTAACATGTCGTTACTAAAAAACCACAATCCCATATGGTAAATGATAAAAGATGCTGTCTGTTTTGCGCTGCGCGGCACGGAAAACGTTCGCCGTGACTACATTCGCTTTTATTAATACCAGATAATTGCTTTCAATATAAGCCGTTACGCGATAATGACTGCTGTTTTTATAGACACTCAGTCCACCATCAAGGTATTAAATAAATGAGGTATAACTCATATCACTTGCTATCACTTATCTCGATACTGCAACTTTCTTGCAACATTTCGATTGGAATGCCCTGAGTATAGAGCCTATTTTCACAAATACAATTCAAATAAAAACAGATTTATAACATTTTGCCCAAATAGTGAGCACGATCACAATCAATAAAAAACCATTAAAAACAATAAGTTTATCTCGACACCTCAATCTACAATGTTAATGGAATGATAAATAAGGGTCAATTTGTAAAAAAAAAGTAAAATACCGCTTCACGGTGGTCTAAATTTATGCAACTGTAATAAGTATAGTTTGTGACGAAAAAGGCAATCGCGGTTTTACATTGCCTGACTCCTTAGAAATGAATATATAGCGGAGACAATCATGGCTGTAGAAAAAAAAGCGACGTTGATCCTCGACGACGGCAGAAATATTGAACTCCCGATCTTGAGCGGAACTCTGGGTGAAGACGTGTTGGACGTTAGAACTTTGGGTTCAAAAGGACTGTTCACTTACGATCCGGGCTATCTGTCCACTGCGTCTTGCGAATCGCAAATCACCTTTATCGACGGTAACGAAGGGATTTTATTGCACCGCGGTTTTCCCATTGCCCAACTGGCGAAACAGTCCACCTACCTAGAGGTGTGCTACATTCTGCTGTACGGCGAGACGCCCAGCGCAGAGCAATTCGCCACTTTTAAAGACATCGTTACACGCCACACGATGATCCACGAGCAGATCACTCGGCTATTCCAAGGATTTCGCCGCGACTCACACCCCATGGCAGTGCTGTGCGGTGTGACAGGCGCGCTGGCGGCGTTCTATCACGATTCTTTAGACGTTCACAACGAACGCCATCGCGAAATTACCGCCTTCCGGCTGCTGTCCAAAATGCCCACCGTGGCCGCTATGTGCTACAAATACTCTGTTGGTCAGCCGTTTATGTACCCGCGCAATGACCTCTCCTATGCGGGGAACTTCCTGCATATGATGTTTGCGACCCCTTGTGAAAACTATGTGGTGAATCCGGTCATTGAACGCGCTATGGATCGCATCCTTATTCTACATGCTGACCACGAACAGAATGCGTCAACCTCAACGGTGAGAACGGCCGGCTCCTCGGGCGCCAATCCGTTCGCCTGTATTGCAGCAGGCATCGCCTCACTGTGGGGGCCCCGCTCACGGCGGCGCCAACGAAGCCTGCCTGAAGATGCTGGAAGAAATCGGCAGCGTAGACCGCATTCCTGAATTTATCGCCAAGGCTAAAGATAAAGACGATCCGTTCCGACTGATGGGCTTCGGCCACCGGGTCTATAAAAACTATGACCCGCGCGCTACCGTCATGCGTGAAACCTGTCATGAAGTCCTTCAGGAGCTGAAGCTTGAAGATGAATTGCTGGATATCGCGATGGAGCTGGAAAAAATTGCCTTAAGCGATCCCTACTTTATCGAGAAGAAGCTTTACCCGAACGTGGACTTCTACTCAGGTATCATTCTGAAGGCCATCGGTATTCCAACCTCGATGTTTACGGTTATCTTTGCCATTGCCCGCACCATCGGCTGGATCGCCCACTGGAACGAAATGTATGCCGACGGCATACGTATCGCCCGCCCACGCCAACGCTATATGGGCTATACCGAACGTGAGTTTCACAGTCAATTGCCGAAAGACAACGAGTAAGCGTTAATCGTCACAGTAAAAAGTCCGGGATATCCCGGACTTTTTTATTTCTATTCAAACTAGCGTCAAACTAACACTCGCAGGCTAATCTTACTCTTTTGCCGAGTGACTATCGGGATGTTGGCGATGACGATGGTAGCCGTCCACCATGCTCTTAAAGGTCTGCGTCGGCGTATCCCCGATGGTACAAAGATAGAAATGGCCAAAGATAAACAGTAGCCCTACGACAGCCAGCACCAGATGCGCCTTCAGCATCCAGTAACCGCCCGCCACCTCAGGGAACAGGCACAGCAAACCGGTTAACAGCAACAGTGGTACCAGTAAATACATCACGCCAATGTAGGCCAGTTGCTGTAGCGGATTAAACTTACTCTGTTCAGTGACCGGGAACGGATGGGATTCCCCTTTCATAATGCCAAACAGATAAAAGCGCGCCTGCTGAATACTGCGCCCCACCAGCCCCTGCCACTGAATGCGGTAGTGAACGCCGTTGCCGCTGACCATATTAATCGCCACAAAGCCCAGCCAAAAGACAAGCAGCAGATAGCCACAGATCTCGTGCAGCGCAACCTGAGCCGGAACGTTGCCAATAGAAAAGTGATTAAACAGGCCACTGACTAACAGAAGAATAAACAGCAGCGCGTTCCCCCAGTGCCAGCAGCGCACGGCTTTAGAGTAAAGATAGGTTTTCTCCTCTGCGCCGGCTTCTGTCTTTGGCGTTAACCAACATCGCAGCAGCCCGTGTAGCGCAAGTACAGCCAACAGGCCAACCACCAGCACCCCTGCGATAATCAGCCACGTGGGCCAGTAGTTCGGCGTATAGTAAAGCTCGGCACCCCATAAGCTGTTCATGCTTTATCCCCCAAATGTGTCTCTTTGCGGCGAAACAGTGCCGGTTTACCTACGTTCTCCAACTGATACTGATAGGCATTATGCTGAGAAATCCACTGTGTTATCTCTGGCGCATCGGCCCGCCCAAAGCGCAGCGCATCTGTTGGGCAAACGCTAACACAGGCGGGATCGAGCCCTTGAGCAAGGCGTGTATCGGCACAGAAGTTGCACTTATCGGCAACGTGAGTTTCCGGATGAAGGTAGCGCACATGGTACGGGCAAGCCGCCACGCAGTAGTCACAGCCTAGGCATTTTTTCGCATCAACGCGCACGATGCCGTTGTCGTCGCGCCAGGATGCACCGGTCGGGCAAACGGAAATACAGGGTGCATCTTCACAGTGCTGGCAGGAGACGCGGAAAAACTGGAAGTGCATGCCTCCAGCACTCTCCTCTGGCCCTCGAACCTGAACCTGAAGACGGCTATAGCCTTCGGGCACATCGTTAACGGTTTTACAGGCGACAGTACAGGCCTGACAGCCAATGCAGCGTTTTTCATCGTGCAGCATGACGTAATGATTATTGCTCATCTCTTTTCTCCTTAACCACGACTCAGCTGAACGCCTGCGGTGTGAACATTGGTACCGCAAACCGGGCTTGTTTCATGGGGTAGAAGGTTACCGCAGTGTACGCCGTGGGTTGTGGCCGCCGTTTTGGCTCCCGCTTTAGCACCAAAGCCCATGTAGACAAACAGCGTGTCAGGCCGGACGGCTGGGGTCACCAAAGCGGTGCCCTTCTCTTTGCCGACTGCGTTGCTAAGCCACACTTCGTCACCGGTTTTAATGCCCTTGGATTTTGCCGTTTCAGGATGGATCCAGACTGGGTTATCCCACATCAACTCTGACAGCATGGGGACATACTGCGTCGCGCCGTTGGTGTGAACCGCCACCTTGCCCTGAATAAAGTAGAGTTCCCCCTCCTCTTTCAAAGGGAATTGACGATAGAGCGGAGCGCCAAAGCCCGCAGCCAGTCCTTCCAGCGTTTCGGAATACAGCTCAATCAGGCCACTGGGAGATTTAAACTTCAGCTCGTCGCTAAAGGTGCCATCGGCAGACAGCCCTGCAGCTGCTTTTGGATAGGCGCGGATAAACGCGTTAACAGACTCAGGCTCGCGCAGCAGTAGCGGAATGCCGTAAGAAAGATAGCCCGTCTGGCGGATTTTCTTGTAGAACGCCTCATCGCCCTTAGCCTGAAACAGCTGCCGTGTCGCCATATCCTTCCAGGGGAAGAACTTCTCCAGCCCTAACACACCGCCCAGCTCCTGCCATATCTGCCAGCTTGGTCTGGCGTTGCCAATCGGCGTGACCACCTGTTGGCGAACCGCATAGGCTGGGTTCAGACCGGATACGTCAGAAATCTCCTCATCGCGCTCTAAATAGGTACATTCAGGCAGCAGATAGTCGGCATAGGCAGCGCTTTCGCTAAGATAAACGTCACAGCTGACCACCAGCTCCAGCTTCTCCAGCGTTTTCACCAGTTCAGGACGACCGGTGACCGTTTGCAAAGGATTGTGGCGTGACATAACCCAGGCTTTCACTGCATAGGGTTTTTCCGTCTCCACGGCGTCAATAATGCTTTGAACAATGCCACCGCTCTTATTGATGTATTTAAACTCCGGCCGCGTGGCATCAATCCTTTTGGCGGTAATTTTTGGCATATCCTTCACGCCGGGTTTCGCCAGCGAAGGGGCAACGGCTTCACCAGCCAGCTTGTTATACTTATCCGCACCTTTTTTCTGATACATCCCGCCGCTGCGTTCAATGCTGCCGAGCAGCGCGTTCATAGTGAAAATCATGCGGCGCATGTCGAGCTCTTCTTTGTTATAGGTCGCCCGGTGCCCTGGGTTCACGATAACATGAGGCGCCGCAGCGGCGATCTCTCTGGCAATGCGGCGGATAACCTCTGCGGAAATATCCGAGTGCTTTTCCGCCCATTCTGGTGTGGTTTCTTTCAGCGATGCCGACAGCTGTTCGAAGCCAACCGTGTAACGCTGTACGAAGGCCTTGTCATACAGGTCTTCTTCTATTAATACGTGACACATAGCCTGCAGGACTGGCAGATCGCCGCCGGGTCGGATTGCGTGCCACTCGTCAGCCTTGCTGGAAAATACCGACAGTCTGGGATCGAAGCTAACGACTTTGGCACCATTCTCCTGCGCCATCATCATTTCGTGCGTATCGGCAACTTCAATGCCTTCATAGAGGTTATGGCCAAAGGCCAACATATAGCGCGTATTTCCAATATCCATCGCCAGATCGCCGCCCATCATGACCTGAGCTGCAATGGCTTTTCCCGCTGGGCAAGTTGAAGCATGAGTAAAGGTATTGGGTGAACCAAACGCGCTCGCCAGATGGAACAGATGAGAAGACAGCGAGCCAGATTTCGAGGAAAAGGCAACGCTTTCTGCGCCGAAGCTCTGTTTGATCCCGTTGAGCTTTTCGGCAATTTCCCGATAGGCCTGCTCCCAAGTAATGACCTCCCACTCTCCAGCACCTCTGGGGCCTTTACGCTTCATCGGTTGAACAATTCGCGCAGGATCGTTAATCAGGCTCACACCGCTGCCACCGCGCGCACACACTCGAGATCCTTGATGTTCTGCGTGCGTATTACCTTGAATAAAAACGGTTTTGTTATTGATAACCTGTGCCTCTATCGGGCAGCGAAATGAACACATCTCACACAGGCTTGGGGTTAAACTGCTCTTGCCATTTAGCATCTCAGGCGGTTGAAGCGCCAGTGCGCCCGGAGCAAAGCTGCCGATAGCATATCCGGCACACCCTACTCCAACACCTTTGATAAAATCACGACGATTAATGCTCACACATCCTCCTATCTATTTTTTTAATTATTGAAATAATCATAAAGAGTTATGCCAGCGATTTTATTGATCGACACGACAGTTTCACTTACAGATGGCGAACCAAGCCATACATAAAAATAATATTATCTAAATAATTGGTAGATAATGTGGTGAATATGTTAAGCATAGGAATCATTCGCTAATGCGAATGATTCCTGCTCTATTCAGTAGAAAGCGTTTGTAGGTAAGTTCTAAAACGAGGGTTGTCTAGTGCTGGCAGCCGGGACAGTAATAGAAAGGCCGGGACGACAAAGAGCTTTTGACGATCTCTGTGCCGCACCGTTCACAGGGCTGCCCGTCTTTAGCAAAGACGTGAAACTGAAACAGCGCCCCGTGATGATGTGCGGGATTAGCTTCACCGCGAGTCTGATAAGAAAGCAGAGGAATAGACACCAGCGATTTTGCCAGCGTGTCCAGAGCATCCTCTGTCAGGGAAGATGGTTTATGGGAAGGATGTATTCCGGCATCCCACAAAATTTCGACCCGTAGATAGTTCCCCAGCCCAGCAAGAAAGGCCTGATCGAGCAGCATGCCCCCCAACTGACGCTGGCGAAAGGGTTTATCCAACAGACGTTCACGCACTTTTTGCCAGGTTAGCGATGGGTCAAGTACGTCTGGCCCGATGCGCAGTAAAAAAGGGTGTTGGAGAATAGCGTCTCTGGAGCCAACCTCTATATCTGACGCGCTATACAGCAGGATCCCCTGCTCTGCCGTTTCCAGCGCCACCCGCAGCTCGCGCTTGGTTTCAGGGCGTTCCCCTGATACCACTACGTCCCAAATACCGTATAGCTGATTGTGGCTATACATCGTTAAGCCATTGGAGAAATGGGTTAACAGTGCCTTTCCTCGCGTCTCAATTTCAGCGATTTTTTGACCAACAAGCTGGGATTCATAGGGCTTAAGAGAGGAAAACGCAAACCACACGTTGGTTAATATTTTTCCCTCAACGGCGTCGATCAGTTTGTCTGCGGCGCGACGGATTTCAGGTCCTTCCGGCATCTTTCAACTCCTTGAACAATAAAGATAACGGTGATTAAACCGGATTATCTATATCAACAAAGGTTACGTCAAACTGATAGTGATGAGCGAGCCATTCCCCCAGTGCCTTAATGCCGTAGCGCTCCGTCGCGTGATGCCCCGCAGCGTAAAAATGGATCCCCATTTCTCGAGCGATGTGGATCGTTCTCTCAGACACTTCACCGGTAATAAAGGCATCAAATCCCCGCTCAGCGGCCTCTATCAGGTAATCTTGCCCACCGCCGGTACACCAGGCGACTCGCCTTATGGCCTCAGGGCCGCTGTCGCCACAGTGCAGCGGCGTTCGGCCAAGACGATCGGCAATGCGCTTGGCCAGATCGCAGCCGCTGAGCGGCACAGAAAGCTCACCCTGCCAGATAAAGCAGTCCGCGGCTTCCGGCTCAAGGGGCGCACCGCTCTCAATACCCAGCAGGTTGCCCAGCAACGCGTTATTTCCCATCGCTGAGTGGGCGTCCAACGGCAGATGATAGCCATAAAGGTTAATATCGTGCGTCATTAGGGTTTTCAAACGGCGGTGTAGCATGCCGGTCACTACTGGCTCATCATTTTTCCAGAAGTAGCCGTGGTGAACCAAAACCGCATCGGCCTCTAATTCTACCGCAGCATCAAGCAGCGCCTGACAGGCCGTCACGCCGGTCACAATGCGTTTTACTTCCGTACGCCCCTGTACCTGTAATCCGTTGGGGGCATAGTCGCGAAAGCGGCGAATTTTCAGCTCATCGTTAATGAGCGTTTCCAGTTCAATATTCAGCATAGCCAGTCCTGCAAAATAGACGATAAAACGATAGCGCGGCGCCAGTAGGCGTTAGGAATGGGCAGTATACCTGCCCTGTTCTAAAGCTGCTACTCAGAGCCTTGCCACATATCTTCCAGCCCGGCAGCACCCACGACGGACAGCGGCATCAGCGCCAGAAGGTAGATTGACGGCAGCCTGTTAAGGTAGAGAATCAGCCAGCCGTCGTCACTAAGCTCTCTCAGTTCTGGGCTTTCAAATCTCTGAGCCAGCTGCCATCTCAAGCGCTGATTATCACTGTTGGTCGCAGAGCGATTGAGAAACAGCCGCCCCCTACAGGGGTAACGGCCAATATCCAACAAAATTTTTTGCCTGACCCAGCCTCTCGAAACGACGTTACGCGCCGAGGCTTCCTCCATCATGCGCAAAAACTGGTGCGTATAGTAAAAGCGGTAACCCTGTGCTCGCTCGTCTACTGCCGGTGCGGGCGTCACACTCGTTGGCATAGCAAAGGTTCCATATCCTTTTCTAGCCGCTGGCTGACCATATGGCTCTGGTTTACTTCGTCCATACCTTGAAGAGCCGCTAAGAGTGTTGCGTTATGTAGCTGCTGATAAACTGCACACAGCGTCATTGACGCTGACGAACTCTTTTCACTCATGACTGTCACCATATTTTTTCCTTTGTTCCATATCATTCATCTTTGGCTGCTTTTTCTCGTTTCTTACCCGTTCAAGTAACATATTGAGCCCATAGCCCAATCGCCAGACTTCGTAGAAAAAACTGCGTAATGTCTCCAAATAATTTTTCACAAATGAGAATAAGTCGTAATATTAAGAATTCAATTTATCATCATAATAAGGAACACTATGAGTCCATGGCTTTTTTACGCGCTGCTTTCTGCCCTTGCGGCAGCAATGGTGGCGATTTTTGGCAAGATCGGTCTGCAGCATCTTGATGCTAATACGGCGACTGCTGTCCGCGCTGTCGTTATGGCGATTTTTCTGGTTGGCGTTGTTGTTGTACAGGGGAAAACTCAGCTGGTCAGTGAGGTTCTGGCAGATAGAAAAGCGCTGCTGTTTATTGTTCTCAGCGGCGTGGCGGGTGCCCTTTCGTGGCTTTTTTACTTTATGGCGATTAAGTCCGGCACGGTGTCTCAGGTCGCACCTATCGACAAGCTTAGCGTGGTATTCGCCGTTATTTTGGCGGTCGTTCTGTTTGGCGAAAAAGTATCACTCTATGCAGGGATCGGGATCGGTATGATTTCTGTCGGCGCGCTGCTGGTTGCTTTAGGATGACCGACATCGAGACGATAAAAAAGAGGCGCTGATAAACCATGCGCCTCTTTTTTAATCCTCTGCTTAAAGGGATTTATCTGTAAAAACAGTTACATCTCTTCGTTAAGCACATCGCTGACGATTTCAACGGCTTCACGCTCAATCTGCTCGCGGTGGGCATCGCCAAGGAAACTCTCACAGTAAATCTTGTAGGCCTCTTCCGTACCTGACGGACGCGCGGCAAACCAGCCGTTGTCGGTCATCACCTTCAGGCCGCCAATCGCCGCGCCGTTACCGGGAGCGTTTGTCAGACGAGCCACGATCTTGTCCCCAGCCAGCGTATCTGCTTTCACCATTTCCGGAGAAAGGCGGGACAGAATCGCCTTCTGAGCATGAGTTGCTGACGCCTGAATGCGGTTATAGCTAGGGGCACCAAAGCGCTGGGCCAAAAGCTCATAGTGTTCCTGCGGGTCTTTACCGGTGACCGCCGTCACTTCAGCCGCTAGCAGGCACATAATGATGCCGTCTTTGTCTGTTGACCAAGGCTGGCCGTCAAAGCGTAAGAATGACGCCCCTGCGCTTTCTTCACCGCCAAAACCTAAAGTGCCGTCAAACAAACCGTCCACAAACCACTTAAAGCCAACCGGTACCTCCACTAGGCGACGACCTAAGCTTGTAACTACGCGATCAATCATCGCACTGGACACCAGCGTTTTACCAACACCAACGTCCTGACGCCACTGCGGGCGATGCTGATAAAGGTAGTCAATGGCAACGGCAAGATAGTGGTTCGGATTCATCAGCCCTTTGGGTGTCACAATACCGTGGCGGTCATAGTCAGGATCGTTGGCGAACGCCAGCCGGAAGTCATTTTTTATCGCCAGCAGCCCAGCCATCGCATATTCGGAAGAACAGTCCATCCGGATGATGCCGTCATGGTCGAGATGCATAAAGCGAAATGAAGGATCAAACGCGTCGTTAACCAGCGTCAGATCGAGTTGATAGTGTTCACCAATGCGCTGCCAGTATTCAATGCCTGCGCCTCCCAGCGGATCGACGCCAAGCTTAAGGCCGGCATTCTGAATAGCCGCCATGTCAACTACCTGCGGCAGTTGCTCAACATAGGATTGAACCAGATCGCACTCGTGGATACGTCCACTGCTTTTCGCCGCCGCCAGCGTCATTCGCTTAACGCCGGATAGGCCATCTCGAATAAGGGCGTTAGCGCGCTGCTCAATCCACTGAGTCAGCGTAGTATCTGCTGGGCCCCCGTTCGGCGGATTGTACTTAATACCGCCGTCTTCCGGTGGATTGTGGGAAGGGGTAATAACAATGCCGTCAGCCAGCACCTTTTCATCGCGATTATGGCAGAGAATGGCGTGAGAAACGGCAGGGGTCGGCGTAAAGCCGTTGTTCTGAGCAATAATGACGTCAACGCCGTTCGCGGCCAGCACTTCCAGAACAGAGATAAAAGCGGGTTCAGAGAGACCGTGAGTGTCTTTTCCCACAAAGCATGGGCCGCTGATGCCGTTGGCTTTTCGACTTTCGGCAATGGCCTGAGCGATAGCTAAAATATGCGATTCATTAAAGCTTTGACGCCCGGCGCTTCCCCGGTGACCAGAGGTACCAAACTTGACGGCCTGAGCCTGATCGTCACAGTCAGGTTGCAGGACGTAATACTGAGCAATGAGCTGCGGCACATTAATCAAATCACACTGTTGAGCAGGCAGGCCTGCCCTTGGGTGGTTTGCCATAACACTCTCCCTGATAGAAAGTTAAATCATTAAACAGACTTCCCCGGTCAGCGTCTCCGGGAACTGCATCGCCGTCATAATATGCTCGACCATGCTGCGCTTGCGCTCAGTATTGGTATTTGTGATCACCCAGTAAGGAGTTTGCGGAATGCTCTTCGGCTTAGTATGGCGACCGCTTTTCAACAGCGTCGCCTCGGAAAGCGAAAAATAAACGCGAGTTCTCCCCATCAGGGACTCCGTCGCTTCGGCAAAACCCGATTTATCCGAATGGTGCAGGGAAGATAAAATCAGCAAAAAGCGATCGACTGCCTTTTTCTGTTCAGCTGCGCCGCTGTCGTTCAGACGCTGACGAAAATCCGCTTCGCGATCGGCTGGAGCAGTAGCCACTGGTGCTGTCGGTAAGCTCTCGCACTCCACTTGAACGTCATCGTTTGATGCCGGAGGAAGGCCAAGCATGCGGCGTAAAATTTCAGAGGCGCTCTCGCCAATATGCAGCGTATGGCTGGCAATAAAGCGATAAAGCGCCTCATCAACTTCGATAGTTTTCATCTTTATCCTATAATCTCTTCGAATGATTCCGATAAATTATACCTATTCGGTCGGCGATACTCTAGGCAAGCCCTTCAATTATGCCCCGTTGTCATCGTGAATGACGAGATATCGCTCAACTTAACGTAACACACAGTGATGAAATAGTGATGAATGTAAACTATCACCTTCAGGGAAGCGGTGACACCGTTGTTCTGATCCACGGGCTATTCGGCAGCCTCGACAATCTGGGCGTTTTAGGCCGCAGCCTACAGGAAAGCTATCAAGTCCTGCAGGTTGATTTACGCAACCACGGGCTTTCCCCTCACTCTGAAGACATGAACTACCGGCTGATGGCCGAAGACGTGATCGCACTGCTCAACAGGCTCTCATTGGATAACGTCACACTGATTGGGCACTCCATGGGAGGGAAGGTTGCCATGACTCTCACCGCCCTCATTCCTGACAGAATAACCCGTCTGGCAGTGATTGACATTGCGCCCATTGCCTATCCGACCCGCCACCATGACGACGTTTTCGAAGCGCTGAACGCCGTTCATCACGCTGGCATCACGACTCGCCCAGAGGCCGCAGCCATCATGCGCGAAAGTGGGCTTGCTGAAGGCGTTATTCAATTCTTACTCAAGTCGTTTCATCAAGGTGAATGGCGCTTTAACGTCCCTGCCCTTTGGCAGCACTATGATGAGATCATCGGCTGGCAGGAGGTGCCGGTCTGGGAAGGGCCGACGATCTTTATTCGCGGCGAGCTGTCCCCCTATATTCAGGAAAGCGCTCGTCCCGCCATCGCCCGCCAGTTTCCTCACGCCCGCGCATACACCGTGGCGGGAAGCGGTCATTGGGTACACGCAGAAAAGCCGCAGCAGGTCATTAGCATACTGCAGCGATTTATGAGTAAGTAGAAACTAGCGTGCTGCCCGAGTAACCATTGGCATACGGCGCAGTAGGCGTTATGATTGCGCCGCAATGAAACACATTAAGCTTTGAGCTGCATTTCACTGCGCGCCGATTTGCTTTTATATTTCGTGATTAATACTAGGGTTATGGCCAAAGAACAGTTAGACCGCACGACTATCGATCTCTTCGCTGATGACAAAAGGCCCGGTCGCCCAAAGACCAGCATGCTGTCGCGCGATGAGCAGTTGAGGATCAACAAGCGCAATCAGCTTCGCCGGGATCGGGTCAGAGGCCTTAAGCGCGTGGAGCTAAAGCTTTCTCAAGAAGCTGTCGACGTGCTGGATAAACTGGCTCAAGAGCAGGATCTTAACCGCAGCGAGCTGATAGAAAAGCTGCTGTTTCAACAGGGGCGCTAAAGCGCCTTTTTACGTTTTCCCTTCTTACACGTTTGCCTTTGTACACTATAACGCTAAAGCTTCGATGTTCACTTCTGCATCGTTTTCTAAGCACTCACGCATACACGCCATGAAAACCTCCATCGCCGGGCTCACACACTTTCCTGCGTGGTGCGCGCAAACGGCGTTAATACTTAAAGGAGAGGTGGAAAACGTCAGCTCGCGTAACCTGCCTGAACGAAGCTCCTTTTCTACCGTAAACCGAGGCAAAAATGACACGCCGAGGTTGCCTTCAACACACTGCTTTATGCTTTCAATACTCCACAGCTCAATAGTGTTGTCGATAGTGATCCCGCGCTGGCGAAGAGTGTTTTCAAATATCTGGCGAAAAATGCACTGTGGTTCATTAATGATGAACGTCACAGGGATATGCTGGTTAATGCCCATGAAGTCCGCCCCTTCAAATTCAGGGGATGACACCAGCACCAGTTGCCGTTTACCGTAGTCTTCCATTTTCAGAGAGCTGTCGTTACCCACGCGATAAAACACCCCTAGATCGGTCTCGTCTGCCAGCAGAGCGTCTCTGATGTGATAACAGTTAAGGGATTTCAACGAGAGGCGAACGCCGGGAGCCTGCTTCTTAAACAGCTTCAATACCTGTGGCATTTTATAAGAAAGCAGCGTTTCCGCGGTTGCGATACGCAGCTCTCCCCGAGGCTCGGCGCTTTGCTGAGCCGCCTGCTTGAGCCCGCTCATGACGCGTATCATCTCGTGCACGTGAGGCAGGATCCCCTGTGCTGCACCGGTCACAACCATTCGTCGACCGATTTTTTCAAACAGCTGTAGGCCAAGCTCTCGCTCAAGCTGCTGGATCTGAAAAGTCACCGTTGACTGTGTACAGCACAGCTTGCTGGCCGCCCTGGCAAAAGAGCCTTCCTCAATAATGGTTTTAAAGGTAACCAGTCGACGTAAATCCATCTCTTCCCCTAATGCATTGAATATATCGAATCGACAATAGCAAAAATTTCAATTTTTTAAACAGTTGATTCTGCGTATGGTGAAAAAAACTAGGGGAGACACACCGTGACCATTGCACTTGTCAGCACATTTTTAACCTATACCTTTATCACAGCCCTAACGCCCGGCCCGAACAATATTCTCGCTCTCAGCTCTGTACACAACTACGGATTTCGCCGCAGCCTGAGGGTTCTTACCGGTATGATCGCCGGATTTTTGATTATCATGCTGCTGTGCGCGCTGTTTACGTACACGCTGCTTCACTTCCTGCCGTCAGTCACCGAATGGCTAACCTACGTAGGTACGGCCTACATTCTCTGGCTAGCGGCAAAAGTTGCCCGAAGCAATCCGACAGCATCTTCTTCCAGTGATGTGCCCATTAGTTTCTGGAGCAGCTTTATGCTGCAGTTTGCTAACGTTAAAATCATTCTCTACGGTATTACAGCACTGTCGACCTTTGTGCTGCCCTATACCCAAAAGCCGGTTTGGATTATTAGCGTCAGCCTGTTGCTGTCGGCTATCGGCACTTTTGGCATCATCTGCTGGGCAGCGATCGGCCACCTTTTTCAGAACGTCTTTCGTCGCTACGGACGAACGGTCAATCTGATTTTAGCCGCCCTGCTGGTCTGGGTCGCTATAGATATGCTGTGGTAGTCATCAATCACAGAAAACTCCTTAAAAGCGCGTTTTGATTACGCCACAAAATACGCCGGTCTCTTTACGCCTTGGCAGCACAGATTAACGATGCCAAGGCGTCCTAACGATGCTATATTACGGAAGACATTGTCTTAAATATTGACTTAAAGGTGTAACGCAACTATGGCAACCGTAGGCATTTTCTTTGGTAGCGACACGGGCAATACGGAAAATATTGCCAAGATGATTCAAAAACAGCTGGGAGCTGACGTCGCTGAGATTCACGACATCGCCAAGAGCAGCAAAGAAGACATCGAACGTTTTAACACACTGCTGCTCGGCATTCCCACGTGGTATTACGGTGAAGCACAGTGCGACTGGGACGACTTCTTCCCAACGCTGGAAGAGATCGACTTTGAAGGCAAGATAGTTGCGATATTCGGCTGCGGCGATCAGGAAGACTATGCAGAGTACTTCTGTGACGCAATGGGCACGATCCGCGACATCATTGAACCTCGCGGCGCCACCATCGTCGGCAACTGGCCTTCTGCCAGCTATCATTTTGAAGCCTCTAAAGGTTTGGCTGATGACAACCACTTTATTGGCCTTGCCATCGACGAAGACCGTCAGCCAGAATTAACCGCTGAGCGCGTTAATGCTTGGGTAAAGCAGATTGTCGAAGAAATGAACCTTGCCTGATTTCCTTTCACTCACTCTCTTTATTGCGAAATAAAAACGCAATTATTCCCGAGTTCCCCAATAGAATAATCATCCTTTTCCGTTAAGGATGGTTATTCATACTTTTATTCTTAAAATTGAATTACTCAATAAAAGTTGAAACACCCTATAATTCACAGGGTGAATTATGACTTTTCAGCTAAAAATTTTTTCAACCTGTGAGCAAGTGCAAAATCAATTTATCGAAGTGTTGATACACTGGTTTTATATATTTCTTAACCTGTTCTATTCTAATTAACACAGAAAGTGTGGAAATAAAAAAACGCCTTGGCGACATTTTTGAGGAAATAATCAAGACGACAATCTATATTTATACTTTCATTCACTCAGGCCATGGAAAGACGAGAGAGAACGCAGTCTCTTTGGGGCTTGAGCGTGAATACTTAGCTATTTATAACACAAATAAGAAAGCTTGACCTGAAAGGATTAAGCCGGGAACAGCAGCTTGGAAAATGGGAGGTATATATCGATCGCTAACGTCACTGTTAATCGAACACAGTCCGATTTATAACAGCATGTATATAGACTTAATTGCTGTCTTTGGCTGGAAACTTTATTTTTAGGGTAACAGTAGTTCTACTTTCTATTCTATTTTTCTTATCGTTTCATTGAAAATGAGGAGGAGCGCTTATGCGCAGCATAGCGTCTCATATTATATGGCTCGCACTCGCTATTCTTGGTGCCTGTGGGCTTGCTATTATTGCCTTAAATAATGGCGAAAAGGTGAATGCCCTCTGGATTGTGGTCGTTGCCGTTTCCGTCTATTTAATTGCCTATCGCTACTACAGTAAGTTTATTGCGGACAAGGTATTAACGCTTGACGCTACGCGTATGACGCCAGCCTACCGCCACAATGACGGTTTGGACTACGTCCCCACCAACAAGTATGTGCTATACGGCCACCACTTCGCCGCTATCGCTGGTGCTGGCCCGCTGGTTGGCCCAGTGCTTGCCGCCCAGATGGGCTACCTACCCGGCATGATCTGGATCCTGGCCGGTGTGGTTCTGGCTGGTGCCGTACAGGACTTTATGGTGCTGTTTGTCTCCACGCGCCGCGACGGTCGCTCTCTCGGTGACCTTGTCAAGGCTGAGTTGGGCCAGGTTCCTGGCATTATTGCCCTGTTCGGCGCGTTCATGATCATGATTATTATTCTGGCCGTACTGGCTCTTATCGTGGTCAAGGCGCTGATCAACAGTCCATGGGGCT
Source organism: Leminorella richardii (assembly GCF_900478135.1). Classification (NCBI taxonomy): domain Bacteria; kingdom Pseudomonadati; phylum Pseudomonadota; class Gammaproteobacteria; order Enterobacterales; family Budviciaceae; genus Leminorella; species Leminorella richardii. Next base: position 2,344,744 of record NZ_LS483470.1, read on the forward strand.
TCTTTACCGTAGCTATCACCATTCCTATTGCGCTGTTTATGGGGGTTTATACCCGCTACATTCGACCAGGAAAAATTGGTGAAGTGTCCATCATCGGCTTTGTGTTGCTTATGCTGGCCATCATCTACGGTGGTGAAGTTGCCAAGAGCCCGTCTATCGCCCCCTACTTTACGCTGGACGGCGTAGAGCTGACCTGGGCGCTGATTATCTACGGCGGCATCGCCTCTGTTCTTCCTGTTTGGCTGCTGCTCGCCCCTCGCGACTACCTGTCTACGTTCCTGAAGATCGGTACCATCGTTGGTCTGGCTATCGGCATCGTCTTTATCGCTCCGTCGCTGGAAATGCCGGCAACCACACAGTTTATCGACGGTACTGGGCCGGTATGGGCAGGAAACCTGTTCCCATTCCTGTTCATCACCATCGCCTGTGGCGCGATCTCTGGCTTCCACGCCCTGATTTCTTCAGGTACTACGCCTAAGATGCTGGAAAACGAGTCTCACGCTCGCTTTATCGGCTATGGCGGCATGCTGATGGAATCTTTCGTTGCCATTATGGCGCTGATCGCCGCATGCGTTATCGATCCAGGCGTCTACTTCGCCATGAACAGCCCGCTGGCGGTTCTTGGTCCAACAGTAGACTCTGCCGCTCAGGTGGTTAGCTCTTGGGGCTTTACTGTTACCCCTGAGATTCTGACCCAGTACGCTAAAGACGTCGGCGAAGCCTCTATCGTCTCCCGTGCGGGCGGAGCACCAACGCTGGCTGTCGGCATGGCGCACATCCTGAGTCAGATTACCGGCCCGTCCATGATGGCCTTCTGGTACCACTTCGCCATTCTGTTCGAAGCGCTGTTTATCCTGACGGCCGTTGACGCAGGCACCCGCGCAGGTCGCTTTATGCTGCAAGACCTGATGGGCACCTTCGTTCCCGCTATGAGACGCACTGACTCCTTCGTCGCTAACATTACCGCTACAGGTCTGTGTGTAGCCGCCTGGGGTTACTTCCTCTATCAAGGCGTCGTCGATCCTCTTGGCGGCATCAACACCCTGTGGCCTCTGTTCGGTATTGCAAACCAGATGCTGGCAGCGATTGCCCTCACGCTGTGTGCTGTCGTACTGTTCAAGATGAAGCGGGAAAAATATGCCTGGGTTGCCGTACTGCCAACTATCTTCCTGCTGGTTTGTACGCTGACCGCTGGCTGGCAGAAGGTGTTTGACGCCAACCCGCGCGTTGGCTTCCTGGCGCTGGCCAAGAAGTATCAGGCATCGCTGGACAAGGGTGAAATTCTGGCCCCGGCCAAGTCTCTTGACCAGATGAGCGCGCTGATCTTCAATAACCAGCTTGATGCAGGGCTGACCGTGCTGTTTATGCTGATAACGGTGAGCATCGTGGTGTTTGGCCTTCGCACTGCCTTCCAGGCCAGAGCGAACTCTAAGCCAACCGCCAACGAAGTACCCTACGAGCCGTTACCAAGTTCTGCAACACAAAGCTAATCGTTGATGTACACTAAAAGCAGCCGCAGTTCATTTTTGCGGCTGCTTTCTTAACGATAAAAGGCAACGCTATGTTTGAAGATTTAGCCAAAGTAGGACGCTATCTCGGCCAGGCTGCTCGTCTGATGGTAGGCGTACCTGACTATGATACTTATGTGCAGCACATGCGCCTGACCCATCCCGAACAGGAAGTTATGACGTACGAAGAGTTCTTTCGCGAACGTCAAGAAGCGCGCTACGGCGCCGGTGGCGGGCGCTGCTGTTAATCCGTTAAGATTTTTCTACGCTGAGGTAACACAACCGCAATGACCAGCCACACTCCCCTTCCGGTAACTATTCTGACTGGCTTTTTAGGCTCGGGTAAAACCACGTTAATTAACCACCTGTTGAAACACTACCCTGACGAAAAGCTCGCTATTGTAGAAAACGAGTTTGGCGCAGTCGGTATTGACGGCGGTTTACTTGAGCGAGGCGGTGATATTGAAGTTATTGAGCTGACCAACGGCTGTGTATGCTGTAGCGTCCGAGGTGAATTGACGGAGGCATTGAAAAGCCTGCTGACTCAGCGAGATGCTGGAACCCTTTCCTTTGAGCGTCTGTTACTAGAAACGACGGGCCTTGCCGACCCAGCGCCGATCGTACAAACCTTTTTTGTTGACGACCAGCTGAGAGAGCGTCTGATGCTGGATGCCGTTATCACTCTGGTTGATGCAGAACACGCGCAAAAACAGCTTAGTGAACACCGAGTTGCCGTTTCTCAGGTTGGGTTTGCTGACCGTCTGATCCTGACTAAGCTCGACCGCATAGATGAAGAGGCCAAGCAGCTTCTACTGGAGCGTCTTCGCACCATCAATGGAAAAGCCATTGTCTGTGAAGCCCAAGGGGGCAAACTGGAAAAAGAAGCCTGGATTGGTATTGAAGCCTTTAATCTGGACGAGAACTTCCCCCTTAACGCAACCTTTTCTCCAACATTAAAGAACAGCACCACGCCGCTGCGTTTTCATCCCATTCCTTCTTCAAACACCTCGACTGCACGCTCGTGGAACGACGACATTTCGTCTCACGTCTTTGAGGCGGGAGAGGTGAACGTGAAGCTTATCGGCGCCTTTATGGAAAACGCCATTGAACAACACGGCAACGATATGCTGCGCTACAAGGGCATTCTGGCCATTGCCGGAGAACCGCGTCGCCTTATCGTTCAGGGTGTACATCGCGTTGTTGGGTTTGACTACGGCAGCGAATGGCGGCCAGATGAGGCGCGCAGCACTAAACTGGTTATCATCGGTAGACGTTTGCCCTTAGAGGCATTAGAACAGGCGTTTAAAGCCTGCTCAACTGAAAATCAAGCCAGCGTTCAAGCACCTTAAGTCGATTTTTGTATGAGAAGCTCGGTTGCAACACACGATTCAGCGCCTGATTTAACGTTAGAGTCAATGAATCAGTGATGAAACCTATTGATACTATCGGTTTTTCCAACGCTTTCGAAAGATTTTCATTTAGCGTCTCAGGCTCTATAATGATACATTATACTTTAATTAAGTATCCGCCGGCTGTAGCACGACGCCTCGATTAGGACAATTCGAATGACTGATAACAATACCGCACTGAAGAAAGCAGGACTCAAAGTAACGCTTCCTCGCCTTAAGATTCTGGAAATTCTTCAGGAGCCCGAGAACCATCACGTCAGCGCCGAAGACCTCTACAAAAGGCTGATCGATATGGGCGAAGAGATTGGTTTAGCGACGGTCTATCGCGTATTAAACCAGTTTGATGACGCCGGAATAGTGACTCGCCACAGCTTTGAAGGCGGAAAGTCCGTTTTTGAACTGACGCAAAAGCATCACCACGATCACCTTATCTGCTTGGACTGCGGTAAAGTCATTGAATTCAGCGATGAGTTTATTGAACAGCGACAGCATGAGATTTCTGAAAAGTACAACATCAAGCTGACCAACCACAGCCTTTATCTGTACGGTAAATGCAGCAGCGGCGACTGTCGTAAAGACGAAACAGCTCACAACCCCAAAGCTTAATCACACCCTTTTCTACAAACCACCTGCTTTAGCGGGTGGTCACCCGTTTAGTCTTCTTCCCTATTCCTACTCGTCTCTTTCGGCAATCTGCCGATTGACGTGACTTTGCCTGTCTTATTCACCGCTTTAATAGGCAATTTGGTTTACACTCAACGCAAAAAAACAGCGCAGGTTTATCACCTGCGCTGCTTATCAATACGACTGTTGGCGTTTTATCTGGCATGTTGAAACGCCTTCAAGACCAACTCATTAGAACTGGTATTTCACACCCAAATTAACCGACGTATCGCTGTAGCCGTGATTTCCCACCTGCTGTGCAACGTTAGACCACAGAGCAACGTTCTTGCTCAACTGCCCTTCCGTACCCAGCTTCAGTTCACCCACATTGCGGCTGCCCGCCTGATTCAGACGGCTTCCGTTCATCACTACGCCCGGCTCTTTGCTGTTGTACAGCCAGTTGGCTTCAGCATAAACGGTAAACTGTGCGGCTTTTTCACTTGCCGGAGCGGTGACGCCATCTCGGGATAGCTTAAAACCTAAGCGGGTTTGTAGGTTATCGTGCCCATCGCTTTGGATGCGCGTGCCGTTCTTCTCCCAGTGCGTGTCAGCCTTCAGACCGTTCCAGGTCAGTTGCCCCTGCGGGGTGATAAAGACCGACGAAATGTCGCTCTGGTAGATCGGCATCCGATAGCCCATCTCTACTGACGCGCTGTAGCCCTTAATGCTGTAGGTTTCCGGGGACATCTCTTCACCGTTGACCGATGCATCCAGCCAGCTGTAGTTGACCCAGCTGTCCACATATGCGCCGTTCAGCGTGTTGGCATTTTGATACCACGTGCCGTACAGGCCGGCGTTGTAGCCCTTCACATTGCCTTTAGACGAATAGCCGCTCACCGTTGAATGAGTATTGGTTTGCGCTCTGCCGTACCCGACCATGACGCCAAGACCCAGTCGGCTTTCGTTGCCGAGGTCAAGGCCCATAATTTCACCGCCGCCCTGCACCACATAGCGATTGGTCTGGTTGCGCAGCTGCCCTGAACTGTCGCGAAAACGCGTGTGGGAACCCACCTGACGCAGCCACATGCTGGAGTTCTCCGCACGACCTTCGCGATCTTCCAGACGCAGGTTAAACAGGGTGTTTGCCGCTGCGATGTTCCCCATATAGCTTCCCGCTTCAGGGCGGTAAACCGGGGTTTTCTTGTCTGCTGGCGCAGGTGCCGGATCTTCCCCACCCGGCGTCGGCTCAGGCGTTGGAGTTGGCTCTGGTGTTGGAGTTGGTTCCGGCTCCGGAGGTGGCTCAGGGATCAGCTCAGAACGCAAGAACCAGCCGCCGTTGTCTTTATGCAGGAAGTACTCGAACGCACCGCCAATGGCACGACCGTCTAGGGTAAACTCTCCATCGTCAGACTGGCCGCTGACGCTAACCACTTCGATACCCTGAGTGGTCACGGCTCCAGCGCCGTTGACATTGGTCACGCGGATCTTGCTCTCTCCCGAATAGTCACCGTTAATCAGCAGCTTATCCGTAAGTGAATCGTCGTCTTCCAGAACGGTATTCAGCGCAAAAGTACCGCCATAGCCAACGTAGTCGCCGTTGATGGTTAAGGTTTTAAAACCGCTGCCGTCCTCCGGAGAAGAAAACGCTACCGTGCCCCGGTTTATCAAACTGCTAACCGTTGAGCTGCCGTTCATGTTCCATACGCTGTTTTCATCAATATCCAACAGGTTAATTCTAGAGAAGGCTGTGGTCAGATCGGAGCCATTGCGCAGCGCCACGCGAAGATCGCGATCGCTCTGTTGAGTATTGAGCAGAATATTCCCTGTCATTCGCGACCCATCAAGAGACACGGACACTTTATCGGCAAGCTGGCGGTTAGTGTTGGTATTGTTAAGCGTGATGTCGCCTACCAGCTCTGCTCCGTTCGTCAGGCTGACGTCAAGCGTCGAATTACGGTGATTCACCGAGTTAGCCTTATCAAGATTGATATTGCCGTTCATCAGTGAGTTGTTTAGCGTCACGCCCAGTTTGGTTTCCTGCGTACCTCGGGACTGCAGAGACGAAAAGAGGATATTGCCGTTAATGGTACTCCCTTCGCGGATGTCCAGCGTCGACTGGTCGCTGATACTGTTCGTGCTGTTGTCAGCAATATAAATCGCTACGTTATCCCGACCGCCGACCAGCGTCGTGCCCTGCACGTTCAGATCCAGATTGCCGTTCTGATTGCGCACGGCGTAGCCGTCCTGCGCCTCAATGTAGCTGTCTTTAATCGTCATGGCGCTTTCGCCGCCGCGGAAATTAAAGTTGACCCCGTGGCTGTCGCTTCCGGTCAAAAATAGTCGGCTGCCCTCAAGATATGCCGTTGCGCCATTTTCTACGTTCATTCCCAACGAACGAGTACCGGAAATTTCAGCCATCACGCCGCGGGCGTTGATTTCAGAACCTAACTCTTTCGCCCACAGCCCGGTAGACTTATCGCCCGTTGAGGTCAGGGTCATTCCATAAATATCGACAATGGAGTTTGCCGCTGCTGCCATCACGCCAGTGCTGTTCTCTCCTGACTGGTTTATTTTTACACCGATAGCGTCAACAGTAGTGTTTACTTGATTGGTATAGTGGTAGTTACCGGAATATAGCCCCACTCCCCCCTGATTATGGTCAACATAAATTCCGGTGGAGCTATCCCCTTCGGAATTAAGTCCGCTGTTTTCCAACGTTATATGCGCACCCGCAGCAACATACACGTTTGTTGAATTGTTATATCGGGTGGTGATAAAGGAACTCTCTGCCGACGCTCCGCCAAAATAATGTCTGTCTCGGGTATCTTTTATCAGAATGCCAATACTGCTGGTCGCTGTCGGGGCACCATCAACTTTATACATATCAATTCTGACGTTATTCAGAGTAGCCTGTGATTTACCGAAACCTAAAAAACCCGCTAATCCATAGCCGTAACCATTTAATGAGGACCGAACGATTATATCGGTATCCTCTACAACGGCACTCATTACTCTGGTCTCATATTTACTGGATGCATTCGTATCCCAACTCATAGAGAGCGCCGTATTTGTTGTCTCTATCCGACTTCCCTCTACCTCCAGCAGTCCGCCCATCCTTACACTAATGCCCGAATCACCCGATGTAATATGAGTATTCTTTATTGACATCGATGAACTGTCAGTGCTGGTTGAGTTTAAGTCGGTAACTGAGATATTTCCCTTGTCCCCCATCGCGATCGAGGAGTTTTCAACAGTAATTCTTCCCGCATGGTGGGCTAGAAGAGCGCGGGCAAAAGTATTAATGGTAGAGTCGCTGATCTCAATCAACGAGCCCTCACCCACTGCTCTAAGTGCACTATAATAATTATACGAATCTATAGAGGTATTAGGGTTATCAGTGCGGTCGTTGATATGGTAAGCATCAACGTTTTTTAATCGTATCGCACTACCAGCGTAAGCCACGCCTAAAACAACGAGATCCCGTGCAAATAAATTAGTTGACAGAGGTCGATGTGATTCTAATACGATACGGTTGTTTTCATCACCGTAGCCGTGAATTTCCCCACCGCCTGATGCGCTCAATACCTGATAGTATCTGCCGCCTGCTGTCAAACCCGAACCAACGTAGACCGTGCTACCATTATGTAGATAGCTTTGCCCGGGGTTCAAAGTAGCAACATCTTCAGCCTCTGTTACCCAAAGACTGGCCTGATTAGAAACCGAAGATTGCCAAATACTGGCCTGAGCGGTAAATGAAGTAAGGCAGGAAAATATAGAGACAGCTAATAATTTCCTTTTAAATTTTAATGAATTAAAATCCATTTCAAAAATCCCTCTTTATGAACTTATATAACCACTAAGTCATTGATAACCTGTGCACATATACACTTCTTAGAGAAAGCAGAAAATACCCTATGCATCAATATCCATAATCAGTCACATAAAGGTGCATTTATGAATCATAATCCTAATCATTTTAAAATCTTCAGAATATAAATTCACTCTCTTACAAAAAATCCCATTTTAAAAATTACGGCCACCGACAAAAAAGAACATGCACCCAATAAATAACCATAAATAATTATATAACTCTAATTTATTTGTATATTTCGAAATTATAGATCGATATTTGTTTCAATGAAAGAAAAAAAAGAATCAGAAAAGAAAAATTATCAGAAATTAATTTATTTTTCAATCTGATAATGATTTAAAAAGTAAAAATAAAAACCCCAAATAGATACGCATTCAAAGAAAAACCCCCTATATAATCTTCAAAAAAATTCCTTACTAGCAATGCATTCATCAACACATAATATTTAACATGAAACTATTATCACGAAAACAATAAAAATATACCCTACATTAAAAAAACACAAAAATAACAAAGACAACGCGTATCACTAGGATAAAAACAACATTAAAAATCCCCATAAAAAACAAATAACAACCTACCACCAACGCTTAGGAATCACTAGCCATTTATACAAAAACAGGGTAACTTAAAGAATGAACTACGCCTTTACCAAACAACCCCTGCATGTACAAAGAAGTAGGTATTACTGTGCTGCGGACGTAACGATAGCCCACTGCTGATGCTGTGAGGGAATAGACAAAAAAAGCGCCGGCTTATCGCCAGCGCTTCTATTGCTCTAAGTGTTTGCGCTTTCATCAAGCGCCTTTAGGGACGTTTTATAACAATATGTTAGAACTGATATTTGATACCAAGGTTAACAGACGTATCGCTATTACGCTCTCGCACCGCGAGATGCAGCAATAATAAGATGAAAGTTTAGCGATTGCTGAATGCCATCGGCCATGGAAGAAAATAGACAAAAAAATGCACCTCTACTCGTTGAATACTCAACTTTTGAGGTGCAGCTTACAGTACTTCTCAGATATTGCTTTTTTATGCCTTAGGCAGCGTTCGCCGCGCCCCAGGTGTCTCTTAAGCCAACGGTTTTGTTAAAGACCAGCGCATCCGCCTTAGAGTGGCGCGCGTCCGCACAGAAATAGCCTTCACGCTCAAACTGATAAGCAAACTGCGGCTTAGCCTCTTTCAGGCTCGGCTCAACAAAGCCGTGAACCACCCTCAGCGACTCAGGGTTAATCGTTGACAGGAAGTCATCTGCGGCCCCCGGGTTGGCAACGCTAAACAGACGATCGTAAAGCCGAAATTCTGCCGGAACCGCATGAGCTGCAGATACCCAGTGAATAACGCCCTTAACCTTACGCCCGTCCGCCGGATCTTTACTCAGCGTGTCTGCGTCGTGGCTACAGTAAATAGTCGTAATATTGCCCTGAGCATCTTTCTCAATTCGCTCAGCTTTAATCACGTAGGCGTGTCTTAAGCGAACCTCTTTACCCAGTACCAGACGCTTATACTGCTTGTTGGCCTCTTCACGGAAGTCAGCACGGTCAATATACACTTCGTTGCTAAACGGCACCTGACGCGCCCCCATTTCAGGTCGACTAGGATGGGCGCTAAGAGTTAACATCTCTTCATGACCCTGAGGCAGGGTTTCAATCACAACTTTTACCGGATCCAGTACGGCCATAGCGCGAGGCGCATTCTCATTCAGGTCGTCACGAATACAGGTTTCCAGCGCCACCATTTCCACGTTGTTTTCCTGCTTGGTCACACCGATTCGACGGCAGAACTCGCGGATGGCCGAAGCGGTATAGCCGCGACGACGAAGGCCGGAAATTGTCGGCATACGCGGGTCGTCCCATCCCTCTACGATCTTTTCTGTCACCAGCAGGTTCAGCTTGCGCTTGGACATGATGGCATATTCCAGATTCAGGCGAGAAAACTCGTACTGGCGCGGATGACAAGGAATAGTGATATTGTCTAGCACCCAGTCGTACAAACGGCGGTTGTCTTGAAACTCCAGCGTACACAGGGAATGAGTAATGCCTTCCAGCGCATCGGAAATGCAGTGGGTAAAGTCGTACATCGGGTAGATGCACCACTTGTTGCCGGTCTGATGATGTTCAGCAAACTTAATGCGGTAAATAACCGGATCGCGCATAACGATAAACGACGATGCCATATCGATTTTAGCGCGCAGACAGGCAGCGCCTTCGGCGAATTCACCGCTCTTCATTTTTTCAAACAGCGCCAGGTTCTCTTCTACGCTGCGATCGCGATATGGGCTGTTTTTACCGGGCTGAGTTAGCGTGCCGCGGTACTCGCGCATCTCTTCAGCGGACAGCTCATCTACATAGGCCAGGCCTTTGTTAATCAGCTCCAGTGCGTACTGATAAAGCTGCTCAAAGTAGTCAGACGAATAGCGCACTGCGCCATCCCAGTGGAAGCCCAGCCACTCTACGTCAGTCTTGATGGACTCGACGTACTCGACGTCTTCTTTAACCGGGTTGGTATCGTCAAAGCGCAGGTTACAGCGCCCTTGATAGTCCTGTGCGATGCCAAAGTTCAGACAAATAGACTTGGCGTGGCCAATGTGCAGATAACCGTTTGGCTCGGGCGGGAAGCGGGTTACAACGGTAGTGTGCTTACCCGATGCCAGATCTTCATCAATAATATGGCGAATAAAGTTAGTCGGGCGGACTTCGGCCTCACTCATTTATAATTTTCCTCTGTGCAAAAAAGTGCAAAAGCGCTCACGGCGTATAACCGCATATCATCTAACAACGCCCCGCCGGACACAACCGTTAGTTATGCCCAGAGGTCGCTTTCCTAATAAAAATGATAAGAATAATGACGACTTGCACCATAGAAAAGAGAAGCTTCAGGATCTCTATGTATAAAAAAGCGGGAAGGTTTCCCTTCCCGCTTAAGCGATGAGCCAAACTGACTGTGGGGTTACTTAACCCTGAATATCAAACAGCCTGGTTTGACCGGCCACGACGCTGCCGCCGGCAACGTCTGTCAGGCCTTTAAAGTCGTCGATGTTGCTGACCACTACCGGGCTAATGATAGACGCTGCATTCAGCGTCAGATATTCCAAATCAAGCTCCAGCACCGGATCGCCAGCCTTCACTTCCGCACCCTCTTCAGCAAGACGCTTAAAGCCCTGACCGCCAAGTTTCACGGTATCGATACCGATATGAACAACCACTTCTGCGCCGTCCTCAGTTTCCAGACAGAAAGCATGGTTAGTGCCGAAAATCTTCACGAGTGTACCATTTGCCGGAGCAACGACCGTCTTGTCCGTAGGACGAATGGCGATACCGTCACCGACAGCACCACTGGCAAAAGCTTCATCAGGAACGTCGCTCAGCGCGACGGTTTCACCGGTAATGGGCGAAACGAGCGTGCTAACGCGGGTCGTCTCTGCTTTTTTCGCTTCCACTTTTGTTTCAGCTGTCGCGCTTTCCTGAGCCTTGACGGCCGCCGGAGCTACAGAGCCCTTTGGCGCACTGCCGGAGGCAATCAGTTTACGCATGCTGTCGGCAATAGATTCCGCTTTCGCGCCTACGACGATCTGAATGCTTTGCTTGTTCAGTTTCACCACGCCTGCAGCGCCAAGGTGTTTAGCCGCCGCAGAGTCAACCAGCCCAGAGTCCTTCACGGTCAGGCGCAGGCGAGTAATACAGGCGTCGATACCCGTCAGGTTGTCGCTACCGCCAATCGCGCCGATGTAGCCGTTGGCCAAACCGTCCAGACCTTCTTCCGTATTGCTGTTTTCCGGTGAGTTCTCATCCTGAACGACGTCTTCACGGCCCGGCGTTTTCAGATTGAGTACGCGAATAATGACGGAGAACAGTACAAAGTAGACGACAAACGCCACCACACCCATCACTAACAGCATCCAGACGTTGCTGCTGGCGGCCGGGAGTTTAAACATCAGAGCGTAGTCGATAGCCCCTGCGGAGAAGGTAAAGCCCGCATGAATACCTAATGCCGTCGCGATGTACATACTGATACCCGTCAGCACTGCGTGAACGAGATACAGCAGCGGCGCCAGGAACATAAACATGAATTCGATAGGCTCAGTCACCCCTGTCAGGAACGCAGTCAGCGCAACAGACAGCAGCAGCCCGCCCACGGAAGAACGGCGCTCTGGCTTGGCAGCCAGATACATAGCAAACGCCGCACCCGGCAGGCCGAACATCATGATCGGGAAGAAGCCCGACATGAACATCCCTGCGGTAGCATCACCGTTATAGAAACGGTTGATATCGCCGTGGAACACTTGACCGGCCGCATTGGTAAAGTCACCAATCTGGAACCAGGCAATGGTGTTCAGCACCTGATGCAGACCGGTTGGGATCAGCAGACGGTTAACAAAACCGAAGATACCAGAGCCAAGCGCGCCCTGTGACACAATCCACTCACCGCCTTTCGCAATAGCTAACTGAACCGGCGGCCACACATAGCCAAAGATCCCCGCCAAAATCAGACAGAAGAATCCAGTTGCAATGGGCACAAAGCGCTTGCCGCCAAAGAAGCTCAAAAAGTCAGGCAGCTTGATGTCGCTCCAGCGGTTATACACCATGCCGCCAATCAGGCCGGAGATAATACCCGCCAGCACGCCCATATTGATGCTCGCTTCAATCGTCACTGTTGCTTTAGTGAGGATGAAGAACCCCACAGCGCCAGCAAGTGCGGCAGAGCCCGCGTTGTCTTTAGACCAGGTTGCTGCAACGCCGATGGCGAAGATCAGCGCCAGGTTGTCGAAAATCGCCGCCCCGGCCTGTGCCATAAACGGCAGATTCAACAGATCTGGCTGGCCAAACCGCAGCAGCAGCGCTGCTACGGGCAGTACAGCGATCGGCAACTGTAGCGATCGCCCTAGCCGTTGAAAAAACCCAAGTATATTCACCTTGCTTCCCCCTGCTTACCCTGAGTGAGACGTTATTTTTATGCTCAGCGTCGGTTCAACTTAATGTGTTTGTCCGCCGCTGACGAAGTTGAAATAGGTCTATTAGGTATAACCGATTTATAGTGTAAAAAATATATTTCGCATCACAAATTAAAAGCTTCTATTTTGTGATGAGAATCACTAAACAGCTCAATAATTATTCTAATCATCTGGCCTTGCATCGCCACTTATTTTATGATTTAAAATATCAGTTATCCACGTGAGAACGTGTGCTATCGGCACTGAGGCACTATAGTCAATGCATCAGTACGCGGCGTTCATCTTCACGTATGAGTTTCACGTATGAGTATAGACTCGTTACGTCTTTAAGAGGTTCTAAAATGAGACTTATTCCATTGGAAAGCGCGCAGGATGTCGGCTTATGGTCAGCTCGCCATATTGTTAACCGCATTAACGCCTTTAAACCGACCGCTGAACGCCCCTTTGTCCTCGGCCTTCCCACTGGCAGTACGCCGCTAAAAACCTATGTTCGACTTATCGAACTCTACAAAGCGGGTGAAGTCAGCTTCAAACACGTTGTGACGTTTAATATGGATGAATACGTCGGGCTGGAGGAAACGCATCCTCAAAGCTACCACACCTTTATGTATGAAAACTTTTTCAGCCATATCGATATCCAGCCAGAAAATATCAACCTGCTTGACGGCTGTGCTGAAGACGTTCAGGCCGAATGCCAGCGCTATGAAGATAAAATCAAATCCTACGGCAAGATAAACCTGTTTATGGGCGGCGTCGGCAATGACGGTCATATTGCCTTCAACGAGCCGGCGTCCTCCCTCTCTTCACGCACTCGGATTAAAACCCTCACGGAAGACACTCGTATCGCCAACTCGCGCTTTTTTGATAACGATATCAACAAAGTGCCTAAGTATGCGCTGACGATCGGTGTTGGCACATTGCTGGATTCAGAAGAGATCATGATTTTGGTGACTGGCCCTAACAAGGCGCTAGCGCTAGAAGCGGCTGTTGAAGGCTGCGTCAATCACCTGTGGACGGTTTCAGCACTGCAGCTTCATCCCAAGTCCATTCTGGTTTGTGACGAACCAGCCACCATGGAGCTGAAAATGAAAACCGTGAAGTACTTCCGCGAACTGGAAGCAGAAAACATTAAGAAGCTATAGCCTGTTGTAGGGGGTTTATGATGTACGCACTCGCTCATGGTCGGATCTATACCGGTCACGATATTCTTGACGGCTACGCTGTGGTCGTAGACGACGGTCTTATCCAGCAGGTTTGCCCTATTGACACCCTTCCTGCCGGCATTGAAACCATTGACCTTCAGGGCGCCACGCTGTCTCCAGGGTTTATTGACCTTCAGCTCAACGGCTGCGGCGGTGTGCAGTTTAATGACTCGCTGGAAAATATCTCTGAGAAAACGTTAGAGATCATGCAGGCCGCTAACGAGAAATCCGGCTGTACCAGCTATCTTCCCACGCTGATTACCTGCAGCGATGAGTACATGAAGCACGCGGTTGGCGTCATGCGCCGCTACCTTGCAGGCAGTCACAATCAGGCTTTAGGGCTTCATCTGGAAGGGCCCTATATTAACGTCGTCAAGAAGGGGACACACAATCCTGACTTTATCCGTAAGCCGAACGACGCCATGATTGACTACCTGTGCGATAACGCTGATGTTATTGCAAAAATCACGCTGGCACCCGAACAGGTTGACGGTAGCGTTATTCGTAAACTGGTTGCTTCCGGTATCACGGTGTCCGCCGGGCATTCTAACGCCAGCTATGAGCAGGCTCGAGCGGGTTTCGCTGCCGGTATAGGCTTCGCAACTCACCTGTACAACGCTATGCCCTATCTGACAGGGCGTGAACCCGGCCTTATTGGCGCTATTTTCGATACGCCAGAAGCCTATACTGGCGTTATTGCTGACGGCTATCACGTGGCCTGGCCCAGCATTCGCAACGCGAAAAAGCTAAAGGGCGAACGCCTAGTGCTGGTGACGGATGCCACTGCCGCCGCGGGCGCGGATATCGACCACTTTATTTTTGCGGGTAAACCCGTATATTATCGCGATGGTAAATGCGTTGACGCAAACGGCACGCTGAGCGGCTCTGCTCTCACCATGATCGACGCTGTCGCCAACAGCGTTCGGCACGTGGGGATCGCTCTTGACGAAGCGCTTCGTATGGCAACGCTCTACCCCGCACGCGCTATCGGCGCGGACGGTCGACTAGGCAGCATTGAAGCCGGCAAAGTCGCCAACCTCACCGCGTTTACTCACGACTTCAAAATCATGCATACCTGGGTTAACGGCAAACTCAGCGGGCAAAAATAAAATAGCAGCAGAGGTAACGATGACGACGGACGGCCAAATTGGCAATATCGATCTGGTAAAACAGCTAAATGGCGCCGTCGTTTATCGGCTTATCGATCAGCAGGGCCCTATTTCACGTATTCAAATTGCTGAACTCAGCCAGCTCGCACCTGCCAGCATTACTAAAATTACCCGCCAGCTGTTAGAGCGAGGCCTGATAAAAGAGGTTGAACAGCAGGCTTCTACCGGCGGGCGGCGAGCCGTCTCTATCGTTTCTGAATACCGCCATTTTCACAGCATCGCTGTACGCCTTGGAAGAAATAACGCCACGGTCGCGCTTTACAATCTCGGCGGCAAAGCGCTGGCTGAAGAGCATTACACCCTGCCAGAACGCACTCAAAGCGAGCTGGAAACCAGTCTGATAGAAGCCATCTCCCGCTTTATTGACGCCTACAGCAGTAAAATACGCGAGCTTATCGCCATTGCCGTTTCGCTTCCTGGGTTGGTCGATCCGGAAAGCGGTGTGGTCAAATACATGCCGCACATTTCAGTCGCCAACTGGTCTTTAGGGCAGGTTCTGAAAGAGCGGTTTAACGTCAGCTGTTTTATCGGACACGATATCCGCAGCCTGGCGCTGGCGGAGCACTATTTTGGTGCTACCAAGGACTGCGAAGACTCTATGCTAGTGAGGATCCACCGAGGAACGGGCGCTGGCTTTATTATTAACGGCCAAATTTTTCTCGGCAAAAACCGCAACGTAGGCGAACTGGGGCACATACAGATAGACCCGCTCGGCGAGCGCTGCTACTGCGGCAACTTCGGCTGCCTAGAAACCGTCGCGACCAATTCGGCCATTGAGCAGCGGGTTCGTCGGCTGCTCAATCAGGGCTATGCCAGCAGATTAACGCCGAATGACTGCACAATTTCCTCAATTTGCAAAGCTGCCAACAAAGGTGATGAGCTGGCTATCAACGTTATTGACGACGTGGGTCGACAGCTGGGTAAAGTTATTTCTCAGGCGGTTAACCTGTTTAATCCACAAAAAGTGGTTATTGCGGGTGACATTATTGAAGCGCAGAAAGTGCTGGTTAACGCCATTCAGCGCTGCATTGACCATCAGGTGCTGCCTAACTTTCGACAGAATCTTCCCGTCGTGACGACTCTTCTCGATCATCGTTCAGCTATTGGATCTTTCGCGCTGGTTAAGCGCGCCATGCTCAACGGCTCTCTGCTTCAGCAGCTTTTAGGCGACAGCGCCGACTAACCTTCCCCTTTCGCCAGCGCACCGCGCTGGCGCACTGAGTCTGATCTTTCACTGTTCTGTGCACTGCTACTGTGCAAAACGCACTATGCTTACTTTAACGATTTCCGTTTTTCCCACACGGCCAGCCCGTGCTGCATATTTGGCTTAGTTCTTGCTTATTTTTACCTGTTCCTATTTAAGGTGACGCAGAGTGAATGCACGACAACAGAATAAGGAGAAGATATGTGTTCTATATTTGGTGTACTCGATATTAAATCCGATCCGGTAGAGCTGCGTAAGAAGGCGCTGGAGATGTCCCGCCTGATGCGTCATCGGGGGCCGGACTGGTCCGGCATTTACGCAACAGACCGCGCTATTTTAGCTCACGAGCGCCTGTCCATTGTTGACGTCAACAACGGCGCTCAGCCGCTGTACAACGCAGCACACACCCATATTCTGGCCGTTAATGGCGAAATCTATAACCATCAGGAACTGCGTCGCCAGCTCAAGGATAAGTACGAATTTCAAACTGACTCTGACTGCGAAGTCATTCTGGCGCTCTATCAGGAAAAGGGGGTCGACTTTCTTGACGAGCTTCAGGGCATGTTTGCCTTTATTCTTTATGACAGCGTGCACAACCGCTACCTGCTCAGCCGCGATCATATCGGTATTATTCCTATGTACACTGGTCATGACGAACACGGTAACTTCTATGTCGCCTCAGAAATGAAAGCGCTGGTGCCAGTCTGCAAAACCCTGAAAGAGTTTCCTCCCGGAAGCTATCTGTGCAGTGACGATAATCAAGTACATCGCTATTACCAGCGCGACTGGATGTCCTATGACAGCGTTAAGGACAGCGAAACTGACGCCTATGCGCTGCGTAACGCGCTGGAAGAGTCGGTAAAAAGCCACCTGATGTCGGATGTCCCTTACGGCGTGCTGCTTTCCGGCGGCCTTGATTCTTCCGTCGTCTCCGCCATCACTAAAAAATACGCGGCTCGGCGTATTGAAGACGATGAGCGCAGCGAAGCCTGGTGGCCACAGCTTCACTCTTTCGCCGTAGGCTTAAAGGGCTCTCCCGATCTAGCTGCATCGCTGGAGGTCGCTCGCCACCTGGGAACCGTACACCACGAAATTCACTTCACGGTTCAGGAAGGTCTGGACGCCATTCGCGATGTTATCTACCACATTGAAACCTATGACGTCACAACTATTCGCGCCTCAACGCCTATGTACCTAATGGCAAGGAAAATCAAAGCAATGGGAATCAAAATGGTGCTGTCAGGAGAAGGCGCTGACGAAGTATTTGGTGGATACCTCTATTTTCACAAAGCTCCTAACGCCAAAGAGTTTCATGAAGAAACCGTACGCAAGCTTTTGGCGCTGAATATGTACGACTGTGCGCGTGCCAACAAGGCCATGGCAGCCTGGGGCGTTGAAGCCAGAGTGCCGTTTCTGGATAAAAAATTCCTCGACGTCGCCATGCGCATTAATCCTAAAGATAAAATGTGCGGCAACGGCAAAATGGAGAAGTACATCATCCGCGAGAGTTTCGAGTCCTACATTCCAGCCAGTATCGCCTGGCGCCAGAAAGAACAGTTTTCTGACGGCGTAGGCTATAGCTGGATTGACTCCCTCAAAGCCGTCGCTGCCGAACAGGTAGACGACAAACAGCTGGCTAACGCCGCGTTTCGCTTCCCCTACAATACGCCGACGTCAAAAGAGGCCTATCTGTATCGGGAAATTTTTGAGGAGCTGTTCCCACTGCCCAGCGCCGCAGAATGCGTCCCCGGTGGCCCTTCTGTTGCCTGCTCATCGGCCAAGGCTATCGAGTGGGATGAGTCGTTTAAAAAGATGGATGACCCGTCAGGACGCGCCGTTGGCGTTCACCAGTCGGCCTATCGTGCATCATAATTACACTCATTAGGGCGGTAAGCACGAGTTCCACCACCACGCTTATCGCCCTTTCTTTTTATTCATCAATGCGATCAATTCGCCTTTTTTATAAGCATATCGGTTATAACCCAAGCAGTTGAACAGTCCATTCCTCGTTAAGAGAAAAAACTTGTTGACGATGATGAACGAGATACGCATAATGCGCCCCGCAACGCTGTTGAAGGTAATGCGAAAAAAGAATGGCTACGTAGCTCAGCTGGTTAGAGCACATCACTCATAATGATGGGGTCACAGGTTCAAATCCCGTCGTAGCCACCATTCGCGGGAGTGGCGAAATTGGTAGACGCACCAGATTTAGGTTCTGGCGCCGCAAGGTGTGCGAGTTCAAGTCTCGCCTCCCGCACCATTTATCTTCGACAAGTATCGTATCTTTTGGGATATCGCCAAGCGGTAAGGCAGCGGGTTTTGATCCCGCCATTCCCAGGTTCGAATCCTGGTATCCCAGCCATTTTTTTGCGTTTAGTTATCTAAACGTATTTGGATATATCTTCAGTTGGGATATCGCCAAGCGGTAAGGCAGCGGGTTTTGATCCCGCCATTCCCAGGTTCGAATCCTGGTATCCCAGCCATTCCTTCCCCACCCTTTCATTTCGTTCGTCTAATCACTCGCGATCTATCTTTTAATAGATACCGGAAGAGTCACACTGTTCCTTTATTGTACAACCGCGTTTTTTACTCTTTTTGAAGCCAACGAACGTCTTGACGAACGGGAAAGAGATACGCATAATGCGTCCCCTACGCTGTTGAAGATAAGCAGAAGTACGGCTACGTAGCTCAGCTGGTTAGAGCACATCACTCATAATGATGGGGTCACAGGTTCAAATCCCGTCGTAGCCACCATTTTTATATCTGCGGAAGTGGCGAAATTGGTAGACGCACCAGATTTAGGTTCTGGCGCCGCGAGGTGTGCGAGTTCAAGTCTCGCCTTCCGCACCATTTATCTTCAACGCGTAAGCACCTTTCTTATGGGGTATGGCCAAGCGGTAAGGCAGCGGATTCTGATTCCGCCATTCCCAGGTTCGAATCCTGGTACCCCAGCCAATTTTTCTTCTCTTCACTACATAGCTATCTCATTTAGTTATCCCAGAGATGTAAACTCGCATAATTATTCTAGATTGACCCATAAAGCCTAACAATATGATTTTAAAAGACAAAAATCCTTTGCAATACATGTTCTTTTACTAATTGCCTTCCTCAGGGTAGAATTCCATAGGAAGGTGAATTTTTATACACTTATCATTAATGGAATAACTATTATCTTATGAAGAATATTACTATTACGCTTGGTCTTATCGCGACACTCTCACTTGTCTCCGGATGTGCAAAAATGAAAGATATTGGTGCCTACACAACGGGTACCGAAGTATCTCAAAACGTAATGAATTCTTTTGTTGATGGTAAAACCAAACAAAAGGACGTCATTGCCGCTATTGGGCACCCCAATGAGAAATCGCAGTTAGGTAAAGTGGAAGTCTGGAAATACAACTACACAAAAATCAGACATGTCGGCAGTAACGTGAACGAGTCAACCGTTTTTGAATGGAACTCTAAAGGCGTACTGAAATCCCACTATAAAACCAACGGTGGCGGTGGTGCGACAGGCAATGCGCTTCTTGACGCCGCTGCGGGTCGTTAATTACCCAATACAAAAAAGCCTTACGCGAGTAAGGCTTTTTTATTGATAGCTAGAACGGTTGCCGCTAAGTACGTCAGCCTCTCGTTAATTAAATCCCCAGCGCATACTTCAGCGCCTGCGTTTTCAGGCCGCCTGAACGCTCGGCAATCATTAATGTCGCATTGCGTATCATCGCCACGGGAAGCAGATTATTGCTAAAGGCGCTGTAGAATACGTCCATGCCGGTCTGCATCAGAAGATTGTCCGGATAGCGCCGGCGCTCGTATCGCTTAAGGACGTCGTTACTGGCGCTGTTTTCTCCACGCTTCTGGGCTTCTGACAGCACGTCCAACAGCGTCTCAACGTCGCGATAGCCCAGATTAACTCCCTGCCCCGCCAAAGGATTGATCGTATGAGCGGCGTCTCCAACGAGAACTATGCCGTCTTTAACGTAGCGCTGTGCATGTCTGCGAACGAGAGGGAACGACCCAGCCCCCTTAACGTCAAAGTTACCCAGCCGTTCAGGAAACGCCTTACGGACTTCCTCGGTCAACTCACTGTGCGACATACTCTGCAGCTGGCGTATGCGTGACGGTGCGTCATACCACACCAGAGTGGCATAGCCTTCTGACAGCGGTAAAAACGCGCGCGGGCCGCTGGGATAAAATCGCTGCCAGGTAATATCCTGCTGAGGCAAGTCAGTTTTTATCAGCATCAGCATGCACCACTGGCGATACTGCCAGCCCGTCACGCCAATCCCGGCCAGTTTCCTGACCATCGAGTTCGCTCCGTCAGCGCCTATGACCAGAGGCGCATTCAGCGTTTCACCACTGTCTAACGTCAAACGCCAACTATCAGCCAGCCGAGTCATATTCGACAGCCTTGACGGACAGTAAAGATGGAGGTTTGAAGCGCTCTCAAACTGCTGCCACAGCCCTAACTGCAACAGTCGATTTTCCACCATAAAACCCAGTTCCGGCAGCGCGAGGTCTTTGGCATCAAACTCAACGTTGCTGTTATCCCACTCCCAGGTTTCCAGCCGACGATAGGGCGTTATGCGCATTGCGGCAACATTGTCCCAAGCTCGCAGCCTCTTGAGCAGGTTGACCGAGCGACAGCCAACGGCAGAAATACGAATGTCCGGCTCGCTGCCGGGTAAGAAAGGCGCCGGAGCATCATGCTCAACAACCGCCACAGAACGCCCCTGCATCGCTAAGCCAATCGCTGCCGCAGCACCAACCATACCGCCGCCAATCACGATTGCGTCGTGTGTTTTCACTGTGCTATCCATCATATTTTTGCGCCACCGTTAAACTATGATATTGCGAAGTGTACCGGAATTTTGCCCGCGCTTCAGCGACAGAGATCGTCAATCTCTGGTCAGGAGAACAACAAACCATTACAATACGCGCCCTGCACGGGAGTTCGCGTCGCCTTTGTCGATGCGGTTGCAGGAGCCTATGACAACGGGCATCACGCCTTTCACTGAGTAACAAACCGATGACGAAGAAACTGTATATTAAAACCTGGGGCTGTCAGATGAATGAGTATGACTCATCCAAGATGGCCGACCTGTTGGCAAGCACGCACGGCTATCAGCTGACGGAAGACGCGGAAGACGCGGACGTTCTTCTGCTGAATACCTGTTCGATCCGCGAAAAGGCACAGGAGAAGGTTTTTCATCAGTTAGGCCGCTGGAAAACCTTTAAAGAGGGAAAGCCGGACCTCATCATCGGCGTCGGCGGCTGTGTCGCCTCTCAAGAGGGTGAGCACATTCGCCAGCGTGCGCCTTTCGTTGACGTGATCTTTGGTCCACAGACGCTTCATCGCCTACCGGAAATGATCAATCGCGCCAGCGGCACTCGCAGCCCGGTCGTTGACGTAAGCTTCCCCGAAATTGAAAAATTTGACCGCCTTCCCGAACCCAAAGCGGACGGCCCAACGGCCTTCGTTTCCATTATGGAAGGCTGTAACAAGTACTGTACCTACTGCGTGGTTCCCTATACGCGCGGTGAAGAAGTCAGCCGCCCTAGCGATGACGTGCTGTTTGAGATTGCCCAGCTTGCCGCTCAGGGCGTTCGCGAAGTGAACCTGCTTGGCCAAAACGTTAACGCCTATCGAGGGCCCGCCTATGACGGCGGCATCTGCACGTTTGCCGAGCTGTTGCGCCTGGTCGCCAGCATTGACGGTATTGACCGCGTGCGCTTCACCACCAGCCACCCGATTGAATTTACTGACGATATTATCGAAGTGTATAAAGACACGCCTGAGCTGGTCAGCTTCCTGCACCTGCCGGTACAAAGCGGCTCCGATCGCGTGCTCAACCTGATGGGTCGAACCCACACGGCTCTGGAATACAAGTCGATTATCCGCAAGCTGCGCGCTGCGCGCCCAGATATTCAAATCAGTTCGGACTTTATCGTCGGTTTCCCCGGTGAAACCACGCAAGACTTCGAACAAACCATGAAGCTCATCGCAGACGTCAATTTCGATATGAGCTATAGCTTTATCTTCTCCGCCCGCCCCGGCACACCGGCAGCCGACATGGTGGACGACGTCAGCGAAGAAGAGAAAAAGCAGCGTCTCTACATTCTTCAAGAGCGCATCAACCAGCAGGCCATGCAGTACAGCCGCCACATGATGGGCACCGTTCAGCGCATTCTGGTTGAAGGAACGTCGCGTAAAAACGTGATGGAGCTTTCCGGGCGCACGGAAAACAACCGAGTCGTCAACTTTGAAGGAACGCCGGACATGGTTGGCGGTTTTGTCGACGTCGAAATTGTTGATGTCTATACCAACTCTCTGCGTGGCAAAGTCGTCAGAACGGAAGCGGAAATGGGGCTGCGGGTTCAGGAATCACCGCAGGCGGTTATGGCCAGAACCCGCAAAGAAGACGAACTGGGCGTTGGTCACTATAAGCCTTAACCCTGTGCCTCAGTGCCGAAGCCTATGAATAATGGCGACTGTTTACCTATACTCAGAAGAGAGACGCGCCATCCGGCGCGGTCTTTCTCACTACGACGAGGTCCAATTTGAAGATTGATACTCAGGAAGTCGTGCTGGAACCTTCTGATAACGAGCGCCTACAGAGCCTGTGCGGCCCGTTTGACGATAACATCAAGCAGCTTGAACGCCGCCTCGGCATTGAAATTAGCCACCGAAACAACCACTTTAAGCTGGTCGGAAAAGCCTCCTGCGTCAGCGTCGCCAAAGACATCCTGCTCAACCTTTACGTCGACACGGCGCCAGTGCGCGGCCTAATTACCGATATAGAACCTGACCAGATCCATCTGGCGATTAAAGAATCCGGCGTGCTGGAGCAAATTGCCGAATCGGTTCCCGACTACGGCAAAGCGGTTATCATCAAGACCAAGCGCGGGATGATCAAGCCTCGCACGCCCAATCAGGCACAGTACATAGCCAACATTCTCGATCACGACATTACCTTTGGTATCGGCCCCGCCGGGACCGGCAAAACCTATCTGGCGGTTGCCGCTGCGGTAGACGCGCTAGAGCGTCAGGAAATTCGCCGCATTCTGCTCACCCGCCCTGCCGTTGAAGCCGGGGAAAAGCTCGGCTTTCTGCCGGGAGATCTGAGCCAAAAGGTTGATCCTTATCTGCGCCCGCTCTATGACGCGCTGTTTGAAATGCTTGGCTTTGAGCGGGTTGAGAAACTGATTGAGCGCAACGTTATTGAAGTCGCCCCGCTGGCCTATATGCGCGGTCGCACTCTTAACGACGCTTTTATCATTCTGGACGAAAGCCAGAACACTACTATCGAACAAATGAAGATGTTTCTGACCCGCATCGGCTTTAACTCCCGTGCAGTGATCACCGGGGACGTCACGCAAATAGACCTGCCGCGCAACCAGAAGTCCGGCCTGCGCCACGCCGTTGAAGTGCTCTCCAACGTTGAAGAAATCAGCTTCAACTTTTTCCACAGCGAAGACGTTGTCCGACACCCGGTCGTTGCCCGTATCGTAACGGCCTACGAAGTGTGGGAAAACGAAGAGCAAAAGCGTAAAGACGCGCTGGCGCAACAGCGGAAAAGCGAACACCCATCCATTTCTAACGCGGGCTCCGAATAAATCAAGGACACTATGGAACACGTTATTTTAGACCTGCAGATTGCCTGTGAAAATCAGCAGGCGCTGCCAAGTGAAGAAGACATTCAGCGCTGGCTGGACGCCGCGGTACTGCCCTTTCAGGCCGATGCCGAAGTCACCGTTCGTCTGGTGGATATTGAGGAAAGCCACACCCTTAACCACACCTATCGCGGTATGGACAAGCCGACCAACGTGCTGTCGTTTCCCTTTGAAGCGCCGCCTGGCCTAGAGATGCCGCTGCTGGGCGATTTGGTCATCTGCCGTCAGGTTGTTGAAAAAGAAGCGGAAGAGCAAAACAAAATTTTAGCTGCACACTGGGCTCACATGGTTGTCCACGGTAGCCTCCATCTGTTAGGGTATGATCACATCAACGATGACGATGCGCAGGAAATGGAGTCTTTAGAGACTGAGATTATGCAAGAACTGGGGTATTCCGACCCCTATGCCTCAGAAAAAGACTAATTTTAACCAACTAATTGATATTGCATGAGCGACGATCACTCTCAAAATAATGAAGGCCCTGCCCCCAAAAAGGGCTTCTTTTCTCTTATTCTCGGCCAGCTGTTTCACGGTGAGCCCAAAAACCGTGGCGATCTGGTTGAGCTAATCCGCGATTCAGAGCAAAACGATCTGATTGACCCGGACACCCGCGACATGCTTGAAGGCGTGATGGATATTGCCGAGCAGCGCGTGCGCGATATTATGATCCCGCGTTCTCAGATGATCACACTAAAAGTGAACCAGCCGCTGGAGGAGTGCCTTGACGTCATTATCGAGTCCGCACACTCCCGTTTCCCGGTCATCAGTGAAGACAAGGATCATATCGAAGGTATCCTGATGGCAAAGGATCTGCTGCCGTTTATGAACAAAGGCGCAGAGACGTTCAGCATTGATAAAGTGCTACGCCCTGCCGTCGTTGTTCCTGAGAGCAAGCGGGTTGACCGCATGCTGAAAGAGTTCCGCTCACAGCGCTACCACATGGCGATCGTTATCGACGAATTCGGCGGCGTATCGGGTCTGGTAACCATTGAAGACATTCTGGAGCTTATCGTCGGCGAAATTGAAGACGAATACGACGACGTGGAGGACAGAGACGTGCGCCAGCTTAGCCGCCATACCTTTACTGTTCGCGCGCTGACGCCTATCGAAGATTTTAACGATGCCTTCTCCACCAGCTTTAGCGATGACGAAGTAGACACCATTGGCGGCCTAGTCATGCAGGCGCTGGGCCACCTCCCTTCCAGAGGTGAAATCGTCACTATTGACGGCTACCAGTTTAAAGTTGCCATGGCCGACAGCAGGCGCATTATTCAGGTCCACGTCACTATTCCCAATGAAGCCCCGCAGCCCTATTTGGAAGACTAATTAGCGAATGACTCTTACCTCTATACTGGACCGCCGCCCGATTCGCCTCGGGCTGGCGCTGGCCTTTGGCGCCATTGGAACGCTGGCGTTTTCACCGTTTAACCTGTGGCCGGCGTCCCTAATCTCCCTCTCTGCCCTGCTGGCATTGACCTTAAACCGAACGCCTAAAGCGGCCATGGGGGTAGGATTCTTTTGGGGACTTGGTCTGTTTGGCAGCGGCGTTAACTGGGTCTACGTCAGTATCGATCAGTTTGGCGGTCTCCCGGTTCCCATCAGCATGGGCCTGGTGCTGCTTTTGGCCTCTTATCTGTCTCTTTACCCTATGCTGTTCACCGGGCTCTTAGCCCGATTTTGGCCAAAGGCGGACGCCTGGCGGCTGGTTCTGGTCGCACCCGCGCTGTGGCAGGTCACTGAGTTTTTACGCGGCTGGGTATTTACCGGTTTTCCGTGGCTACAGTTTGGCTACAGCCAAATTGACGGGCCGCTTAAGGGTATCGCTCCGCTGTTTGGCGTTAACGCCATTACGTTTATTCTGATGGCCGTCAGCGGCCTGCTGGTTTTAGCGACTGTGCGCCACCGCGTACTTCCTGCCGTTTTAGCCGTCGCTCTGGTGCTTCTCGCCTGGCCGCTGCAAAAGCTTCAGTGGTTTACCGAGCAGCCCGAACGCACCGCAGACGTCGCACTGGTACAGGGCAACATCGCTCAGTCGTTAAAATGGCAGCCAGACCACCTTCTGCCGACGCTGGAAGCTTACGTCAATGAATCAGAGCCGTACGTTGGCAAATCCCGCTTGGTCATCTGGCCGGAAGCGGCTATTCCTGACGTTGAAATGCGACAGGCTTCTTTCCTTAAGTCTCTGGATGAAGGCTATCGCCAAAAGCACACTTCACTGATTACCGGCATTATTGACTACCGCATCAAGCAGAACGGCGACGGCGGCAACTACTACAACACACTGATCGTGCTCGGTAACCAAAAGCCCTACCAGTACGAAGGCGGCAATCGTTACAACAAGCACCACTTGGTGATCTTTGGCGAGTATGTACCCTTTGAATCTTTCCTTCGCCCGCTGGCCGCGTTTTTCGATTTACCCATGTCCTCCATCAGCTCTGGCGAATACCGACAGTCACCTATTGAGGCCAACGGCTACAAGATTGCCAGCGCCATCTGCTATGAAGTGATCCTCGGCGAGCAGGTCAGAGTCAACTGGACGCCTGACACCGACTTTTTACTGACTATCTCCAACGATGCCTGGTTCGGCGACTCTCTAGGCCCCTGGCAGCACTTTGAAATGGCCCGTATGCGCGCTCTTGAGCTCGGCCGTCCGATGCTTCGCAGCACCAATAACGGTATTACAGCAGCGGTTTCAGCAAGCGGTGACATCATTGCTCAAATTCCTCAATTCAAGCGCCAAGTGCTCGAACTGCGCATCGCCCCGACAACCGGCATTACCCCCTATGCACGCTGGGGCAGCCTGCCGCTCTGGGTACTGGCGGCGGCGTTTATTGTGGCTTCACGTCTCTTCAGTCGCCGCAGCCGATAGTCCGATTAAGCCTGCTTACGACAGGGCTAGCAATACGGCTAGCCCTGTTTCATTTCTTTAGTCTTTCTCTATTCCCCCTATTCTCCCTATTCCCTATCGCTCTTTCTTCCTAAAAATTAACAGAAAAGAAACATAACTAAGAGTTGGCACAGGCCTTGCAATACATTCTAGTAGCCTGAACAAAAAGACCAAAATGTGGTTAAACCTTCAGGTTACTGAACGGAGTCGCACTCTATAAGTGCAGGAATGCACCAATAAAGAGCGAAGATGTGAAACCGTTCACTATTGGTGCAATTTGTAGGTAAATGAAGTGTTATACGTTTTACACAAATGCATCATTAAACTACATTTTAATTACATCACGGGCGGCCTGTTCGCCGACCTGTGAGCTATAAAACACAGCAACAAACACCACACTGATAATATTGAAGGAGTAAGTCATGCAATTACGCAAGTTAGTACTGCCGCTGGTTTTAATGGGTTTGGCAAGCACTTCGCTCCATGCAGAAGAACTGGACGGCACACTGAAGAAAATCAAAGACAGCGGTGTGATCACCGTAGGTCACCGCGAGTCTTCAGTCCCTTTCTCTTACTATGACAATCAGCAAAACGTCGTGGGTTATTCACAGGACTACTCCAACCTTATCGTTGACGCCGTGAAGAAACAGCTGAACATGCCTGACCTGAAGGTTAAGCTGATCCCTGTTACTTCTCAGAACCGTATTCCTCTGCTGCAAAACGGTACCTATGACTTTGAGTGCGGCTCAACAACCAACAACGTCGAACGCCAAAAGCAAGCGGACTTCTCCAACACTCTGTTTATCGTTGGCACTCGCCTGCTGGTTAATAAGGACAGCGGCATTAAAGACTTCGCTGACCTGAAAGGTAAAAACGTCGTCGTTACTTCGGGCACCACCTCTGAAGCCCTGCTGAACAAAATGAACGACGCCGACAAGCTTGATCTTCGCATCATCAGTGCAAAAGACCACGGTGATTCATTCCGCACCGTTGAAAGCGGCCGCGCTGTTGCCTTTATGATCGACGACGCTCTGCTGGCGGGTGAAAGAGCGAAATCCAAAAAGCCCGATCAGTGGGAAATCGTCGGCAAGCCGCAGTCCTTTGAAGCCTACGGCTGTATGCTGCGCAAGGGCGACGCTCAGTTTAAAAAGCTGATGGACGACACCATTGCTCAGGCTCAAACCTCCGGTGCCGCTGAGAAGTCCTTCGACAAGTGGTTCAAGAATCCGATCCCGCCAAAGGGTCTGAACATGAACTTCGACCTGTCAGACAACATGAAAAAGCTGTTTAGCGCACCGAACGACAAAGCTCTGAACTAACGGCGGATCTACCGATACCGTCTCTGGGTTAGCGGCCCCGCCTCGCTGCGGGGCCGCTGATAAGAAGAATAAAAAAGGGCTTAGTTATGTTTGGAAACTGGCATTGGGGAATATTTCTAGAGCAGGCCCCATTCGGCGATGCGACCTATCTGGACTGGCTGTGGGCTGGCTTTCAGGTAACGATCGCACTGTCTTTCTGCGCATGGATTATTGCATTCGTTCTGGGATCGCTGTTCGGCATTTTGCGCACCGTGCCCAATCGCTTTTTATCCGCGCTTGGCACTCTCTACGTGGCACTGTTTCGCAACGTTCCGCTGATCGTACAGTTTTTTATCTGGTATCTGCTGGTTCCAGAACTGCTGCCAGCGTCTATCGGCAACTGGTTTAAGGCCGATCTCGACCCTAACATCCAGTTCTTTATCATTTCTATCTGCTGCTTGGGCGTCTTTACCGGCGCGCGCGTGTGCGAACAGGTAAGAACCGCCATTCAGGCTCTGCCCCGCGGTCAAAAAAACGCGGCGCTGGCAATGGGCCTGACGCTGCCGCAGGCCTACCGCTACGTTCTGCTGCCTAACGCCTACCGCATTGTTATTCCGCCGTTGACGTCTGAAATGCTCAACATGGTGAAGAACTCTGCTGTGGCCTCTACTATCGGCCTGATTGAGCTGTCCGCTCAGGCCAGTAAGCTGCTTGAATACTCCGGCTACGCCTATGAGTCGTTTCTGGCCGTCACCGTCGCCTATGTGCTGATTAACGCCGTTCTTATCAGAGTGATGAAGCGCGTTGAAAAGAAACTTCGTCTACCAGGCACTTTCGGAGGATAAGCCATGTACGAATTTGACTGGAGTACCATTATTCCCAATCTGCCTTATCTGTTAGAAGGCATGTGGGTAACGTTAAAAATTGCCGGTAGTGCGATTCTCGTCGGCATCGCTTGGGGAACGGCGCTGGCCATTTTCCGCCTCGCGCCGCCCAAGTTCCGCTGGATAAGCTACATTGCCGCCGCGTACGTCAACACCTTCCGCTCAGTGCCGCTGTTTATGGTGCTGCTGTGGTTCTATCTGATCGTGCCGCAGCTGCTGCAAAAGTTTTTGAACCTCTCGCCGGAGACTGACATTCGCTTTATTTCCGCCGTGGTCGCCTTCTCGCTGTTTGAAGCCGCCTACTATTCGGAAATTATTCGTGCCGGTTTGCAAAGCGTCGCCCGCGGGCAAAACTCTGCTGCGATGGCTTTGGGCATGACCCCTTGGCAGTCTATGCGTCTGGTCATTCTGCCTCAGGCGTTCAGGGCAATGACGCCTCTGCTGTTGACGCAGGCAGTCATTCTGTTTCAAGACACCTCGCTGGTTTATATTATTGGGGTGGCGGACTTCTTCCGTAGCGCAAGCAACATTGGCAAAACCTCGGGAACCGAAGTCGAGATGGTTTTATTCGCCGGTTTCGTTTACTTTGTCATTTGCCTCTCCGCTTCTCTGCTTGTTACATATATGAAGAAAAGGACAACCGTTTAATGATTTCCTTAAAGAACGTTTCTAAATGGTACGACCACTTTCAAGTGCTGTCAGACTGCTCAACTGAAGTCAAAAAAGGCGAGGTTGTCGTTGTTTGCGGCCCTTCCGGTTCAGGCAAGTCAACGCTGATAAAAACCGTGAATGGTCTTGAACCAATTCAACAGGGAACTATTACGGTTGATGGCATCGTCGTTAACGATCCGCACACCAATCTGGCTCAGCTGCGCGCTCGCGTCGGCATGGTGTTTCAGCACTTTGAGCTGTTCCCGCACTTATCGATTATTGAAAACCTGACACTGGCACAGGTTAAGGTGCTTAACCGCAGCAAGGTAGAGGCCGAACATAAAGCCATGGCGCTGCTTGAGCGCGTCGGGCTTGCCAGCCATGCCGCCAAGTTTCCGAGCCAGCTCTCCGGCGGCCAGCAGCAGCGTGTCGCCATTGCCCGCGCGCTGTGTATGGATCCTATCGCTATGCTGTTTGATGAACCGACTTCGGCTCTTGACCCAGAAATGATCAACGAAGTGCTCGACGTCATGGTTGAACTGGCCTACGAAGGCATGACCATGATGGTTGTCACGCACGAAATGGGTTTTGCCAAAAAAGTAGCGCACCGCATCCTGTTTATGGATGAAGGCAAAATTGTTGAAGACACCAAGAAAGAAGAGTTTTTTGATAATCCACAGTCTGAACGAGCAAAAGACTTTCTGGCGAAAATTCTACACTAGTCTCCTAAGGCGCCCTCAGAGGCGCCTTTTTCTTTCAGGTTTTTCCACGCTTTTCCGCTCTGTCCTGTTCCCTGTGCCGCTAATGTCAAAAGTAAAACAGCCAATAAACGAAGCGCATCAAAATCCGATGACCTCTTTTCCGACAAATAATTACCTCAAAGCGCATTTCCATCGCTTTTGAGTATTGTTGAGCGGGATGCTTATCGCTATCCTATACGGATCTGTGTATCGCAAACGAATACCGTCGCGATGGCGTAGCCGATAGCCAATCGACGGTTTGATAAAATATAAGGACGACGCGTCGCCATGCAAGAGCATTACCGCCCGGAAGATATTGAATCTCACGTACAAACTCACTGGCAAGAAAAGAAAACCTTTCAGGTCACCGAAGATCCGACCAAAGAAAAGTACTACTGCCTCTCCATGCTCCCTTATCCTTCAGGGCGACTTCACATGGGCCACGTGCGTAACTATACGATTGGCGACGTTATCTCCCGCTACCAGCGCATGCTCGGCAAAAACGTGCTTCAGCCTATTGGCTGGGACGCCTTCGGCCTGCCGGCAGAAGGCGCTGCGGTTAAGAACAATACCGCTCCCGCGCCCTGGACTTACGAAAACATCGACTACATGAAGAACCAGCTCAAGCTGCTGGGATTCGGCTACGACTGGAGCCGAGAGTTCTCAACCTGCGATCCTGACTACTATCGCTGGGAGCAGTGGTTCTTCACCAAGCTGTATGAAAAAGGCATGGTTTACAAGAAAACCTCCGCAGTGAACTGGTGCCCGAACGATCAGACCGTTCTGGCTAACGAACAGGTTATTGACGGCTGCTGCTGGCGCTGCGATACCCCTATCGAGCGCAAAGAGATCCCGCAGTGGTTTATTAAAATCACCGCCTATGCCGACCAGCTGCTTAACGATCTGGATACGCTGGAGAGCTGGCCTGAGCAGGTTAAGACCATGCAGCGCAACTGGATTGGCCGCTCTGAAGGG
This sequence comes from Leminorella richardii, assembly GCF_900478135.1. Taxonomy (NCBI): domain Bacteria; kingdom Pseudomonadati; phylum Pseudomonadota; class Gammaproteobacteria; order Enterobacterales; family Budviciaceae; genus Leminorella; species Leminorella richardii. Next base: position 2,375,773 of record NZ_LS483470.1, read on the forward strand.
GTTGAAATTACCTTTGCTGTCGACGGCAGCGATGACACCCTGTCCATCTATACCACCCGCCCGGATACCTTTATGGGGGTCTCTTACGTAGCGATCGCCGCGGGTCACCCTCTTGCCGCTCGCGCAGCGCAGAACAACCCAACGCTGAGCAGCTTTATCGACGAGTGCCGCAATACCAAAGTTGCCGAAGCCGACATGGCGACCATGGAGAAAAAAGGCGTTGCCACTGGCCTGTTCGCTGTTCACCCGCTGAGCGGCGAGAAACTGCCGGTCTGGGTCGCCAACTTTGTTCTGATGGACTACGGCACCGGTGCCGTCATGGCGGTACCTGGTCACGACCAGCGCGACTGGGAGTTTGCCACCAAATACAGTCTGCCGCTTAAGCCGGTTATCTTGACCGCTGACGGCGCAGCTCCCGATCTTTCCGAGAGCGCCAGCACCGAAAAAGGCGTGCTGTTTAATTCTGGTGAATTCGACGGCCTCGACTTTGATGCTGCCTTTAACGCCATTGTTGAACGTCTGGTTGCCATGGGCATTGGCGAGCGCAAGGTCAACTATCGCCTGCGCGACTGGGGTGTTTCCCGTCAGCGCTACTGGGGCGCACCAATCCCAATGGTTACCCTGCAGGACGGTACCGTGGTGCCTACGCCGGAAGACCAGCTGCCGGTTATCCTCCCGGAAGACGTCACGATGGACGGTATCACCAGCCCCATTAAAGCCGATCCTAACTGGGCAAAAACCACCTATCAGGGCCAGCCTGCACTGCGTGAAACAGATACCTTTGATACCTTTATGGAATCTTCCTGGTACTACGCTCGCTACACTTGCCCACAGTACGACAAAGGCATGCTGGATCCGGCAGCAGCGAACTACTGGCTGCCGGTAGATCAGTATGTTGGCGGTATCGAACACGCCATCATGCACCTGATGTACTTCCGCTTCTTCCACAAGCTGATGCGCGATGCAGGCCTAGTCAATTCCGACGAGCCCGCTAAACGCCTGTTGTGCCAAGGCATGGTGCTGGCTGACGCGTTTTACTACACCTCTGCCACCAACGAACGCATTTGGGTTTCGCCAAAAGACGTTACCGTTGAGCGCGACGACAAGCAGCGCATCGTTAAAGCCTTTGATAAAGACGGCCGTGAGCTGATCTACAGCGGAATGACCAAGATGTCGAAGTCTAAAAACAACGGCATCGATCCGCAGGACATCGTCGAGAAATACGGCGCCGATACCGTTCGTCTGTTCATGATGTTCGCCTCTCCGGCAGAAATGACGCTGGAATGGCAAGAGTCTGGCGTCGAAGGTGCCAACCGCTTTATCAAACGCGTCTGGCGTCTGGCGTATGATCACATTGCCAAAGGCCCGGTGGACGCGCTAGACGTCAACAGCCTGAACGAAGAGCAAAAAGCGCTGCGTCGCGAACTGCATAAGACCATTGCGAAAGTGACTGACGATATTGGCCGCCGTCAAATCTTCAACACTGCCATCGCTGCGGTGATGGAGCTGATGAACAAGCTGACCCGCGCCCCACAGGAAAGCGCACAGGATCGCGCCCTGATGCAGGAAGCGCTGTTAGCCGTGGCTCGTCTGCTTTATCCGTTTACACCACACGTCAGCTTTACTCTGTGGAGCGAGCTGGGCGGTGAAGGCGATATCGACGTGGCTCCGTGGCCGGTCGCCGATCAAAGCGCTATGGTTGAAGACGCCAAACTGGTGGTCGTTCAGGTTAACGGCAAAGTGCGTGCCCGCATTACCGTCCCTGCCGACATCAGTGAGGACGACGTTAAAGCTGCCGCTCTGGCCGATCCTATGGTAACGAAGCATCTGGACGGCGTTACGATCCGTAAGGCCATTTACGTGCCCGGAAAACTGTTAAACCTGGTAGCGGGTTAATCTAAGGAACGACTATGCGACATCCTATTCTCGCTCTTCTGCTGTCTGCCGCCGTGCTGGTCACGGCCGGATGCGGATTTAACCTGCGCGGTACCACCAGCGTACCGCAGGGTTTACAAACTCTCTTGATGGAGGGCGGCGATCCCTATGGCCCAATGTCCCGCGCAGTGCGCAGCGAGCTGCGTCAAAGCGGCGTTACCATTGTGGATGATAAAACCCGTAAAGACCTACCGGTTCTTCGCCTAGGCGGTGTAGGTTCTAACAAAGAGACGGTCTCTATTTTTCAGACCGGCTCTACCGCTGAGTACCAAATAGTGATGTCTGCCAGCGCTCAGGTCATTATCCCTGGAGAAGGCATTTACCGCATCAACGCGAAAGTCTTCCGCTCTTTCTTCGATAACCCTTTAACCGCACTGGCCAAGGATAACGAAGAAGAAATGATCTATCAGGAGATGCGGGAACAGCTAGCCCAACAGCTGGTACGCAAGCTGGCAACTGTTCAATCGACCGTCAAAGACCAGAGCGATGACGAAGCGCTGGCCGAAGGCGCCGTACCGGCTCAATGATAAAAGTGTATCCTGAACAGCTCGCAGCGCAGCTCCATGAGGGGCTGCGCTCTTGCTATCAGCTGTACGGCAATGAGCCGCTGCTGCTGGAAGAGAGTCAGGATGCCGTGCGTCGGGCTGCCGCTCAGGTCGGATTTAGCGAAACCTTTACCTATGAGATTAACGTTCAAACAGACTGGGACGACATGTTTACTGAATGTCAGTCTCTCAGCCTGTTTTCCAGCCGCAAGATTTTCATTCTGTCCCTGCCTGAAACTGGCGTCAACGCCGCCATTGGCGAGCGCCTGATCGCACTGAGCGGCCTACTCAACGTCGACGTTCTGCTTATCCTTCGCGGCCCGAAGCCGACAAAGGCGCAAGAGAACGCCGCCTGGTTTAAAACGCTGGGAGAACACAGCGTTCTCGTTAGCTGTCAAACGCCTGAACAGGCTCAGCTACCGCGCTGGGTAGCACAGCGGGCGAAAATGCATCAGCTAACTATCGATGAAGCAGCCGTACAGCTACTCTGTTACTGCTATGAAGGAAACCTGCTGGCGCTGTCTCAGGCGCTTGAAAGACTTTCCCTTCTGTTCCCTGACGGCAAGCTGACGCTGCCGCGCGTGGAGCAAGCCGTCAACGATGCCGCCCACTTTACGCCCTATCACTGGGTAGACGCCGTTCTGGCTGGGAAAATCAAACGTGCCTATCACGTTTTGCACCAGCTCAGGCTGGAAGACGTCGAGGCGCTGATCCTGATTCGAACTCTGCAAAGAGAGCTGCTTCAGCTGCTTCACTTGCAGAGAAAAATGCAGGATACCCCCCCTCAGAGCGCTGTTCGATCGGCAGAAGATATGGCAAAATCGGCGCCCTTTGATAACTCAGGCGCTACAGCGTCTGAATGCAGCTCAGCTGGCGCAGGCCATTTCTCTGCTGACCCAGATAGAGCTCACCGTAAAACAGGACTTTGGTCAGTCCGTCTGGGACGAGCTTGAAAGCCTGATGATGCTGCTGTGCGGCAAACCCTTACCCGAGGCGGATTAAACATGTCTGACAGGACTGATAGTCAAGAGGCGATCCACGCCCTGTTTGGGGGAACGTTCGATCCCATTCACTACGGTCACCTTAAGCCGGTTGAGGCGTTAGCCAAAGAGGTCGATCTGCAACATATTACGCTGTTGCCAAACCACGTTCCGCCTCATCGCCCTCAGCCAGAAGCCAACGCCCAGCAGCGCCTAAAGATGGTAGAGCTCGCCGTTGAGGGAAATCCGCTGTTCTCTGTGGATGAAAGAGAACTTCACCGCACAGCGCCCTCTTACACTATTGATACACTGGAAGAGATCCGTCGCGAAAAGGGCGCTCGACTGCCGCTGGCGTTTATTATCGGTCAGGACTCGCTGCTAACGCTGCACTACTGGCACCGCTGGCAGTCTCTGTTGGACTACTGCCACCTGCTGGTCTGCGCCCGTCCCGGCTATGCCAGTCGACTTGACACGCCGGAGCTTGAACGCTGGCTGGAAAACCACCGTACTGCTAACGTCAGCGACCTCAAGCAGCAGGCTCACGGTCTTATCTATCTTGCCCACACGCCGCTACTCGACATTTCAGCGACTGACATTCGGCTGAGAAAGCACAGAGGCCAGAGCCTCGACGATATGCTTCCCCCGTCAGTGCAGGCCTATATTGAGCAACAGGGCTTGTACATGTAAAACCGGAATCATGCTATGATTCCAGCAACACAATACCGAGTTTAAGCGCATCTCGTCAGATGTGGGGGTACACGCCTACCGCATTGACGATCTTTTTTTGCGCAGCCTCTACTGACGGCTGCCTTATGAATATATGACTTAAACATTTATTTAAATGAACGACTGGGACATTTTGGGGGAACCTTTGCAAGGCCGCGAGCTCCAATCATTTGTTATCGATAAAATCGAAGACGTAAAGGGTCAGGACATTGTGACTATCGACGTCAGCGCCATCTCCAGCATTACTGACTGCATGATCGTCTGTACCGGAACGTCGAGTAAACATGTGCAAACCATTGCCGACCGCGTTTTTCAGGCGGCTCGTCAGGCAGGTTTAGACCCGCTAGGCGTTGAAGGCGCCGCTGACGGCGACTGGATTGTCGTTGACCTTGACGACGTCATGGTGCACGTCTTGCAGGAAGAAAGCCGCAAGATATACGAGCTGGAAAAACTCTGGAGCTAACGGGTGAAGCTACAGCTTATCGCCGTCGGCACCAGAATGCCCGATTGGGTGCAAACCGCGTTTGACGACTATCAGCGCCGATTCCCTAAAGACATGCCGTTTGAGCTGGTAGAGATACCCGCAGGAAAGCGCGGTAAAAATGCGGACATTAAGCGTATTCTTGATAAAGAAGGCGAGCTGATGCTGGCCGCTGTCGGCAAGGGTAACCGTATTGTCACGCTGGATATCCCAGGTAAGCCCTGGGATACGCCGCAGCTGTCTCAGCAGTTAACCCAGTGGAAGCTGGACGGGCGTGACGTCAGTCTGCTTATCGGCGGTCCAGAAGGATTGGCGACAGCCTGTAAACAGGCTGCGGAACAAAGCTGGTCGCTGTCTCCGCTGACACTACCGCACCCGCTGGTGAGAATTGTGGTCGCTGAAAGCCTTTATCGCGCATGGAGCATTACCGCGAATCACCCGTATCATCGCGAATAATCATTGTGAATAGCCATTTGAATAATGTAGTTTTTGGATGAAAAAAGAACCTAACGCCTTCCGTGATCACACGGCTGAATCAGCACTTTTTCTACGTCGAGCCCTGATCGCGATCGTCATCGTTTTTATCCTTATCGCTATTCTCATCGCCAACCTGTATACCATCCAGATTGAGCGCTTCGAAGATTACCGCACTCGTTCCAACGATAACCGCATCAAACTGGTGCCTATCGCCCCCTCTCGCGGCCTGATTTATGACCGTAACGGTACTGTGCTAGCGGAAAACCGCACTATCTATCAGCTCGAGCTGGTGCCTGAAAAAATCAATAATCTAAAAGGCGTCATGGAACAGCTTCGCCCTATCGTCAATCTCGACGATGAGGACATTGCCAACTTTCAGAAAGAGCGTAAAAACTCACGGCGCTTCACGCCTATTGCCCTGAAAACCAAGCTGACTGAGCTGCAAATTGCCCGCTTCGCCGTCAATCAGCACCGCTTTCCCGGTATTGAAATTAAGGGCTATCAGCGTCGCTACTATCCCTACGGCTCGGCCCTTACTCACGTCGTCGGTTATGTGTCTAAAATCAACACGCAAGACTTAGAGCGTCTGGCAGCCAGTGACAAGCTACAGGACTACTCAGCGACCCACGATATCGGCAAACAGGGCATTGAAAAATATTACGAAGACGTGCTGCACGGCAAACCAGGCTATGAAGAAGTTGAGGTCAACAGCCGCGGCCGCGTTATTCGTCAGCTCAGCGAAAAACCGCCTCAGGCGGGTAAAGACATTTACCTGACTATCGATCTGAGCCTTCAGCAGTATATTGAAGAATTACTCGGCAGCCGGAGAGCGGCGGTCGTTGTTAGCGATCCCCGCGACGGCGGCATTCTCGCTATGGTTTCAAGCCCCAGCTACGATCCAAACCTGTTCGTCGACGGCATCAGCTACGCAGACTACCAAGCCCTGCTTAACGATCCTAACCGCCCGCTTATCAACAGAACCACGCAGGGGACTTATCCCCCTGCGTCAACAGTGAAGCCCTATATCGCTGTTGCTGCGCTGTCTTCAGGAGTAATCACCAAGAAAACGACGCTCTTCGACCCCGGCTGGTGGCAGTTACCCAATACTGACAAACGCTATCGCGACTGGAAGCGTTCTGGTCACGGCCAGCTAGACGTAACGCGTTCGCTGGAAGAGTCCGCCGATACCTTTTTCTATCAGGTTGCCTATGATATGGGCATTGATCGCCTTTCATCCTGGATGAAGAAGTTTGGTTACGGTGAATACAGCGGCATCGACATTGCTGAAGAGTACCCCGGCGTGATGCCAACCCGTGAATGGAAGATGAAACGGCATAAGAAGCAGTGGTATCAAGGGGACACCATTCCCGTTGGGATAGGTCAAGGCTACTGGACCGCCACGCCGATTCAAATGTCCAAATCGCTGGTTACGCTGATTAACGACGGTCTGGTTAAAACACCTCATCTACTGTTGGGTACTAAGGTTAACGGCAAGCTGGAACCCTACCAGCAGACGGAAAACACTCATATTGGCGATATTCACTCTGGCTATTGGGAAATTGCTAAAGACGGTATGTACGGCGTTGTTAGCCGTCCTAACGGTACCGCACGGCGCATATTCGCCGGCACTCCCTACAAGGCGGCAGGTAAATCCGGTACAGCGCAGGTCTTTGGCCTGAAGAAAAACGAAGTTTACAACGCGAAAAGAATTTCTGAACACCTGCGCGATCACGCATTGTTTATTGGCTATGCCCCTTATGAAAATCCTAAGGTGGCCGTATCGATGATTCTGGAAAACGGCGGAGGCGGAGGCGGTAACGCAGGACCTATCGTGCGCCGCGTTCTCGACCACATATTGCTGAACGACCAGAATACCGCGCTGCCCGAATTAACGTCGTTGCCGCATGAAGGCGATTGAGAACAGTCATACAGGTAATCAATGAGCGATAATAAGAAGCCGTCGTTTTGGACCAAAATCCATATCGACCCGATCCTGACCTTTTTTGTGCTGACCCTTTTAGCCTACAGCTTCTTTGTCCTGTGGAGCGCCAGCGGTCAGGATCCAGAAATGATGCAGCGCAAGATCAGCCAAACCGTGCTGGGGCTCACCGTGATGCTAGTAATGGCGCAAATTCCGCCGCGCATCTACGAAAACTGGGCGCCCTATCTCTATATTTTCTGCGTGATTTTACTCATTCTGGTAGACGTATTCGGGCAAATCAGTAAAGGCGCTCAGCGCTGGCTGGATCTGGGGTTTGTTCGCTTTCAGCCTTCTGAAATTGCAAAAATCGCCGTGCCGCTGATGGTCGCCCGCTACATAAACCGAGACTCTTGTCCCCCCTCGTTAAAGAATACCGGTATCGCTTTGGTGCTGATCTTTTTCCCCACTCTTTTGGTGGCTGCCCAGCCTGACTTGGGAACGGCCATTCTGGTAGCGGCTTCAGGGCTATTCATTCTGTTTCTTGCCGGCATGAGCTGGCGACTGATTCTCATCGCCGCGCTGGCCCTCGCTGCATTTATCCCGATACTCTGGTTTTTCCTGATGCACGACTACCAGCGTGGGCGAGTGATGATGCTGCTTGACCCGGAAAGCGATCCGCTAGGCGCGGGCTATCACATTATTCAGTCGAAGATTGCTATCGGCTCTGGCGGCCTGTGGGGCAAGGGATGGCTGCACGGCACGCAGTCACAGCTCGAGTTTTTACCGGAGCGCCATACTGACTTTATTTTCGCCGTGCTGGCTGAAGAACTGGGGCTGGTTGGCGTTTTGGTGCTGCTGGCGCTTTATCTTTGCGTCATTATCAGAGGCTTTATGCTGGCCGCCAACGCGCAAACCAGCTTTGGTCGAGTGCTTATCGGCGGCATTGTGATGATTTTGTGTGTGTATGTTTTTGTCAATATCGGTATGGTGAGTGGAATTTTACCCGTTGTTGGCGTACCGTTACCGTTTATCAGCTACGGCGGCTCGGCTCTTATCGTACTTATGGCAGGGCTGGGTCTTGTGATGTCGATACACACGCACAGAAAGCTGCTTTCCAAAAACGTTTAAGGGGTGTTTGATGCGTAAATCTTGGCTATGGATTGGAACAATGAGCCTGTTTCTGGCGGCCTGTCAGACAACGCCGCCCACCAGCACCCTGCCGCCGCTGCCCCAAAACGGCCCGGCCAAAGAGATCGGCGGCGCTGAGCCGCGCTACGAGCCCTACAATCAGGGCACGATGAAAGACTATAAGGTCAACGGCAATACTTATCGCATCGTGACCAACCCGGAAAACTTCAGTCAGGTCGGCCTAGCCACTTGGTACGGCAAAGAGCTTCACGGCAATAAAACCGCCCTCGGAGAAGTCTTCGACGCTAACGAACTGACTGCTGCACACCCTACTCTGCCTCTCCCCAGCTATGTTCGCGTGACGAACCTAAGCAACGGGCGTCAAATTGTCGTTCGGGTTAACGATCGCGGGCCCTTTACTAAAGGCCGCATAATCGACCTGTCCAAAGCCGCTGCCGATCGCCTGAACGTCACCAGTCAAACTAAAGTCCGCCTTGACGTTATTATTGTTTCACCGGACGGCAGTCTGTCTGGCCCCGGCACCATTGGTTCTACAGTCGTTAAACAGAGCTATGCTCTCCCCTCTCGACCTGACTTTGGCAACGCCAACGGTTTGAGCGCCCAGCAAAGTGAAAGCGTTAATCTTCCTGCGCAGCCGGACAATAGTCTCTCTATTCCAACACCACCTCCGGCTGATGCGCCAACAACCCGATTAAATGCTCCTACTCAAGGTGAGAACGTCACGCTACCCACCGCGCCAGACAGCCAGCTCTCAATTCCCGCTTCTCCTGATGCGGTTGCCGTAGTGCCTGCGCCGGTAAATGCGGATAACGCCCGTCAGGTTAGCGACAGTACTTCAGCACAGGGCTTTGTCGTTCAGGTTATGGCGACCAACGATCGCGCCAGAGCGCAAGCGCTACAGCAGAACCTCAGCAGCCAGTTGAGCGTTCCCGGTCGGATAACGGAAAGCGGCGCGTTTTATCGCGTTCAGATGGGGCCTTTCACAACGAAAGCTCAGGCTCAGTCCTTACTGCAACGCCTTTCTGACAGTGGGCATGCAAACAGTTTTATCACTACCGCCAGCGCTCGCTAGCGTGGTGTAGGCAGGGTCACATACCCTGCCTATTGCAATATTTCTAAGTCTTTTAACGCGTCTGAACAGCTCTTTGCGCTGCATCAGATGCTCTCTGGAATGTCACTTGCTATACTGTGGCCGTTTTTAACTTTTTTACGGATAATGTTGTCCCGCTTATGAAACCGATCTTTGCACACCAGAACGTTAGCCATCCGTTAATGAAAAGCCTCGCATTAAGCGCACTTATCGCCTTTAGCGGTGCCGCTGCGGCCGACCCTAACGACGTCAACCTCACTACCGTCATTCCCGCGGTTCCGCAAATTGACGCTGAGTCCTATATCCTGATGGACTACAACTCAGGAAAAGTGCTGGCAGAAATGAACGCTGACGCGCGTCGCGACCCTGCTAGCCTGACGAAAATGATGACCAGCTACGTTATCGGCCAGAGTATCAGGGCCGGAAAAATCAGTCTGGACGATCAGGTCACCATCAGCAAAGAAGCGTGGGCAACGGGTAACCCAGTCTTTAAAGGCTCTTCACTGATGTTCCTACAGGCGGGTACACAGGTTAAAGTGGCCGACCTTAATCGCGGCATTATCATTCAGTCCGGTAACGACGCCTGCGTCGCAATGGCGGAACACGTGGCCGGAAGTCAGGACGCCTTCGTCAACATCATGAACAACTACGTTCAGGCTCTGGGGCTGAAAAATACACGCTTTGAAACCGTACACGGTCTTGATGCTCCGGGTCAGTACAGCTCAGCGCGCGACATGGCCATTTTAGGTCAGGCGATCATTCGCGACGTGCCGGAAGAGTATTCTGTCTACAAAGAAAAAGAGTTCTACTTTAACAATATCAAACAGCAGAACCGTAACGGACTGCTGTGGGATACCGGGCTCAATGTTGACGGTATCAAAACCGGGCACACCTCAGCAGCAGGCTACAATCTGGTGGCTTCCGCGACAGAAGGCAACACTCGCCTGATTTCTGTCGTTATGGGTGGTCGCACCTTTAAAGGACGCGAAGCAGAAAGCAAAAAGCTGCTGACCTGGGGCTTCCGCTTCTTTGAAACCGTAACGCCGCTGGCGGCAGGCAAAGAGTTTGCCTCTGAGCCAGTTTGGTTCGGCGATACCGATCGCGTTCAGCTGGGTATCGATAAGAATGCCGCCCTCACCATCCCTCGCGGACGCTTAAACGACCTGAAGGCCAGCTATACGCTGACCGATCCGGAAATTAACGCACCGCTGACGAAGGGTCAGGTTGTCGGCACCATCAACTTCCAGCTGGACGGCAAAACCATTGAACAGCGTCCGCTGGTGGTTCTGAATGAAGTCCAGGAAGGCGGCTTCTTTGGTCGTATGGTTGACCACGTCAAGCTGATGTTCCACCGCTGGTTCGGCTAGCAATTTGATAATGTTTATCTCAAACTCGCCGCGGAATACCGCGGCGAGTTTTTTATGTAGCTTTAAAAATTTCCTGATTCAGAAAGAGAACCCCGCGCTCAGCGTTCCCACAACGCCAGCGCTTTCACGACCTGCCGCTATGGCCTTTACGCTTACACCCGCAGTAAAATTTCTGCGTTTAGCGCTCAAAGAGACTCCCGCCTTATACATATTGCGATCGTTTAGCGCAGAGGACTGTTCAATTTCCCATTCATAAATTTCCCCGTGGCTAACCGCGTTCGAGCAGCTGAGACGACGCTCATAGCCAACGTTTATACTGGGACGAATGCTCCATTCGCTAATTAGCCAGTCAGGTATTTTCGCTTCTAAACCGCTCACCAGACGCGTCTGGGTCTCGCTCACGCCATTTATGTCTAGCGCCAGTTCGCTTCCCCTTTCTCTAAAACCGTTCAGATTCAAATGGGAAACCTGTACGCCTAAACGGGGATCCAACGTTACGCCGCCCTGTGTCAGCAGCCAGCCAACGGAGGCGCGGGCGCCCAAAAGCTCTCCGCGACTATCGCCTTTAGCGGTACCGAGCCCTTCACCTAACGAGCGGGTACTTTGGTAGTCCACATAGCCGACGTTGCCCTGCAAAGCGCTATAAGGCCCCTGCTGTAAATCACTCAATGCCGCACGGACGCCAAACGTCATATAGACACTGTCTGTTTTTACATTACCACCCGCGCTGCTTATAGAGCCATATCCGTAGCCAACGCCCGCATTCGCCGAAATTCGCTCGTTGAAACGATGCGTTCCTCCAATCAATATTCCGGTCGTGTGCTCTGTGCTGCTGTTTTGCGCCTTGGAGCCGTCAGTCCCCATATAGCCGTTTATTTAGCTTAACCAGACTGTACTTTCCCCCGGCAGCAACCTATCGCCGACAGCCCAAGGGGCAATCGTATCGTCTATTTGCGAAATTTGCCGAAGCAGATAGCTTTGCGCATCGGCATGAACCTGCCCGCCAACTCGCTTCTCCACGCCGCCAAGCGTTCCCCGATCGATCGCCGACTGTAAGTAATAGTTATACTGGGTATAGCGTCCGGACAGTGGCGAGTCCTGTAGTGCGTTCAGCAGCGACGCCCCTGAAGCGCCGTTGCCGCTCAGAGACGACTCGCTGGGAAGCTGCCTATAGCGCACCATTTTTCCACGCAGCGCATATATCGTTGCCTGATCCAGACCTAATCCCTGCTTTAAATAGTTATCGAGCGAGCCGTAACTTTGGGTTATCTGATCAAATCCCGCCTGCAGCCAGCTGGCCTGAACGCTCATCAACTGCGCATAGCTGGGTTGCAAAGCGGGCGGCAGAGCGGCAAGCGTGGCCGAAATCCTTTCGGCGGTATAGTCGTTTGTAGCCAAATAGTCCTCAAAGATGGTACTCCGATCCACCCCGGCAATTGACTGTAGGAGCGCGGCCGTCCAGCCGGTACGATCTTTACCTGCGGTACAGTGAAACAGCGCTGCATTTTCTGCGCTAGCCATTTCCCGCAGTACTTGGCCAAAGCCCTGACGTGAATAATCGCTGGTGACAAAATCCCGCTCAACCTGCTCCATCATCGAATTAATGTCTTCTGGGGTCATACCGGCAAGCGTTGAATTAATAGCGCCACTGCTTGCCGTACCGATAATATCAACGTGGATATAGCGAGCGCCGCTGGGAAGCGTATCGGGTATTTTGGCAATCTCATCGTCAGTGCGAAGATCGATAACTTTATTGATACGTAACCCGTTTAACACGTTCAGATCTGACGCGGTTGGCGTTAACGCATTAGAGCGATAAAACACGCCCTGACGCATTTCTCCCCCCTGGCTCGTGGCGTAGGCAGCGGTTGTCCCAGCCACGTCGCGGAAATTATCCATCCCCTGTAGATGTGGCGTTAATAAAAGAGTTTCAGCAGCAATAGATGGATAAGAAAGAACAAGAGCGGTCAGAGTAGCGATATACGTTTTTATCAGTTTCAAAACCAGTTCCTTAGGTTAATCATAAAAAAATCACGCTGATTCTAGGTAGCCAACGTGAATGAAATATGACAAACGGATAAACGAAATATGACAGCCAGAAACGGCTTTCCAACCTTCCCCAGCCGTCATTGTTAAGAACAGAAAACAGTACGACCGCTTGAAAAATGCGATTTCGTCGCCATATAGTAAAAATAACGAACGCTATTGGAGTCGCCATGAAAACGAAACTGAATGAACTGCTCGAATTCCCTGCTCTTTTACTTATAAAGTCATGGGGCTAGCCAAACCAGAGCTGGTCGATCTGGTGGTGGAGGTCGTGCAGCGTCATGCTCCCGGCGACTACACCCCACAGGTCAAACCCAGCAGTAAGGGAAACTACCACTCGGTTTCCATTACTATCAATGCTACACACATTGAGCAGGTAGAAACGCTGTATGAAGAGTTGGGCAACATCGAGATTGTCCGTATGGTGCTATAATACAGCGCCTGTATTCTTACTGAGAAAAGTCGGGTTCTGCCCGACTTTTCTTTAGCTATCGTTTCTCTACTCAATTCCTATGCTGCATGTCCCCGGTTTTCCTTAATCAGCAAAGCTGCCTACGCCAGTTTTGCCCATAACTGTACTATGTTGTTCGATTTCATCTGGAGCAATGGATAAACGACGGGTATAATATCGTCATTAATTTTTAACGTTACGATGACTTCTTTGCAACAAAACACGCTTATCCTACGTCAGCTTGGCACTCAGCCCTATCAGGCGGTATCCAATGCGATGCACACCTTTACCGATCGGCGCGACCAACAGGCGCCCGATGAGCTCTGGCTGGTGCAGCATCCCCGCGTGTTTACCCAAGGGCAAGCCGGCAAACCAGAGCACGTGCTGGCAGCAGGCGATATCCCAGTCATACAAAGCGACAGGGGCGGCCAAGTAACTTATCACGGCCCCGGTCAGCAAATTATGTATGTGCTCATTGACCTGAAAAGAAAGAAAGTCGGCGTTCGAGAACTGGTCACCGCGCTAGAAGAAACTGTCATTAATACCCTCGCTGACTTCAGTATTGCATCTGCCGCCCGTCCCGATGCGCCAGGCGTTTACGTCAAAGATAAAAAAATCTGCTCTCTGGGGCTTCGCATCCGCAGAGGCTGTTCCTTCCACGGGCTAGCGCTAAACGTGGATATGGATCTGGAACCCTTCACGCGTATCAATCCCTGTGGCTATGCAGGTATGCAGATGACACACATGAAACAGCTTAACGCGTCGGTCAGCGCGTCTGCCGTCCCGCCGATTCTGGTGCGGGAATTCACTCAACGACTCGGCTATCAACATACTGAGCAAGGCAACTGGAATCTTAAAGACTATGAGTAAACCCATTCAGATAGAGCGCGGCGTCAAGTATCGCGATGCCGATAAAATGGCCCTGATCCCGGTCAAGTCCGTCGAAAGCGAATCTCCGCAGCCTCTGCGCAAGCCTGAGTGGATGAAAATAAAGCTGCCCGCCGACTCCACGCGCATTCAGGACATCAAGTCCGCCATGAGAAAAAACGGTCTGCACTCCGTTTGTGAAGAAGCCTCATGCCCTAATCTGGCAGAATGCTTTAACCACGGTACGGCAACCTTTATGATCCTCGGTGCTATCTGCACCCGACGCTGCCCGTTCTGCGACGTTGCCCACGGTCGACCACTGCCGCCGGATGCCGGAGAGCCCAGCAAGCTGGGGCAAACCATTAAAGATATGGCGCTGCGCTACGTCGTTATTACCTCTGTTGACCGCGACGACCTTCGCGACGGCGGTGCTCAGCACTTTGCTGACTGTATTAGCGCTATCCGCGCACAGAGCCCTAATATCCGGATAGAAACGCTGGTTCCAGACTTTCGCGGCAGAATGGATCGCGCGCTGGAGATCCTGAACGCTACGCCTCCCGACGTGTTTAACCACAATCTGGAAAACGTCCCGCGCCTGTACCGTCAGGTTCGTCCCGGTGCAGACTACGCGTGGTCGCTCAAGCTGCTTGAACGGTTTAAAGAGGCTCATCCAGAGATCCCAACTAAATCCGGTCTGATGGTCGGTCTTGGCGAAACCAATGAAGAAATTATCGAAGTGATGCGCGATTTGCGCGCTCACGGCGTAACAATGCTGACTCTGGGCCAATACCTCCAGCCAAGCCGTCACCATCTTCCGGTTCAGCGCTATGTAAGCCCAGAAGAGTTTGAAGAGATGAAGACTGAAGCACTGTCAATGGGCTTTACCCATGCTGCCTGTGGCCCTTTTGTCCGCTCATCCTACCACGCCGATCTTCAAGCTCAGGGTGTTGAAGTGAAATAAGATCGTCGGTATATAAACATGAAAAAGCGCGCCGCTGGCGCGCTTTTGCGTTCTATTGAAGCCGAAATATTCAGGAAACTTTCTTGTTTTCCACCTGCTCGGCGTGCGTCTCACTGGCGTTACTGTCAGAGGGCGTTTCGTTTTCCATGGCCTTTTTAAAGCCTTTGATCGCTGCACCAAGGTCGCCACCGAGTGTGCGCAGTTTGTTCGTCCCAAACAGCAGGACAATCAGTGCCCCGATGATTAGCAGCTTAGTAATGCTTATACCCGCCATATTAACCTTCTTACTTTATCTCTTGTTGATTGACTCAACGTCATTAATCCCACACCTGTTGTACGACAAATATAGCCTAATCACAATCTTGAAATGTAACAGATTCCAAAAAATTCGAATTATCAAACCTTAAGGAATAGTCATCCCTTAAAAAAGGCGTCATAACGCCTATGATTTTATATTGTTGTTCTATTTTTACGACGAATATGTATAAAAAACTCCCTTTTTCGGCATCAAGTGAAAGCTTTTTATTAAAGAATAATATAAACAGGCCTGCTTATAAAAAAATGCAATTACTGATTACCCTAATATATTATTTTTTATAAAGAAATGATAACTATTCATATCTACACGGCGTGGATTTTCATCCCCAAAAACCGCTAACTTACCGTATTACTGCACCTTCTGACATTTTGAAATCTATTGTGCAAATAACTGTTGGAAATCAAAACAGCGCGTACTTTATCTTTAGTGTGTTAGAAGATTTCATTCAGAAAGCAACATGTTCAGAAATGCTACACTCAACCTGCCACGACTAGCGCCATTAGCGTCAATATCCACTGGGTTGCCACCCCCGCAGCCGCGCTAAACAGCAGTCGCCGAGCTCCCCGCCAGCGCACCTCCATGCCCACATCGGGAATAGCTTTCCTTCCCCAAAACAGCCCTAGGGCGGCGTCAAACTCAGCCTCTCGCTCCGGGTGTCGGTACAGCAGCGCAAACAGTCGGCAGTCCATCCACATTCGCCAGCAGTAGTACTGAGCAAATAGACCGCCCCCCATCGCCATGGCAAACAGAAACGAACCTTTTCCGCTGCTAACCACCAAGCACAGGCCAACAATCACCGCTGCCGCAGATAAAGCCGCAATATAGCGCCAGCTTTTTAGTGCCGTAATCAGCACCGTTCCCGCCACTGGATGTTGTATCATGCCTGCTCCTTATGGTTTCACGTACTCTTTTGCCCACTGGTCTAACACGGCAACATGAGACTCTCTAAAGATGACTCCAGGGCGCTTCTGCTGAACGCACTCCACTGCCTGAGCCACAGTAACAGCCACCCGCTGCTGCAAAAGCCAGGCAGCCACCACCGTCGCACTGCGGGATAGCCCCAGCGCACAGTGCACCAAGACATTTCCTTTACCGCTGAGCCTGTCGAGAACCTGTACCGACTGCTGCAGCTCCTCCACACTTGGCGCCAGCAAATCCAGCTGCGGACATGCGGTGTAAAAGGCGCTGTGTGCATGTCGACTACGGGGCCATTCTGACGTCATGTCCAGCACTGCGCCCGCTTCAATCGGCGTTTTAGGGTAGCACCCTAGGACAATCCCAGGAGTGATTTCATTACTTGCTGGGAACTTGGCGCTGAAATATCGAAACGAGCACCAGGCACCCAGCCAGTAGGGAGCAAGTAAAACTCGGGCTGAGGGAGAAACATTGCCACGTTCGTTTTTTTGGAAAACCCCATCCCCTAAGCCAAGATACCCCAAAGACACCATCAGCAGCGCAAAGGACGGCCAGAGAAACAGCCAGCCTGCCCCGCCTAGCCCTACTGCCGATAGGGCGCAGACACTGCCACCAACAAAATAGTAACTCGCCAGCCGTCGAGCAAACGGATCGCGGCTTGGCTTCCAGCGCCAGCGTTGAGCTATCGGCAGCGCATAGCTAATCACGATACCGACAAACAAACCGGTTACTACGTCGATAGCATGATGCTGCCAAGTGGTTAATACCGAAATACCAATCAGGGAAAACCAGCTGTGCAGCAGCCAGCGCCAGCGCGCCGCCACGTGGGGGCAAAAGCGCAGCCACAGCAGCCAAAGCAAAATAATGTGCAGAGAGGGAGCCTGATTATAGGGTAAGTCGAACATCTCTAACTGGGCAAACAGCCAGCCGAACATCCCATCACTTTGCGGCCGCACAAAGCTAAAGCGTAGCGGAAACAGCAGAAAACCAAGGCAGGCCACCGTTGACGCCGTCAGCAATCGACAGCCGTGAACCCACAGTTCCCGGCGCGATGTACAGACAAACAGCGAAATGCCGTACAGCAGGTCAATGCTCCAATAGGGAACAATCGTCCAGGGTAAAAACGGAATGGAAGACTCCCATCCAAAAGCGAAAATCGCCACGTCGCTGCGGGTAGCCGTAAACTGATTCACCTGGCCGTAAGTCAGAAAAAAATAAGGGCCAAGAAACAGCAGCCAAAGCAAAGCCCGAGGCCAAAGCTCACGCCTGACGCTCGAACCTGATGCGTTTTCTTTTATCATTCGTTAACCATTCTGGCAAAGCGCAGAGTTCGGAGGGAAGGCCACCTTAGCAAGCGGCCTTTCCATCAGATCCATGCGCGCTAGCGCTTCTCGGCGATAGATACGCTGAAAATGCCCCACTCGTCGATAAGCTCCAGACGCTTCACGAAGCCCGCTTTTTCCACCATGCTGTCCATTTCACCCTGCGTTCTGCGGCGCATCACCCACGGCTTACCGCTCTGATGGCTGGTTAGCAGACGTGCAATCGTCTCCAACTGAGGATGCCAAGGCTGGCCGGTATAAACCAGCATGCCGCCGGAAGGAATTGCGTCCCCCAGCCCCATCAGTGATGCCTGAACCGGACCGTTATCGGGAAACAGCTCGTACAGGCCTGAGACAATACCCAGCGTTGGTGAAGGATCCAGCGTCGCCAAACTCTGACGGTCAAAAGCGTCGCCAACCACAAAGCGCGCTTTGTCCTCAAGACCGCGAGAAATAATCATCTCGTTGCCCTTCGCCACGTTCAGTTCGCTGTAGTCCCGCAGCAAAATGGACTCTACGCCTTCAGCGTTGCCGATCGCGTCAAGGATATAGCGCCCGTGCCCAGCGGCAATGTCCACCATGCGAATGGGCAGTCCCTTGGCCTGAAGTTCGGCTATCGCCTGACCAATCAGCGCCTCAATATTCACTTTTCGCTGGCGAATACCGCGCCAGCCGATGCTATTAAGGTAAATTTTATCGACAAAAAGACCAAAGGCGTTACTTCCCTCTGGCTGGTTACGATACACATAGTCAAGAGTGCTGCCGGAGTCAAAGCCGGTCTCAAAGCCGAGCCGTACCCCCTTGGATGATGTTCCTAGCGCTGCCATGGCCTTTTGCATACCGGCATAGGCATAGCGCTTGATAGAGTAGTGAGGCAGCGGTGCCTGTAGGGTACGGTATTCATCCGCTGTTGGGCTCCACCGATCTTCTTCGGCATAGTCGTGATACACCGGAGCCTGTGCAAATACGCAATCGATAAACGCTCGAATTTTATCAAACGCTAGCCTGCGGTCTTTCTCCCCAAGGGTATCGTGATAGAAGCCGCCTAAAACGTGTTTTTCTTTCACTGTCGTATTCAGGCGCTCGTAAAACTGATGCTGAGGCTTGTGGTGAACCACGTAGTCATCGCCGGAAATTAACAGCTGTGTTGGTACGGTAATCGCCGAAGCGTCCGCGACGATGCGTTCAGAAGTCTGGTAAAGCTCCAGCAGAATGTTCACAGCAATAGCGCGCGTAATCAACGGATCCTGATTAAACGATTCAATGCGCGCTTCGTCGTGGGTCAGATACTTGCCCTTCACGTAAGAATTCACATAGAACAGGCC
Source organism: Leminorella richardii (assembly GCF_900478135.1). Classification (NCBI taxonomy): domain Bacteria; kingdom Pseudomonadati; phylum Pseudomonadota; class Gammaproteobacteria; order Enterobacterales; family Budviciaceae; genus Leminorella; species Leminorella richardii. The sequence goes on from NZ_LS483470.1 coordinate 2,394,650, forward strand.
GCGGAAATTCTTCATCAACCCCAAGCCGGCTCGGGCAAAGGGCACGTAGAGCTTCACCTTGAAGGCTGGAGAAGCAAGAACCAGCGCGCGAATTTTAGGCGCATAGTCGTGAACCCAGGTTGCGGCCAGCACAGCGCCAACACTCTGGGCAATCACCACCAGGTTTTCCATCGGCACGCCGCTGTCTTGAACAACGTAGCGAATAAACTCGTCAACGTCCTGCACCGACCGCCCAATGCTTGGGCTGTGGCCGCGAGGCCCCGGTGACTTGCCGTGCCCTCGAGCATCCCAGGCATACATAGGAACGCCGGGCATATTCAGTTCATCAACAATATGCTGCAAACGGCCTGAATGCTCATGGCCGCGATGAAAAAGAACGATGACGCGATCGGACGGCTCCCCCTCAGACTGCCAGCAGCGAAAAAACAGTTCTGTTCCATCAGAGGTCTTAAACTGACGCTCTTGCGCCACTCTCGGTTGAGATAAACTCATGACTTACTCCCTTGTGCTCTGTCTTGCAATGCGATAAACCGCTCTTGGAGAGCCTGTATAAACTCTCCCTTCTCTTCGCGGCAGTAGACGGGACTATCGATAAATACGTCGATAAAAAAGGGAACGGGTATCCACTGCCCTTTTCCCATCGCTTTTCCTAAACCGTACATAAATACGGGGGTCACCGGCACGTCGGGAAACTGCCGACACAGGTACCAGAGGCCTGACTTAAACGCAGACAGCGTTTCGGGTTCACCTCGCGTTCCTTCGGGAAACAGGATCAGAATTTTTCCCTCCTTCAGCGCCTGAACGCAGCCCGCCAGAGGATCGGACTCCTGAGGGTTGCCGCCCCTAACCACCGGAATAATGCCGACCACCTGCGTGGCAAACCAGGCCATCAGGCGGTTTTTCAAAAAGTAGTCCGCCGCTGCTGCGGGCTGCACCAGATGTACCTTAGACAGAGGAAACAGCGTCAGCAGCGTTAACAGATCCAGATGGCTGTTATGATTGGCAATAATAATCGCTGGCCCTTCCTGAGGCAGACGGCGACGGTTTATCACCGATACACCGAGCCAGGCCAGCACCACCGGGTATGCCACCAGAATCACAAACAGACGACGCAGCCATGGGTTCACGTCACCACCTCCCCCGTTCAAAAACGCGACATCATTAAAAATGCAGCCTGTTTAAAAGTGCAGCCTGTTTAAAAGTGCAGCCTGTTTAAAAGTGCAGCTTGTTTAAAAATGCAAATAGTACAGCACGTGGAAAAACAGCGGCGCGGTATAAATCAGAGAGTCCAGACGATCGAGAATACCTCCGTGCCCCGGCAGCATGCTGCCGGAATCCTTCACGCCAATGTCTCGCTTCACCGCGGACATCACCACGTCACCAATAAAGCCGGTTACACCAATAAGAAACCCCATCCCCAAAGACTCCCAGCCCGACAGCGGCGTCAGCACGCCCCCCAGCAGCCAGGCTAGGAACATGGTTGTAGCAATGCCCCCCAGTAGCCCTTCCAGCGTCTTATTTGGGCTAACTTTAGGGATCACTTTGATGCGCCCTAGGCTTTTTCCCCACAGGTACTGAGCAATATCGTTACACTCCGTCAGCGCCACCAGATAGATAACCAGCAGCGGCCCGGTTTCCGGCGCCTTGCTTGGTAAAACGGTCAGGTAGGCAACGTGGCTAATGGAGAATACCGTCGTCATGACGCCCCAGTGCAGCATCGACGCAGAGTGAAGAAAATTTTTGTTGTTGCCGATCAGCACCATGCGCATCGGCAAAAACAGGAACACATAAACCGGGATAAACACCAAGAACATGCTGTACCACTCAATGCCAACCCAGTAATACTGGATCGGAATGGCGATATAGGCCCACAGAAGCGGCATGCTGTCAGAACGGCGTGTGGGAATAAGCGTTAAGTACTCTTTCAACGCCAGAAAGCTGATAGCCGCAAAGACGGTAAGAGACAGCGCTCGCGGTGTGGCAATGGCCAGCGCGAAGACAATGACGATCCACCACCAGGTGGTAATACGCTTTTTCAGCTCGCTCCAGTCCTTTTCCGGCGAGCGCTGGGCCAGCACGCCAATCGTTACGCTAGCAACGACTAAGAGCGCAAACAGAATAAGCAGCGCGCGAATGAGTATTGGGCTCATTTTACGACTCCCTAAAGATTAGCGAACTTCCGCCAGCGCTCTGCGGCAGCGGTTGATACAGGTCCAGACCAGCAAAACGCTGACTGCCACAAACACCAGCCAGCTCCAGGCTAAAAGCTGCGGCCAAAGCGCCAGAGCTAAGCCGTAAGCACCAAAGACCAGCGCCCGATCGCTTTTCCCCATCGGCCCGTCATAGCGGCGAGAAGCGCCGATAGTCTGCGCCAGCACGCCGCAAAATTCAGTCATTGCCGCCAGCAGCACCGCCACAACCACCAGCCAAGGCGTCGCCCCGGGCAGTAGCGCAAAAGGCAGGTAGAGCGCCGCATCGGATACCACGTCCCCCACTTCATTGAGCAACGCCCCCAGCTTAGACTGCTGGTGATACTCGCGCGCCAGCAGGCCATCGATAGCGTTAAGAGCCATTCTGATAAAAAGGAAAACGGGGAGAATAACGAACAGAGAAGCGATAGGGAAAATCGTCAGCAGCGCGCCAACGACAACCGAAGCAATCAGCGCCGCCAGCGTGACCTGATTTGCCGTCACTCCTGCACGATACAGTCGATGAAGCAGTGGCCGAAGCAGTGCCTGAAATTTGGGTTTAAGATCGTATACAGTCATAATTCCCTTTATCTATGCCGACGCTTAATGTCGTCACGCTACAATAGAGCCCACACACAGGCAACAAGAAAGCGTAGGTTTTCCGAAGTGTTAACAGCCTAAATTGTAACATTTCTCTGCCATTTCCCCTAAAGACTGACAAAACTTCACTTTGGCTTCACGGATAGACAATAGTCTGCTCGGCAGAATAATAAAGCAGGACGTTATACCTATGACTTCTCGTCACCGATTAGCACTTTATTCCCTACTGGTCTTCGCGCTTCTGGCGCTGTTTATTCCGTCAGGCCGCAGCTATGAGCCTCAAACGGGCGATGTGATTTTTCACACGTCTCGCTCGTCACAAAGTCTGGCTATCCAGCAGGCAACAGACTCCCCCTACAGCCACATGGGCATGGTGGTTATTCGTAACGGTAAGCCCTATGTATTTGAGGCCTCACGTCAGGTTGTCTATACCCCCCTCAAAGAGTGGATAGCCAGAGGCTCTCGCGGCGCCTTCGTTGCCAAGCGCCTGCAAACAGCGCTGACACCGGCACAGCAGGCTGCGCTGAGTAAAATGGCAAAGCGCTACGTAGGAAAACCCTACGATCTTACCTTTTCCTGGTCAGACGATCGCCAATATTGTTCTGAAGTCGTCTGGAAGGTGTACTTCAAAGCGCTGGGAATGGAAGTCGGTCATCGGCAAAAGCTGGGGGATTTTGATCTTAGCCATCCCGCCGTCAAGGCTAAGCTAAAAGAGCGCTACGGCAGCCGCATTCCCCTTAATGAAACGGTTATTTCGCCGAAAGCCATGTTTGACTCAGGATTGCTTTATACGGTCGCGGAAAAATAGCCTGCCATTTATAACTTGTTATTTATAGCTTGCTATTTATAAGAATGCGCCCTAACATGCGCCGGTTTCTTACACCCAATCACTTTTACCCGCAAAGGAGGTATAACATGCAGCAAACTCAACGTAATACCCTTTGCAGGCGTATTCAGGGCTAGTTACTTCTCGTTCTTTCCCCCTGGCTTCGGCCTGCCAATTCTCTTTTTTATTATTTACCTTTCCAGGAATTGGTTATGGGCAATTTTATTCGTCCTCTATCCGAGCGCGTCTCTTATATCGCGTCGGATAACCTTTGGATCGAAGGTTTAGCGATCCAACAATTACATACAGTGGCAGAAATGCCGGGCATGACACGCGCTGTCGGCATGCCGGACTTACACCCAGGCAGAGGCTACCCGGTCGGCGCCGCCTTCTTTTCTGTGGGCCGCTTCTATCCGGCGCTAGTGGGTAACGATATCGGCTGCGGCATGGGTCTGTGGCAAACGTCAATGCCGCAGCGACAGACTCGTCTCGACAAGTTGGAGAAACGCCTAAGCGCCTTGAGCGACTTCGCCTCTTCGGAATGGCTTGCAGAGCACCTAGCGCCGGACATACAGCAGCATCCGTTCAGCTATGCGCTGGGCTCAGTCGGCGGCGGCAATCACTTCGCCGAGGTGCAGGCAGTAGATCGCATTTACGATGACAGTGAAGCAAGTCGCCTTACTCTCGATGCCAGCACCCTGCTGCTTCTGGTTCACAGCGGCTCTCGTGGGCTTGGGCAGGACATCCTGCGGGCTCACGTCGACCGCTTTAATCACAGCGGTCTTGAGGAAGGCAGCGACGAAGCGCTGCGCTACCTTGAAGCACATCAACAGGCGCTCGAATTTGCCAGACTGAATCGTCGCCTTATCTCGCTTCGCCTGCTGGAGCAGATTAAAGGCGAAGGCCGCCTCTTGACGGACGTCGACCATAATCTGGTTGAATCGTGCCGTCTGGGTAAACAGGACGGCTGGCTGCATCGCAAAGGCGCAACGCCGTCTCATCGCGGCCCGGTTGTTATTCCCGGCTCGCGGGGAGACTACAGCTATTTGGTCAGGCCGATAGTGTCAGAACAAAGTCTGTACTCACTGGCGCACGGTGCAGGCCGCAAATGGATGCGCTCAGAGTGTAAAGGCCGACTGTCTGCACGCTTTACGCCAGAGCAGCTGGGCCGAACTGAAATGGGTAGCCGAGTTATCTGCCAGGATCGCCAGCTAATTTATGAAGAAGCCCCACAGGCCTATAAGCCGATAGACAGCGTTATCGATACGCTGGCAGGGGCAGGCCTTATCGCCCCAATAGCCCGCCTGAAGCCAGTGCTGACTTATAAAACCGGAGGAGGAAAAAGTAAATGATACTGCTACAACTCTCCTCTGCTCAGGGGCCTGAAGAGTGCTGCCTAGCGGTCAGTAAAGCGCTGCATCGGCTTAATAAAGAAGCCGATGCAGCACAGGTCAGATTGGAATGCTTAGAACAGGAGCCAGGTCAAAACCCCGACACGCTACGCTCAGTGCTGGTCTCTCTCCAAGGTGAAGGTGCCGAAAATCTGGCTGAGCGCTGGTGCGGCTCTCTGCTGTGGATATGCCAAAGTCCCTATCGGAGTCATTATGGTAGGAAAAACTGGTATATCGGCATTGCCAGCTTTAAGCAGACCGATCCTACGTTAGAGGGGCAGATTCGCTTTGAAACGCTGAGATCGTCTGGGCCCGGAGGGCAGCACGTCAACAAGACAGACTCAGCCATTAGGGCTACGCATACGGCAAGCGGGATTAGCGTTAAAGTCCAGTCAGAACGTAGCCAGCACGCCAATAAAAAACTTGCCTTATTGCTGATATCACACAAGCTCGCTCAGTTACAGCAGCAGGCTCAGTCGGATTTAAAAGCCAAACGGCGTCTGTTTCATCACCATATTGAAAGAGGAAATCCTTCACTCATTTTTAAAGGTGAAGCATTTACTCCCGCATAAACCAATATTTATTAATCCCACGCCGCTTGCTTAGACAGAAGCGGCAATAAAACGCTGAGGTTCATCGTTATCACAATTCTTCTGTATGTATAAGAAGCTTATTAAAGGCAATATCGCAATAGAAGATAGGCTGTTATTACGTAAACGTAGAATAAATAGTGATATAAATAAAGAAAAGTTATTAAGCGCCAGCTGTATAAAACACGGCTGAATAAAACACGGCTGAATATGAAATAGTGGAGAGGAAATTTATGAGGGTGATAAATAAAACCACACCGCAAAAAGTTTGCGGTGTGGTTTTAAACGAAATTAGCAGCCCAGTTGAGACAGGGTCGGCTTGAACGCATCCATAGCAGCTTTGCAGCTGTTCTTCAGAGCTTCTTTATCAGCCATCTGCTTCCAAGACTCGGTAGCCTGATCCATCTGAGTTTTAAACTGATCGGCCATTGCCTTGTTGTCTTTACCCAGCTTGTTTACACAAGCAGTGATGGTGTTCACGTACTCATTACACTCAGCCGGTAGACCGTTGTCAGCTTGAGCAGCAGGCTTGTCTTTTTCACCACAGCCGCTTAACGCCAGCAGAGAAAGGGCAACAACAGAAGAGAGAAGAATGCGAGAAGGTTTCATGTATTCATTTCCTTGAAATATATTTATCTAAAATAACACGTTAGAACAACATCATGATTGTTCTTCAGAAATTATATCACTAATTAATTAGTATGAGTAGCCTCAACGAAGCCAACGTGTTTTAACATAGAGATACAGCACATCTAATAATGTTAAGAAAATATTTCATTCCAACGGCGTCATTGCCGCAGAAACCGGAAATTAAAAAATTTTTTTAGTCATAGGCAACACATGAAAAAGTAAGCAATAAAAAAGCCAATGTGTTGTGATTAACCAAAGAGATAACAGTAGCGCTTGGCAACAGCGTTTAGACCAACGTTCGCATCAGATACGGGTAGCAATACACACTCCCCTTTATTTTCCACAGTGTTTAGCCACATAGGGATTGTCATTTCCCTGCACCTTCTGGATGCGCCTATTTCGTTCACATTCCCAAGCCGTGGCCGGATAAAGCATATCCCACACGCGAAAAAGCTCTTCTTGCCGTTTAGACAGGTTTAAACGATAGCGATCGCGCATATAAAAGTAGGTTCTTGCTATCGCGCCTCGTGCTCTTTCAGGTGGTTCTGCAGCGCGCTGCTTAAAATCGATCTTCATCTGGCACTGGCCGTATTGAGAAGCGACCCCGTTCCACTGCTCAAAACGAAAGTTAGAACGATCATAGTTCACTTCACCAATCGCAGGCTGCAAATTGTGTAGGTCGGTCTCCATCTGGTTATAAACCGGATCTTTAGTACAGTTTTTTCGCCCCCCGCTTTGCCAACATCGCCGCTGGTGGCCAAACTGCCAGGCGGGAACCACGTGCTCCCATTCAATTCTTCCGGCTCGTTCTACATTGCTGCGGATCCGATAGCCGCAGCCCTGCAAATCAGGGATACCCTTTTTACCCTGCCAGCGAATATTACAGCCGCAGTAAAACGTCTTGGCCTTGTCTTTATGAATATCAATCGCCAATCGCTTCGCTTTACTAAAGCTGATGCCTGACGACGCGCCGCTCTCTTTCCCATAAAGCGGAGAAATGAAGAAAGCGATAAGAAGCAGACATGCGGCGCGGTAATGCATAACGTAAACGCTCGGTAGCAACAGCAAAGGTCGGCAGAGTAGCGGATTTAGCTATGTTAGACAACCGCGCTCTCAGGCCAAAAAGATAAATACCGTTTCGTATAGAGAAGTTTATTTAAATATAAACACCTAAAATAGCGTTAGTTTATATATTTTATAGAGAAAAGCGTTATTTTACCGGAAAATATAAATCCGCTTAGTGTACTAAAGAACACCTGTACTTACTGGGGTTATATGATATAAATAGCCTTAGCAAAGTGACCCTTAAAATATAAAGAGGTTTCTATGTATCCCGACTTTACGTTTCAATGTTCAAAGTGTGGGCATGACGCTTTTCGCTCCGAACACCCGGTAAAGTCACTGGACGACATACACGGCGCCATCTGTTCAAGATGCTGCAAGCCCGTTGCACTAAAGGATATTACCGCCCATAAAATACGCAGAATACAGCTCATTATTCAAAGAAAAGTGACTGAAGGAGCATCTATGGCTTAGATCTAACGAGTTGTGTAAAAATTATCTCTTGTTTTAAAATTAACAATCAAACGTAATGATATAAATTACAAAAAAGTTGATTTAAAATATAAATTCCGCAAAAAATAGAATTAACCTATAACAATAGGCAATGCTTAAAGGGCCTTAGATGACGACTCTAAAATATCCCCGATTATCAATAATCGGGGATGTATAACGTCTCATACAGCTACTGTGAAAATCCTCTACGGATAGCATCTACTGGCAGCATCACCGTATCAAAGAGAAAAGACAGTGGAACGTCGGCATAGTAAACCGGAGAACCTTCTCTAGCCTGATCGAGTGAGTACTGGGTTCCCGAATAGTACTCATCACCGTGCCCGTTGAATCTACTAGTAAAGCTGCCGCAGCCAGCTAGCCCCGCCAGTGCAAGCGCCAGAATCCCAACTCTTATTCGCATACGCCCTTCTCACTCTTCATCAACAGTCGCGAACAAAGACACTCACTCAACGATCACTGACAGGGAACAACCTCTCCAGTCACTTCGAGAATGCACATATCCTGTCTATTTCGAACCCGATAGCAGCCGGAATCGTCACACCAGCGGTCTACGGCATACGTTGATTCATCAACAACTCGCACGCGACCCCGGCGATCGGAGCCAGAAGTTACAGAAGAAGAGCGCGCTGCACGAGGATTAAAATAGTAGTTATTCCCCTTACAGTCGTTAAATGACGCAGACCGCTGACCGGAAGCATCCGTGTATTTTTCTACACAAACCTCATAGCTCTCAGCCTGAGCCAGCGATGAGCCCATCATGACAGCGGCTCCAGCGAGTATAAACAGCAGACGTTTTTTCATTGTTACATCCCTTCTTTACAACTTCCCTAAGTTAAAAATCACCGCGCTACAGCGTTATGACGTTGTTAGCGCCAGCTTCAGGCCAAAGGCCAGAAACAGAGTCCCGATACATCCATGAGATAAACGGGCAAGGCTGTAACGCTGTTTCAGCGCTGCGGCTAAAGTTGCTCCACCAAAAATGAGCACCGACAGATATACCATACTGAACGTTTCTAAAATAGCGCCCAGAACAAAAAACGGCATTGCCGTACCCGGATAGGCAGGATCGACAAACTGCACAAAAAACGATACGTAAAAAATAATCATTTTCGGGTTGGTCACGCTCAACAGCACTGCCTTTCTAAAACAGTTCGTTTTTACTAACGCAATGGCCGCCGCCTTTTCTCCACTACGGCGCTTTGTCAGCGTGGCATAGAGAATTGTCGCCCCTAAATAGAGCAGATAGGCCGCCCCTGCATATCTAACAATATTAAAGAAAAGCGGAGAGGTTTTTACCAAAGAGGCTACGCCTAAAAACGCGAGAAAGATCAGTGTTGCATCCCCAAGAAAAACGCCTAGGGCAGCCTTATATCCATCTTTAACACCGTATTTTGCACTGCTGGTTAACACAAACAGAGAGTTTGGCCCAGGCACTAGAGTGATAAAGGCTACGCCAATAACGTATGTCCACAGATTGATCACACCCATGCTTTCCAACATGTTTTTCCACTCCACCCGCTAAATAACAATCACCGGTTTTCATACGCCTTGTACCGGTTCAGATGAAGAGAAATATACAGACAAATAAACCAAAATCAACGCAATATAAAACAATTTAAAACTGCATTTTATAAAAAATGCAAACCATAAAACCAATACCAAGGCTTAACTATGAAATAAAAAACCAATTAAAAATAAAAAGCAGACAAAAGCATGATATTGCACGATAGAAGAAGAATTTTTCTTTTAGCTATCACTGTGCCTGTAAAGATGACGAGACGGTTTGTATTACATACCACGGAGCCTATGACATCCCGTAATGGTAGACAACATAGCACACAGAGAGGGTGAAACTAACGGCAGCAATGAGGAAAAAAAGCGGTAAAAAAGACACATTCTTTCCCCCTACTCCGGCAGCATAGCGAATCAGTAACGCCAGCGCGGCAGGAAAGATAATAAACATCAAGAGGGGTAGACCAGCCATTCGCGTTGCTCTCGTCTATCGTAAAAAATTTACTGTTGCTTCTATTATAGCCCACGCGAAAAACAGCCATGTTCACTACAGATCGCTTAACTGGTAGCTCACCGTATTCTTTTTCATGGTTTCATCATCGACATAGCTCACATCAATACCGCCGCTCTCAACCAGTCGATAGGACATCTCCATTGTGCCAAACTTTTCCTGCGCATCCCCCCAAACAATACGATTTCCGCTGGTACGACACAGATAGCTGAACGTAAGCTGCCTGGATTTCTTAAAAGTTACTAGGTAATCGCCGCTTTTACGCTGCTCAGAGACAGAAATACGTGCGTTAACCTCACGACCGCTAAGCTCGAAGTAACTGGCAATCGCTGCCTTACACTTCTGTTTATCATCCATGACGGGCTTGGCTAGTGCACTTCCAGACAGCGCGGCAAAGGCCAACACAACCATCTTTCCCAATCGGATCCCTTTTCGCTTCCCTGTCATTATCCTATTCCTAACCTGTGCACACGAATTGAACATCATATGACAAAGATTTTTGAAAGAGAATGCAATTTAGGTAGTTAATGCTTAGTGAAAGATGAAAAAATCGGGTTACTAGGTGGTAAAAAAAGAAAAGCCCCGATGGCGATCGGGGCAAAGCGAGCAATTTAACAGTATATCTAATCAAGCCATTCGGTGAGGATGTGCCTAATCGCTGTATAAATTATTACATAACGATAAGTAAGTCAACACAGGGAATGACGTAACCCTATTTATTTTTAAAACACATCAGCCGTTATGATTTGCCCGATACAGTTCCCAGGAATCGACCTGAACGCCGTCAGAGAAAGAGCAAAGAGAGTAAGTGCCATCGGCATTCTGCCGCGTCACTACCTTTCCACCAGCCTGAACACAGTATTCATCAGCCGGGTTACCCTTTCCCCCAATTGATGCACTGCTGGGCGACTCCGTCGCCGATGAACATCCTAACAGAGTCGCAGCAGCCAACAGGCCAGTGCCAAGGCAAAGCCCTTTCCCCCAGTTTTTCATCGTTATGTCCTCATTCGCCAAAAATCCTGCGTTCAACGTGTCGGCATGAAGCGCTCTTCCTACTAAGTCGACGCAAAAACCAGTCAGTGCGGTGAAATAGACTACTTCTCTACCAGTTCAGCAACGTCGGAAGAGTTAATCTGACGCTCATTGCCTTCTAAATCCGTATAGCGTGTCATCCCAGTTTCTTTATCCAGTTCAGGCTTACCGTCCGTGACTATTGTCTGACCGGTTTTAGTGGTCATAACGTACTCATTTGCACAGCCAGACAGGCCGAAAATCAGCATCAGCCCAGCGATCGCTACCATCATGTTTTTCATGCTCACCTCCACATTTTAGCAACAGAGCCTTACGCCCGGCAGAAAAAACAACCGGTGCAATTATTAACATAGTCTCGTTTTCTCCTATGGGATAAACATCTAATGCTAATTTTGGAATCAATATCACGGGCAAATTTATCGCTCTTACTTGCCTGTTCACTTTGTGACCCCGCTCCGATCTCTGCTGTAGTGGACTTGATATAGTGAATATTGGGTTAAACAACCATTAAGGAGGTATTATGTTTCCAGAATACAGAACGCTGATCTCCCATCTTAAAACTGTCCACCCCCGTTTCCACTCTCTGTTCGAAAAACACAACACGTTAGACCATGAAATCATTAGGTTAGAATCTCAAGGAGGCTCTTCTCTAAGCGATAAAATATCCCAGCTAAAAAAAGAGAAACTGCGGATTAAAGACGAGCTTTACCGCATCTTGAAAGAACAGGATACTGCCGCAGAGGCCTAGTCGGGTTAAGCCCTCTCCTATAAGAGTAAATTGGTACACAGCCCTGACTGTGGGGCTGTTATGCCGACAACACACCTTAAGAACCATATTTACCGTCTTTAAAAACGCAATAGCATCCACATTTACCTTGGGTATAATAAAACCGATTTTGTAAAGAGACTGGCACAATAATCAAAGCGTATCGTGCCCGAGCCTGTACCGCACTGTGTACAATACGACTCTCTCTTTCCGTTTATTTGCGGGGCAAAAGCAGCGAAACAGGCCCTTAGAAACAAATCAAAAAGGAATTGATATGAAAAAGATGATGCCCGTTCTTCTGATACTATGCGCAACCTCAGCCTATGCCGCAGAAGAAAACACGCTTAAAGAAGGCGTAAAAAGCACCGTCTCCGGCATCATTTCCGCCGGCAAAGACATGATGAGCGGCGCAAAGGACGGTGTTGATGAAGGACGGAAAAGCGGTGACAGCATTGATGGCGCCGTACTTGTCAACGACGGAGAAAACTTGAAAAAATACCTGAATGTCTCTGCGCTGAAAGTCGAAAAAACGGGTGACAAAGAGTATCAGATCACGCTGGCACTGCGTAACGATACGGACAAAATCATCAGATTAACCAATCTGGAAGAACAAAAGTCGCTTCAGCTCTTGGATAAAGATAAGTTCGTCGCCTACCTGAAAGTTCCGCATATGGACGTCAGCGTTCCAGCTAACGCTGCACTGAGGGAACGCTTCGTTTTTGCCCAACAGGAAGAGGTTCCAACTGTCCTACGCCTCTATGGTGTTGATATTACCCTCCCTGCACCTAGCGCCCCCTAACCACCGTTAAAAATAACTGAAACCGAGGAGCGGTAACATACGCTAACGCCCCTCGGTTAATTTATCCCTCTCAGCGAAGCCCCACGCTCTCGCAGTACGACTACTCCCGAATCTGTTCAATCACTTTACAACTGCCTGTCGCAAGCCCTGTTTCTTGTTCTAGAGTGCCGTCTATACACATGTTTTTCATTCTTAACGTTGCCAGACGGGCAAACTCTTCAGTTCGCTGCTGATACTCAGGAGAATTTACCTTTACGCTGTTTTCCTTTGCAATTTCTCGCGTGAGATGGCGTAAAACAATTCTTACGCGCAAATCTTTTTTCACCACTGGGCGAGCGTCAAGATAGTCGTTGAGCGCATCGGCAAATGCCGAACCACCATATAAAGAGCAAAATGCCAACGCCATCGCGGCTATTCCCTTATTCATTTTTTCCCCTTTCCCTAAACGTTCACCCACACATTATATCCCCAAACGTCGTGTGAGTTTTCTTTCCTTTACCTCACAGCAAACCCGATTAAAACTTCTCTTTAAAAACGTTAATTCCCTTATCTTTGACCAAAAGCAAAATGATAATGAAAATAATTATCACTCTCCATTGTATGTACCCCTATAGTCTGATTCAATAAAGCCCGCCGCCGAGGGGAAACGTCGCCTCGTTATCCCATTCTTTTAATGCGCTCGCGGTCAATTTAATCAGCTTTATTCAAGGGAAAAAGACATGAAGAACTATAAACTATTGGCAGGGCTGCTTCCCGCAATGATGGTAGCGGGAGCGGTAAATGCGGCCGAAGTCTACAACAAAGATGGCAATAAGCTGGACGTTTCCGGTCAAATTGAAGGCAATCACTACTTTTCAAGCGATAAGGGTGAAGACGGAGACAACAGCTTCGTTCGCTTTGGCATCATGGGTGAAACTCAGGTTAACGAGCAAATCACTGGCTATGGATTTTATCAAGCAGAGCTGACCGCTAGCTCCGCCGAAAACAGCGGTGACAACGGCTCAACCACTCGCTATGCCTATGCCGGTATTAAAATCGGTGACGCAGGCTCGCTGGACTACGGCCGCAATAACGGCATTCTGTACGATATCGGCGGATGGACTGACGTCCTGCCTGAGTTTGGCGGCGACTCCTATCAGCAAACCGACGTATTCATGACCCAGCGCGCTGGCGGTTTGGCAACCTATCGCAATAAAAACTTCTTTGGCATGGTTGAAGGCCTAGACTTCGCCGTTCAGTATCAGGGTCGTAATGACGCTGGCGATCGCAACGGAACTGACCGCAACGGCGACGGCTGGGGTATGTCAACAACCTACGATTTGGGTATGGGTTTATCCTTTGGCGTTGCCTACGCGTCATCTGACAGAACCGACGCTCAAAGCGCAGACGGCCGCGGTGACCGCGCAAACGCCGTTAGTACCGGCTTTAAATACGATGATAATAATATCTATTTAGCCGCTATTTATGCCCAGACTTACAACATGAATCTATACGGTAGCGATGACGAAGTCGCTAACAAGACTCAAAATATTGAACTGGTTGCCCAATACCAGTTTGAGTCCGGCCTGCAACCCTCTCTGGCCTGGGTTTATTCGAAAGGTAAAGACCTGCAGCACGATATCGGCACCAAAACCTATAACAGCGAAGAGCTGGCTAACTATATTGACGTAGGCGCTAACTACTACTTCAATAAAAATATGGCTGCCAAGATCGACTATAAAATCAACATGCTGGACGACAACACCTTTACCAAAAACGCGGGTATCTCTACAGACGATATCGTCTCTGTCGCGTTTGTTTATCAGTTCTGATAAACCCTGTTCTCCACAAAGAAAGGCGCCTTTGGCGCCTTTTTTATCAATATGTAACCCGTCCTGAATAGGGTTAACACATTCTGCTACTTTTGCGCGACTTTCTTCAGCGCTAGGGGCAGCAGTTCGTCCAGCTGCTTCTCAACAGTCCGGTAGGCTTCAAGAGGCTTACCATAAGGATCCGAAAGATCTTCCTGCTTGTTGGCTGCAAATTCAGCTAGGGTATAAACCTTATCCTTCGCGGCAGGGAAATTGGCTAGGATTTTATCTTTATGCCCCTGAGTCATGGTCAACAGCAGGGTCGACTTATCGATGTCAGCCTGCGAAAGCTGGGTGGCCTTGTGGTGAGAAATATCAATACCGCGCTCTTTAAGAACGGTTTCCGTTCCCTTTTCTGGCGTCGTTTCTTTTGGATCGACATTCACGCCACGAGATTGAACCAAAATATTCAGGTTTTCCTTTTTAATCAGATCGGAAGCCAGCGCCTCTGCCATTGGGCTGCGACCAGTATTTCCGGTACAGACAAAGGTCACCAGCGGCTCTGCGGCAGATGCCACCATACTAAAAAGCGACAGCGCGCCAGCGATCATTAAATGATTAAGTTTCATGCTATTCCTTTTGATGTGTTGCATATCATCGGTAACGGTAAACCTGAACGTTGGCGTAGCCGTTCCGAGGTATTTTTATAACGATAACGAACCCTCACCTCTACTGAGTGATTATTTATGCAATAAAAGAGAGGATTTATACTATACGATTGACGGAACTGTCAGGCAACAGGTTAAGCACAGGGGAGAATAAATTTACTTTTAGCGGATGCCGTTAACGTTTATCAACGGCACCCGCTTTTGCACTTTTTTATATTGAGCCTATATCATCAGGCCTACATCGGATCGTGATACATTTCGCACGCCTGTAGCGTATTCTGCATCAGCGTTGCAACCGTCATAGGACCAACACCGCCGGGAACCGGCGTGATCCAGGCCGCACGCTCTGCCGCCGTATCATATTCCACGTCACCGACGACTTTGCCGCTTTCCAACCGGTTAATGCCGACGTCAATCACGATCGCACCCGGCTTGATCCACTCACCGCGCACAAATCCGGGACGCCCAACTGCGGCAACGATCAGATCGGCCTCGCGCACTTTCTTTTCCATATTTTGCGTAAAGCGATGAGTGATGGTTGTAGTACATCCCGCTAGCAGCAGCTCAAGCCCCATTGGGCGGCCAACAATGTTAGAAGCGCCGATAACCAGCGCATCTAGGCCATAGGTATTGATGTCACAGCGCTGCAGCATGGTGATAATGCCGCGCGGTGTACAGGGGCGCAGCTTCGGAGCCCGCTGGCACAGGCGACCAACGTTATAGGGATGAAAACCGTCAACGTCCTTTTCAGGAGAAATGCGCTCTAAAATGCGGGTATTGTCAAAGCCTTCTGGCAGAGGAAGCTGAACCAGAATACCGTCAATAAGCGGGTCGTTGTTCAGGGAATCAATCAGCGTGAGTAGCTCACTCTCAGAACAGGTGCTGTCGAGATTAAACGAACGCGAGAGAAAGCCAACTTCTTCACAGGCGCGGCGCTTGCTGTTGACATAAATCTGCGACGCGGGGCTTTCCCCAACCAGAACCACCGCCAGACCGGGCGCTCTCCTGCCCGCCTGGAGCCGCTGCTGTACGCTAGCGGCAATTTCCGCTCTTAGCTGCTGAGCGATTGCCTTACCATCAATAATCTTTGCTGACATCTGAGAATCGATCCACTTTATTAACCACGGGGGAGACTATTCTGTCAGATGAACGGCGTTCTGTCAGGGGTAATTGAGATCAAATATCGCCTGCGTAGCGCTCAGGTTATCGCCAGTTAAGAGAGAAGCGGCGCATTATCGACCGCTTAGCGGCTAAAATTATTGACTGACCGAGGAAGAGCCGTATAATCCCAGCCCACTGACGCGTTTGTCGCGTCGCTCTTCCCAACGCTCCCATAGCTCAGCTGGATAGAGCAACGGCCTTCTAAGCCGTAGGTCGAAGGTTCGAATCCTTCTGGGGGCGCCAATAAAATCAATGAGTTACTATTAAATCATCTTTTTGAAAAGAACCAGCAGGCGCTGTATCTAGATATAGGTTGGCCTGATTCTATTCCTTCTTCAATAACGCCAGTACCTTCAGCATACATCCCAAGTTGGATACCGTGTATTTCAACACTTCGTACTAATTACTGCAGTTTCCAGTAGTCATCGGCAATCCAAACGCTTTTGACATATTTGATTTAATCGTTGGGTATTCACATCGGCCCTTTTTTCTAACGACAGATATAGGGCACTTTCCCCGCTTGCGATATCACGAAACTCAAGGCGATCGTCTTGAGCAATCGTCAAAAACTCAGTGGAGAAACGAAACTCGGGTGAGGCATATTTTATTCTAATCTCACCCTCTACGCTGTTCATCACCATTTCACGCTTTCTTTCCTGAGCCCCAGATTCAACTTCAGACAGCCACAGGCGCTCGTTTTCTACATAGAGAATAAGAGAAACACTGTTATTTACCCAGCAGCCGATAGAAAGCTCATATTTCTCAATGAGGCTGTCACACTGGTTTCCACTGCCAAAGGCAGGGTTCAAAGCACAGCCCATAGTGAGAATGGCTATCAGGCCTCTGAGCGCCCTTTTCATATTCTTAAGCATATCTATCTCTTCCCTGAATAATAGATTTGGCAGGCTAGCAAAAGCCGCTGAACGTTACCAGCGGCTTAATAAAAGCTAACTATCGGGCTAAATAGCCTCCGTCAACCGGGTAAACTCCTCCGGTACAGAAGCTGGCTTTATCAGAAAGCAGAAACGCAATAAATTCAGCAATCTCTTTTCTTTCCGCCATTCTCTCCATCGGGTGGCTGTGGCTAAACGCCTTCCTGACGTCGTCCGGTAACGCTTTCATTCGCGGTGTATCAACATATCCCGGCGCGACAGCATTAACGCGAATATTCTTGGTTGCAAACTCTAAGGCAGCCGTTTTGGTCAATCCCACCACACCGTGTTTGGCAACTGTATAGGGTGCCAGTCCTTCTATCCCTACAAATCCGTTCACTGCTGACAGGTTAACAATGGCACCGCCCCCACTCTTTAACATTGCCGGTATTTCATATTTTAGGCAGTAAAAGACGCTGCTAAGCGTGTTAGAAATAACCCGATCCCAGTTTTCTAAAGACTGTTCGGGAATACACAGGTTGTGATCTCCCGTCGTACCGGCGTTATTAACGGCACAGTCGACTCTGCCGAATCGTGCCATCACGCTTTCAACCATACTTTGTACCGAAAAGGGATCTGAAACATCGCACTCTACGCCAAATGCGGTTACGCCAGTGGAATCAAGAAAGAAGGCTTTTTCTTCTGACTGTGCTTTGTTTCTGGAGGCAATAACGACCGATGCCCCCTGTTCATGGAGTATTTCTGCAACAGTTTCGCCAATACCGTTAGTACTTCCCGTTACGATGGCGACGCGCCCCGTAAAATGACACATATCTCCTCCAAGGTTGTCTTAATGTACCCTCTAAAGACTCTACTCCTGGATCCCATGAGATAATAGAAAATATGCTCACTGACGCTGCCGTACGGTTAACGACGTTTGCCCTCTAACAGAGGCAGTGCGCTCTGCGCTACAATGCCCATGACAATAAGGGCAATGCCCCCTAGAGCCAGCGGGTTAGGCATAAGCATGCCTAAAATCAGCGTTTCCCCCAGCAGCGTAAAAATCACCTCACCGGACTGCGTTGCCTCCACTGTCGCCATCTTTTTCATATCCCGCCTAACCAATTGGGTCGCGGCAAAGAAAAGCACAGTGGCAATGACGCCAGCAAACAGCGCCACTAGGAAGGACTGTGTCATCTGCCCCGCACTGGGCAAACCGTGATCCCAATATCCCCACAGCATGATCAGCAGCCAAAAAGGCTGACTGGCCAGCGTCATGTTAAACACTCGCTGGAGGGTATCCACATCATCCTGACAGACAAACATCATCTGGCGATTTCCCAGAGGATACATAAACGCCGCAAACACTACCGGCAGCAGGCCAAGCAGTACCTGATACAGACTAGCCGAGACGGCCTGCTCCCAAAGCATCATGACTACACCAAACAGGATCAGTAAAGACCAGCGCAGCTGTCGCCAGGGAATGTGGTGTCGAACACCGTCGGCGCTCGACAAAAAGGGGATCAATAAAGTGCCCGCAATAATGGTTATCTGCCAGCTTCCCGCCACTAGCCAGCCCGGCGAGAAAACGCTGGCAAACGTCAGAGGCGCATAGAACAGGCCAAAGCCGACAGTGCTCCAGAGTAAATAAGCTTTCTTGTGCGCCAACAGGTGACGAAGACTGTGGCGAAGACCGCCGCGCACCGCCAGCACAGTCGCCAGAATGGGCAGCATAAATACAAAGCGCAGTGCTGTACTCCACAGCCAGCTGCCGCCTTCAAGCTCCATCGTACGGTTCAAGATAAAGGTAAAAGAGAAGAAAAACGCCGCAAGGATACCGAAAATAAACGCCTTCATGCCCTCTCCCGATAGGTGACATTCTCGCACAACTCTATTAGGCTGTGCGTTATAACGCATGTTTAAGACAGCTTATCACTGTGCGCTATAACGCACAATCAGCAAAAAGAGGCTTGGATGAGTGAACTCACCAATTTTATTGGGGAAAGACTAAGATCGGCTCGGCAAGAACGCGGCTGGAGCCTCGACAAAATGGCTGAAATCTCTCAGGTCAGTAAGGCCATGCTGGGGCAAATCGAAAGAGGTGAATCTAATCCAACGGTTCTGACCCTTTGGAAGATCGCCACAGGATTTCAAATCCCTTTTAGCGCCTTTTTACCCAATCAAACAGCCGAAGATAAAGACCTCACTTTAGCGTCAGGACAAGAAGTCATCGAGGCCAAGTCTATTCAGCCCTTCGATCCGGTTTTAGGCTATGAAATACTGCTGATTGCACTACGCCCCGGCGGCTATCACGCCTCGTGTGCTCATGAAGAGGGGGTTATTGAGGACGTGATGCCCATCAGCGACAGCGTTGTTATCGAGGCCAACGGCGTCAGCCACACTGTCGCGCCGATGGCCTCTCTTCGCTTTAACGCAAGCAGAGAGCACAGCTATGCTAATCCCAGCGCTGACGTCGTGCACTTCTATAACGTTGTTCACTACCCATCGCGTCGAAAATAACGCGGCTACTGGGTCAACGGTTCGCCCTTCAGCGGCTGGTTTTCCCGCCAGTGGCGCACCTTGTCCAGCTCAAACAGCGTCGACTGTTTGAAGTCCATTGACCACAGCTGCAAATACCCTTCGACAACGCGGTAGTGTTCATACTCCATCGGAATGATGGTTTCCCCCATCTCACTGACGATACCAAGCTTTCGCTCCTTACTGTCGTAATCACCGAGAGTAAGCGCATAGGCGTCAATGTCGGGAATATACTGAAGCTCGCTGCCTTGGTGGCTAAACAGCACGTTCCCTTGCCTATCAATTAGGCTAACGCTTCCACTTTCACTCGCGACAATGAGACGGTTTCTCCCGTTAACTTCCTCGATTCTTTTCCCTTGGGCTAATAGTCGCCCTTCTTTATCAAACAGATAGTCGCGCAGATAATCGACTGATGTGATGCCCCCAGACTCTACTTCTTTTATATCGGAAGCGAGAAACACGCCGTCTTTCCAAGACAGCTGACTGTGCGACGGCGCCAGCAGCCACTTCTGAGCCTTCAGGTCGTAAATCCCTAATTTCCCTTTATCGCCCGCAATAGCCAAATGCTGTTCGACAATCTCTTCAAACGCCGCCGTATGAAGCAGCAGCTTGCCGTTTTCATCAAAGATAAATCCTTCCGGCGTCCTGCGGTAAGTTCCCTGCTGGTTTATTTGCTTCCACTTGGTACCAACAATAAAGGGCGGCGTTTCGCTAAACTCAAAATAGCCGTCTTTAGGATTTGCAACAATCAGGTTGCCCTGCCTATCAATCAGCCCCTCATACAGCGCAAAGTGACGGTCGTCTGGCTCGCTGCTGGCATAACGCTTCTGGCTATACTTAAACAGGTTTTTCCGCTCTTCTGGCGAAATCACCGGAAACTTAGTCAAATCGAGCTGCCTAAAAACGTGCAGAAACAGCATCCTTTCTAAGACATTACCTGACTCGTAGGGTACCGTAAGCTTCAGCGTTAACCCATCGCCCACGTCCACATAGTAGTCGTAGTCCTTACCCTCCTCATCGCCATAGGTAAAAACGTTCCCTACTAGCTTGCCCTTAGGATTGCGCTTTTGTGAATCAGCAGTTAATTTCGCGATAGGTTGCCCATAAAGCTCAATATAAACACTCTTCTCAAACGTTTCTGACGGGTATTTTACCCGCACTGACGTCATGGAATCGCCCCGCTCGATAAAGCGATAGGGCTTTTCCAAAATCTGGTCGACGCTTTGCCAAATCGCCTGATGAACATCCGCAACGTTAAAATAGTCACTCACTTTGGCCTGATACTTTTTTTCCAGCGCGGATTGAGAAAGCGACAGATCGTCCATCGTCACAACGTTCTTACCGCGGTAGCGCTCATCCATCGTGCGCAAGATAGAAAAGACCTGTACCGCGGCCTCTACCGTTTGCACGTTTGCCAGACCGATAAAGTAGCGTTGAATTGACTCATCATATTGAAAGTAAAATACTTCCATAGCACCATGCTGATTGTAATACACCGCACCGTTCTCGGACTGAAACAGCACGTCACTTTGGCGGGACAGCCATGAAGTCAGATTAAAATCGTTTTTTTTCGCACTGACGACAAACAGCTCAGCGTTAATATTATTTTGCCTGTTGTTGAACCGGTAGATAGACGTATCTTCATTATTCAGGTCGATCAGTAATCCTTCCATTTTGCGCACATAAATCCCTGAATTTCTCAGGCTGAGCGTGTCGTATACATCAACGGGAAGTTTAATGTTAAAGCGCCCGTAGGGAGAAAATAGGATACCGGGAAAATCCTTCATCGGTGCGCGGTTAAAAGTCTCTTTTTCTTTAAGCAGTCTCTCTTGATAGGCCTTTTCCTGCTGCTCAAAGCGCTGCTTCATTGACACTAGCTCGGGCGTTTTTTCATCCACACTTTTCAGCGTCATGGTGATAACGCAGTCATAAAAGCCGCAGGTCATCTCCTTGTCCGACACCAGCTGGATAACGCCCTTTCCGTCCGTTTTTACCGTAACCCAGCCGTCGTTTATCTGTATCCGACCGTCCTTAACGCTCTCGATACGCTTGCCGTCAACCGTGTAGTAAGACACTTCCGCTGGCGTGATATGGAAATAGATATCGTCTTTGACCTTACCAATACTCTCGGCGATCCCTTGCTGGAGAGACATTCGCCCTTCGGCGTCGTCTTTCTCGTTACTGTTGTCGAACTCCACGCGGATGTCGTCAATCAGGTAGTCACCGTCTTTAGGCTGGCTCTCTCCGTCGCATCCTGACAGCAACAGTGCAAACAGCGCTGCGTTAAGATATTTTTTCATGATCTCGCCTCTTTCGCGAAAAAAAGCCTCTGAACGCGCGGGCGTCAGAGGCCATTAGCCAAGCATTGCGTAACCGACGGCGTTTTATCTACTTACGTCGCCAAGTTGTGCCGCCCGCGCCGTCTTCCAGCACGATACCCATCTCCGTCAGGCGATTGCGCGCTGCATCGGCAGCGGCCCAGTCTTTTGCGTGTCTGGCGTCATTGCGCTGTTTAATCAAGGATTCAATTTCAGCCACTTCATCGTCGTCACCGGACTGAGAGGCGCCCTGCAAAAACGCCTCTGGCTCCTGTTCCAGCAGTCCCAAAACGCGAGCAATCCGGCGCAGTTCCGCCGCCAGCTGGTTTGCCACTGCTGCGTCTTCAGCCTTTAAGCGGTTCACTTCCCGCGCCATGTCAAACAGCACGGAATAGGCCTCTGGAGTATTAAAGTCGTCGTCCATCGCTTCGCGAAAACGCGACTCGTACTCCGTATTGCCCTGTGCCGCAACAGACTCGTCAGTACCGCGCAGCGCAGTATAGAAGCGCTCAAGTGCCGCTCTGGCCTGTTTCAGGTTTTCTTCGCTGTAGTTAAGCTGGCTACGATAGTGGCCTGACATCAAAAAGTAGCGCACGGTTTCCGCATCGTAGTGCTTAAGCACGTCGCGAATGGTAAAGAAGTTGCCCAGAGATTTAGACATTTTCTCCCTGTCGATCATCACCATGCCGGAGTGCATCCAGTAGTTCACGTACGGTCCATCATGGGCGCAGGTAGACTGGGCAATTTCGTTTTCGTGGTGAGGGAACATCAGGTCAGAGCCGCCGCCGTGAATATCAAAGTGTTCACCCAGCTGCTTACCGTTCATCGCAGAGCACTCAATGTGCCAACCAGGGCGACCCGGCCCCCAGGGCGATTCCCAGTTTGGCTCGCCCGGTTTAGACATCTTCCACAGCACGAAGTCCATGGGATTGCGCTTAACGTCAGCCACTTCAACGCGAGCCCCGGCCTGCAGCTGCTCCAGATCTTGACGAGACAGCAGCCCGTAGTCCGGATCGGTATCCACGGCAAACATCACATCGCCGCTGTCTGCCACGTAGGCGTGATTGCGCGCCAGCAGTAGCTCCACCAGCTCGATAATTTCTTTAATATGGTGAGTTGCCCGCGGCTCCAGATCGGGGCGAAGGATATTCAACGCGTCGAAGTCAGCGTGCATCTCCGCCAGCATGCGCGCCGTCAGCTGGTCGCAGCTCTCTTTATTTTCTGCCGCGCGGCGAATAATTTTGTCGTCAACGTCAGTCACGTTGCGCACATAGGTCAGATCGTACCCTGCAAAGCGCAGATAGCGAGCCACAACGTCAAACGCGACGAAGGTTCTACCGTGGCCGATATGACACAGATCGTAAATCGTTACCCCACACACGTACATCCCCACTTTACCGGGGTGAATAGGCTTGAATTCCTCTTTCTGTCTGCTCAGGGTGTTAAAAATCTTTAGCATGGGGTAACCGTTATTCTGTGTTGTGTGGTTAAACGAAGCCGCCCGTACAAACGTTAATCGTCAGGGCGTTAATCAACATATTGAAACCTGATTAAAAGACCTTTGCAAGAGAAAGGCCAAGATCTCGAACGATGCATAAAAACAAAAGCCGCTGAACACAGTGCGCAGCGGCTTAATCATTCACGTCAGAAAACGCTAAAACCAGGGAGACTGGCTCATCACGCCGTAGTAGAACAGCATCCGACCGCATACCGCAGCAGAAAGCACCACCAGCATCAGAATGCCGCCAGTCGCCGTTGACAGTGTAGGTTTACGCAGCAGATAAAATGCCAGCGCGCTTCCCGTCAGTACGCCGCCAAAAATCAGCCAGCCAAACAGCCCTGAACTAAAGATAACTATTGCGCTCTGCATCAGCTGATCCTGTCGTACTAGCCCTTGGCCGTACCACAGAATAACCACCAGCAGCGCCGCAGCCCCCAGCAGAATACCGCACGGTAAAAGGCCCGGCAGCGCGCCGCTCTCCTCACTGCTGACGGCGTTACGAACGCTTATTACCAGACTCAATGTCACAAAGCCCAGCAGCATCGCAGTCGCGATAAAGCTCAAGTGAGTCATTACAGAGTGCCACATCGGGTGGCTGCTCATCTGATAGTAAACCTGTGCTGATACCAAAACAGCGGCAATCCCCACGAAAGAAGTCAGCAGGCTAAGCCCTTTAAGCAGCGCCTGTCGACGGCCGAGAAACACAAAGGCTACTGTCCAAAAAAACGCGACCGCATTCAGCAGGAAAAAAGCCACCACTTCGCGGCTAAGCCACGAGTGCTCGATGCCCAAAATGGCGCGATAGGCGCCGGTTGGCGTCCCCAAGTGCAAAAGCGACAACAGAGAACCAATAGCGTTAACAATAAATACGCCGACAGCAAGCTTTCGCAGGCAGGCGAAGCGCCGTTCATCCGTCAGCCACGCTGGCTGAAGGTAAACAAGCACCGTGATGGCAACGATTGTGCCCACGGCCCACTGGCAGAGCACGGTAAAGAAAACCAAAGGAAGTTCATATTCAGACATGGCGTTACTCCTTATCGCCTGCGGGAATGATGACGATATTCGGGCCGCTGATGCGATGGTCCGGCAGCTTATAGCGCGTTTCAATACGCGACAGATCGGCACTGTGGCGACGGCGCAGCTCATCAATGTCGCCAAACTGCAGAACGCCAGCCGGGCAGGACTCCACGCAGCGAGGCATTAGCCCCTCATCTAAACGCTCCGCGCACATATTGCACTTGCTGGTCTTACCCTCAACTGGGTCAAACACCGGCGCGTTGTATGGGCAGGCCATAATGCACATCCGGCAGCCGATACACTTTTCGTGATCCTGCACCACGATGCCGTCAGGCCGCTTGGTGTAGGTACTTGCCGGACATACCTTCAAACACTGAGGGTCGTCACAGTGGTTACAGGACATAGAGATATAGGCGATGCTGTTCGGATCGTCAGAGCTGAACTCTCTAACCTTTCGCCACTGCACTCCGGGTGGCGTGACGTTTTCCGATTTACAGGCCATCGAACAGGTTTTACAGCCGTAGCAGCCGCGCATATCCACGAGAAATCCATACTGTCTAACCATGATTATGCCTCCGCCCTGACGTCAACCAGGGTGCTGTTACAGCAGTGCCCAGTACTTAATATTTCGGAATAGTCGTTAGTGACATGACTGCTGCTGCCACCCTGCTGTTCCCACCAGCCGTTGTCCAGACAAACAACGCCGCGCTTGATTTGGCGCGTAACGATAGCGATAGCGCGATGCTCTCCCCGGTCGTTGAAGGCAACCGCCCACTCGCCGTTTTGAATATTGCGCTTCGCCGCATCGTCAGGATGGATCAGCACATTGGGCTGATTGCGCTGTATTTCCAAGATCCATTCATTCATGCCGTGGCTAGAGTGAATGCTGCGCGCCAGCTTGCGCTGAACCGCCATCAGTGGATATTTCTGCGCCAGCTCTGGCGAGCCCTTGGGCGACTCTTTCACCTGCATATAGGTCACGATGGGCGAGAAGTTCTTTTTCTGCCACTCTTCAATAAAGAAGTGTGCTTTTTTGGTCGGAGTACGGAAAACGCCGTCCTTAAAGGGTATCCACGGTGCCTCAACAGGCTTTACCGGGCCTTTTTTCAACTGCTCAATGGTGACGCCGGTGCCCTTCAGACAGTTTTCAATGTAGTGCTCGATCGGCTGATTAAACACTTCACCGAAGCCAAAGCGCTCCGCCAGACGGGCAAAGATCCAGTAGTCAGGTTTAGCCTCGCCCACTGGTTCAACGGCTTTTTCCATCAGTTGGATATAGTGACTGCGCACGCCGGCCATCAGGCTGACGTCCTCAAAAATGGTCGTTACGGGCAATACCAGATCGGCATACATCGCCGTAGAGGTCATCAAGTTGTCAGCCACCACCACAAAGGGCACCTTCTTCAATGCCTTTTTGACCATATTGGTGTTAGGCAGCTGAGTGACAGCACTCAGCGTCATAATCCACCAGAAATTGATCGGATGCGGGCGTTCATTAACAATCCAGTCCCCTAGCTTGGCGACGGGAATAGAAGGGATCTTTTCGGCATTGGGTGCAGGCGGGACTGGCGCATTAATTTTAGCCATCTGACGAACGCCACCGGCATCACACACACCGCCACCGGCTTTGCCAACATTACCGGTCAGAAGCGCCAGATAGAACTGGCTGGCGGCCACGTAGGTACCAAACTCCGTACGCTGTGCGCCGGACATGTTCTGCACGATCATTGACGGCTTGTTGTTAGCGTATTCCCGAGCTAAACGCAGCACTGTCGCGGCAGGTACGTCTGTTTCGGCTTCAACTTTTGCCACATCCCACGGCTGCGCTTCAGCACGCATCAGTTCAAATACAGTGGTGTAATCGGCGTTAGCAGGCAGCTCTGCCTGAGTTAATGCAGGTACGATGCCTGGCACATCGTGACGAACAAGACGCTGACTTGCCGTATCGTAGACAAGATAGCTTTCTTTATCCTCAGCACTTTCTCGCTTTTGCTTTTTATCAGCATCCACCAGATAGGGTGCACCGGTGTGTTGACGCAGATAGTCAGCGTCGTAAAGCGCCTCATCCATAATGATTTTAATCATGCCGAGCGCTAGCGCAGTGTCCGTACCGGGAACAATCGGGATCCACTCGTCGGCCTTAGCTGCCGTTTCACTGTAACGAGGATCGATGACAACCAGCCTCGCCCCGCTAGCCTGTGCCTTTAAGTATTCTTTAAAGTAGGCCTGCATCGTTACCGCCGGGTTGTTACCCCAGCAGAGGATATAGCGGCTATCGGCAATGGTGTCACGGGTATCGGCATATCTCAGCCCAAGCATCGGTATCATTGCCGCCGTAACGGCTGCACAGCATAGCGATCCAGCCTGCTTCGTTGAACCGCCTAGGTAGTCGAAAAAGGCTTTCCCCATATCGTTTTTGATAGAGTCCATGTTGCCCGAGGCGGCCGAAATCAACATGCCCTTGTTGCCGTGGCTGGCAATGGTGTCGCGAATATTTTTTTCTATCAGATCGAGCGCTTCATCCCATGTAATGGGCTTGAACTTTCCTTCACCTTTCTCACCTATTCTCAGCATCGGCGTTTTTACCCGCAGAGGGTGAGATACCCACTTGGTGCGACTCATGCCCCGCAGGCAGCACTTGACGTTAAAGTCTTTGCTGGCCTCGATCTTCTTCAGCTCGCCCTGATGCACGTAGGCAGTCAGATTGCAGTGCAGACATTCCATTGCGCAGGTCGATCTGAATGTCTGGTAGTCACCCAGCTTAAGGCGAACAACCGGCAGTGGCTTCTTGTCCTCACTGGCCTGCGAAAACGCACAGGGAGACAGGGATGCCAGACCAATCACGCCGAGCCCTTTCAGCAGGGTCCGGCGCCTCATTCTGATCTCCGATAATTTTTTCATGATATTCCTCACCACGTTCTTGTTTTTGTCATCTTGCTCACATCGATGATTATGGGTCTTACAGATCAAATAAGACACCATAAGTAAACCATGGTTAACTTATGGTGTACTGATCGAGGTCAATTTAGTACCAAATAAGTGTCACCGAGATGTTGCAGATTTAAGCGTACAAAAAAGATGAAATAGATTTAAATCAGCTAATTAACGAGGTATACCTTGAATAACAAGAAGATAGTCAGGAATAAAAAGAGGTGTTAGGCTATGCCACTATTCACTCGATTCCTTAAGGCTTAAATGCATGTCAGAAACCCAGACTCAAGGCGTGAACTCTGTCGAAATCGCGGTTACCGTGCTGGATGCCATCGCTGAACTCGGCGCTTCCGCAAGGGCTATCGACATTGCCCGGCTGTCAGGGCTGTCGAAAAGTCGACTGCACAAATATCTGGTTTCGCTGTGTCGAAGCCAGCTTATCTATCAGGATCCAGAAACCAGCCTCTATTCTCTGGGCAACAAGCTCTCTCTTTTAGGAGAAGAGGCCAAGTCGCAAAACGGACTCATCATTACAATCAACAATGCGCTGTGTCAGCTGAGAGACGAGCTCAACATTTCTACTGGCCTAGCCGTTATCGTTAACGATGTGCCAACGCTAACTCACTACAACCGCAGTAATAAAAATATTGAGCTGGACTATAAAGACAATACGCCACTGCCATTAGCCAACAGTGCGGCGGGTAAAATATTTCTGACGTTTTCAGAGCGCTTTAAACATCAAGCAATCATTGATGCTGAAGAAAAAGCGCATATCCTGCAGCTAGGGTACTCAATGCGCTTAAGTGAAACGGAGGGTATCCCCGGCGCTCGCGCTATTGCCTGCCCAATCTTCAATACGGCGAAAAAACTCCTAGGGTCAGCTGTAATTATGGGTATTTTGCCCGACGATCGCAGTGAAATGCAGCGCCTTGCCGAGCGCCTGCTCAATGCGATAAAAGGTATTCATATAAACTAGAAACACTGCCGATGCGGGAAAAGCACCTCAAGAAATACGATAGTGCAGCCGCTACGGCCTTCATATACAATACCGCACGATGTACTCTAACCAGGCTTAGGATATTCAATGATTACTCTTCATACCAACCACGGCGATATCGCGATCAAACTGTTCAGCAACGAAGCGCCGGTCACCGCCGCTAACTTTCTGGACTACTGCCGCAGCGGTTTTTATAACAACACTGTATTTCACCGCGTGATCAACGGCTTTATGATTCAGGGCGGCGGCTTTGAACCCGGCATGGTTCAGAAAGAGACAAAGGCCACCATCAAAAATGAAGCCAATAACGGCTTAAAAAACAAGCGCGGCACGCTGGCCATGGCTCGCACCTCTGCCCCCCATTCTGCTACCGCACAGTTTTTTATTAACGTCGTCGACAATGACTTCCTGAACTTTCGTTCTGAAAGCATGGACGGCTGGGGCTACTGCGTTTTTGCCGAAGTTGTTGAAGGCATGGACATTGTAGACAGCATCAAGCAGGTTAAAACCGGGCGCAGCGGTATGCATCAGGACGTTCCGGTTGAAGACGTCGTTATCAACAGCGTTACCGTCAGCGAATAAGTCACTATCCACTTTCGATGACAGTTCTGTTTATCGCCGATCTTCATTTAAGCGAAGCTGAACCGGCAATTACTGCCGGTTTTCTTGCGTTCTTACAGCGCGATGCGGCAAACGCCAGCGCGCTGTATATTCTCGGCGATCTGTTTGAATTCTGGATTGGCGATGACGACCCGAGCGAGCTGCACGAGCAGGTTGCTCAAGCGTTGTCAGCGCTGCACGATCGCGGTGTCCCCTGCTATTTTATTCACGGCAACCGCGACTTTCTCCTCGGCAAACGCTATGCCGATCGCTGTAAAATGACGCTGCTTCCCGAGAAACAGGTGATTGACGTTTACGGCACTCAAACCCTTATTCTCCACGGCGACACGCTCTGCACGGATGACCCAAGCTATTTACGGTTTCGGCGCTATATGCATAACCGGTTTATTCAACGCGCCTTTCTGTGTCTTCCGCTTTTCCTTCGCCTTAAGATAGCCAACCGACTGCGCAGCCAAAGCACTATGAGTAACCAGACCAAATCTCAGGTCATGATGGACGTTAACTCGCTGGCCGTAATTAGTGAAATGAAAAAGTACGATGTTGTTCACATGGTTCACGGGCACACTCACCGCCCGGCTATTCACGACATGACTATTAAGGGAAAACTCTCTGAACGCGTAGTGCTTGGCGCCTGGCACTCTCAGGGCTCCGCACTATATGCTTTTCCCGACGGCAGCATCGATCTTACCAGCTTCCCACTGTAGTTTTTCCACCAGCATTTACCCGAACCGAGAAAACGCAAACGTTTCCCTTGCCTCGTCGGCATGATATGCTTGCGCCCCTGAAAGAGACTATTATGTTTACTCCCGCACGATTTTAGGAGCGTTCCCCCTATGCCAGCCAGCGCCGCCAAGGCCAAAATCGCCATTGTGATGGGTTCCAAAAGCGACTGGGCAACGATGCAGTTTGCCGCAGAAATCCTGACCGCGTTAGACATCCCGTTTCATACCGAAGTCGTCTCCGCACACCGCACGCCGGACAAGCTGTTTAGCTTCGCTGAAAGCGCAAAAGAAAACGGCTTTGACGTCATTATTGCCGGTGCGGGCGGTGCAGCTCACCTGCCGGGTATGCTGGCCGCTAAGACGCTTGTCCCGGTACTCGGTGTGCCGGTTCAAAGTGCAGCGCTCAGCGGCATAGATAGCCTCTACTCTATCGTTCAAATGCCGCGCGGCATTCCCGTTGGCACGCTAGCTATCGGTAAAGCCGGAGCGGCTAATGCCGCTCTGCTGGCGGCACAAATTCTGGCACTTCACGATAGCGCTATTCATCTCCGCCTTGCTGACTGGCGTCAGGCACAAACCGACGAAGTGCTGAACAACCCCGATCCCAGGGAGAACCCATGAAGCCGGTCTGCATATTAGGAAACGGTCAGCTTGGACGCATGCTGCGTCAGGCGGGAGAACCCTTGGGGATCGCTGTTTACCCGGTTGGGCTTGATGCCGAACCCGAAGCCGTCCCTTACCAGCATGCAGTGATTACTGCCGAAATAGAGCGCTGGCCGGATACGCCTCTGACGGAAATCTTGGCACGGCATCCGGGCTTCGTTAATCGCGACGTTTTTCCCCTCCTTGCCGATCGCCTGACGCAAAAGCGCCTATTGGATACGCTAAAGCTGGCGACGTCCCCCCTGGCAGCCTCTGGAAAAACACGAGCAGTGGCCAGAAGTCTTTCAGTCACTCGGGGAGCTTGCCATCGTCAAGCGCCGCGTCGGCGGCTACGACGGCCGAGGCCAGTGGCGGTTAAGAAAAGAAGATGTAAACACTCTACCGCAGGACGCCTACGGTGCAGCTATCGTAGAACAGGCGATTGCGTTTCGCGGCGAAGCGTCTCTTGTCGGCGCGCGCAACCATCGTGGAGAGTGCGTCTTTTATCCGCTCACTCATAACCTGCATGAAGAAGGGATTTTGCGCGCCAGTGTGGCTATTCCCGCTTCTGATGCACATCTACAGCATCAGGCAGAAACGATGCTCTCGGCTATTCTTAACGCGCTGGATTATGTCGGCGTGATGGCCATGGAGTGCTTTATTGTTGGCGATAGCCTGCTGATTAACGAACTGGCTCCTCGCGTTCATAACAGCGGACATTGGACGCAGAACGGCGCCTCTATCAGCCAGTTTGAGCTTCACCTGCGGGCAATCCTTGACCTTCCAATGCCCCAGCCGGACGTCCACAGCCTGTCTGTCATGATCAACCTGATCGGCACCGACGTGAACTCCCAATGGCTATCGCTACCGTTGGTTCACCTGCACTGGTACGATAAAGAGGTGCGCCCTGGCCGCAAGGTCGGTCATTTGAACCTGAATCACACCAGCGTTGAATCGCTCTGCGACTCCCTCACCCAGATGAAGCCCATGCTCGATGATGCCTATCAGTCCAGCCTCAAGTGGACGATAGCAACGCTGAGAGAGAATGGATAAACCTTCCCGGTATCCTCGCTTAACGGCGAGGTTACTGCTTTTGCCCCTCTTTCTTCTCTACCGTTATCATGGTGACAAACGGATGATACTGCCAGGGCACGCCTTTTCCCTTCTGGTACATTTTAGAGATAGTGCCGTCCAGATAAAGCATTTGGCGGATCTTCAGCTTTGATTTCGCGTAGCAGGCAAAATCATAAAAGTTGCTCCCCTGCTGGCTCATCATAAACACTACGTCACCGCTGTCGGTAATACCAACGCCGTTACGGATCTTGTGCGATTCCACGCTGGGCTTCAGGCGAGAATTAATCGCGCCATTCTCAATCAGTATTGGCCCAGACTGTACGGCAAAATCTACCCCTTTGAGGGATTTAAACGCCTTTAGCCGAGCGATACCGTAACGCTTGCCCTTAACGTAAAACACCCCTCCGGGGCGAATAAAAAAGTTGCCGCCGCCGGAAGCAAGGTTCAGCCCCACTTTTTGCTCACCGTTTTCCACATACAGGCCAAGAGGTGCATACTCCTTGTCATATATGCCGCCGTTCATCGCCATTTGCACTCGCCCGTCGTTATCGATGCTTGCCAGCAAAGAACGCAAAGAGCCATAGGCCTCGCCGTTCTCTTTCTGCCAGTACATTTTTACTTGCTCGGTTTGAGGCTTGAGAGTGTAGGTTTGCAGCGTTAGGGAGGGATCGGAAAGCGTGCAGTTGTCGGCGGCAAAAGTGCTAAAAGATAATAGTGTTAGAGTGGCTAGAACCCATATCGACGTCATGATGATTGCAATATCCCTATGATTTAGTCATGTCGATAGCATCACTTTTTTGCAGAATATACGGCATGATCTATCTCATTACCGCTTTGCCGGAATGAGCAATCATAACACTCCCCACTCTGAAACCAGCATTCTATGTATCCATCTTCACAGCACCACCTCGCTACACTCATTCCCCAATCCATCGAACAGCTTTTTTCTGGATGCACCCCGAGCTTTTCTTGAATATCACGCTCTGTCAGCCTAAGAAACTCTTCAGCATTCAGCGTGTTGAGAGCTGGCAGCACTGTTTGTGGTGGTAGCTCGTTATGCAGTGGCTGCTCATTTTTCTGATGTCTCTTTTCTTTTTCGCGCTCGTGCAGCAGTCGTGGTAAATGGTAGACAAACAGCGCAAATAAAACGAATAGGCGATATATCCAATAGATTGGTATCGCTACTAAAAAAAAGACAATGCCAATTAAAGACCGAAGTACATCAATAATTGGCAAAATTATTTTCATGGCGTGCCCCATCCACGTTGGCTCAAGCTCTATCCGATTGTAACGACATACTCAAGATCGACTCACCGAGCAATGAGCCTAGCATCAATCAGCTCCGCCACCAGTACCGTACCGGGGCCGTCCAAGAAGTATTCGCTTTCTTGAGGCTCACGCAGCGACATCACCAGCCCACCTTCTACCTCCATCGTATGGCCCGCAGCCATTGTTGCGCCGCTGTCCAACAGATAGCGCAAGACGCCGTTGAAGATGTCGCTGTATTTCTGCCCTTCGTCGTGCCCTGACGCCAGCGCGGCAAAGTCCGGCAGGCCGAAGTCGTTTGCACCGTAGGTCCGCATCCAGACGCCGTCAACACCTTCAACGTCATATTTCACAAAACCGCAGAACAGCATCGTTAACGGCAGGCCGTAGCGCAGCATATTAAGCCCATATTTCTCTGCTGCCATTTCGCCCAGCACGCCCGCAGGCAGTGAGGTATGGGCATTTTCATTCAATACTGCCAGAGCCCCACAGTTCTCTAACGCCCCAGCCACTAGAGCTAGCGCGACATACTGCTCCAGAACGCTATCGTCGTAACCGGCGTACCAAAGAATAATATGGCTCTGGCTGGCGCGAACATCTGCTTTCATGTCTGCACCATAGTGTGAAGGCGCAACACACTTCTCCAAGTGCTCTGCCGGGAAAGGAGCATTAAAGCCAACCATGCGAACAACGTGCTTTCCCCAGCCAACCAGTGCGAAGAAATCGCCAAGCTCGGGATCTCTCTGGCACTTCGCCTGCTTCATTGACGGATCAAAACCGCGTAGTGTTTGCTCAAGTTTGCCTTCATCAATAGAAAGCTCGCTGCCAAATACCACCTGCAGGCTGACGCCATTATCACTATCAGGGTTCGCTACCAGATCCGAGGACTGCTGATTGTCTTTATTATCACGACGACCAAAAAAACGGGAAAGAATGCTCATTAAACGCTCCTTGTTAGCATTGCCGAGTACGTCAGGCTCTATGAAGTGAACTCAGCGGCAATTATATAGAGTTGCTCCCGCATGAGTTACTACTTCTTGCTTGCCGTTCTTAAGAAAGTAGCTCATTCACAATTCGTTATGAAAAATTGACTACAGCATTAAATTCATTGCGATCTGCTTTCAAATAACACCATTTCCTTATTGCTCAACCCCAGTGAGCGCAGTACTGTCGCCTCCGCAAGAAAGGCAAAAACTATCTGATTTTTTTCGCTATTCCATCACGATAGCAGGAGTATTTTTAAATGTTCATGGCAAAATTTCTGCGCAATATTCAACTATCCAACTTGTACCGCACCCCATTAGGACCACAATAGACACACAGTCTATTGGAGAAAATATAATGAACAGTGCAATGTTAAAAGTTCGGGTATCTGAAGAATTAAAGGCCGCCGTCGCTAAAACTGCACATGAATACAACTTGGACATGTCCAGCTTTATTCGCCTCGTATTAACTCATGCGACAAAAACAAATCAGATTCCTAACTCCACTACTCAAGCGGCTATTCATGAGCTGGAAGACGGCCATGGTGAACGAGCCACCAGTGTTGATGAATTTTGGAAGGGGATTTTTAAGTAATCATGCTGAAAATTCGGTATGCAGCAGCGTTCAAACGGGATATGAAGAGCTATCAAAACGATATCTCAGCCATCACGGCAATCAACACGGTATTAAGGCTGTTGGTAACAGGATCGCCGCTACCATACAGGTATAAATAGCATCGACTAAAAGGATACTATGCCGGATATCTGGAGTGCCACGGAAAACCCGACCTTCTATTAATTTACCAACGAACGGAAAAAGAGCTTCTTCTATATCGAGTTGGCAGCCACGCGAAGTTATTTAAGATGTAATTCCGCTGAGACTCTTACTCCAAATCTTAATTTAAGTTTATTGCGATCTCTATCCAGAGAATTCAACGCAGCTCTTGTTCCACATAAATTACAGCTTTATCGTTCCTCTCTATATTTACAAAAACAAGCTTAATCAGCATACGGATACATCAGAAAAATAGGCTGTTTTTCATAAGTGACTGGGAATAAAACATCATGCTATAGTTGTGTTATTTATTAACACAGGAGGATCTATGCCAAGAACGACCAGTATCACTATCGGTGAACAGTTGGATGAATTTATCAGTCGCATGATCGCCTCCGGTCGCTATGGTTCAACCAGCGAAGTCGTACGTTCAGCGCTTCGTCTTTTGGAACAAAAGGAATCTGAAATGGATGCATTAAGAAAAGCGGTTCTTGCTGGAGAACAGAGTGGGGAGAGCAATATGACACTGCATGAAATCGCAGCTAAAATAAAGCAAAAGCACAGTGTATAAGCTGTCCCATCTGGCCGCTATTGACTTTGCCAGCATTTACGAATACACGCTAACTGCATTCGGTGCGGCCCAGGCCGACGACTATACAAACGCCTTAGAAAACATCCTAGGGTCAATCGTGCAGTCACCCTTTATCGGACGTGCCTATCCGGATATTCATCAAGAAATCCGTAGAGTAGACTATCGACATCACGCTATATTTTATCGGATTCGGAAGAATGACGTTTTTGTACTGCGTATACTGCATCAGCAGATGGAACCACTGATCCACTTTTCTGCGGAGGAATAGCTCATCATTCGATGTAGTAGACGCAGGCAGAAAACAGCTCGGCATCGCCCACAGAAAGACAATACACCTCGCTGTTTTCTCTCCTTTCTTTCCCTATCTACTCCTGATACCGCCGGTAGAGCGCCTTGCCGCCCAGCAGGCGAACTCCCAGCCAGCCACCGCACAGGGACAAAAGCCCGGCACAGAACGCAGGAAGCAGGATCCACATCGTGAAGTTTGGCTGCCACGGGAAGTCAAACAGCGTACGCTGTAGCCACCACAGAGAAAGCTCAGCGC
Organism: Leminorella richardii; assembly: GCF_900478135.1. Taxonomy (NCBI): domain Bacteria; kingdom Pseudomonadati; phylum Pseudomonadota; class Gammaproteobacteria; order Enterobacterales; family Budviciaceae; genus Leminorella; species Leminorella richardii. The sequence goes on from NZ_LS483470.1 coordinate 2,430,083, forward strand.
CTACCGCAGCGACAATCCCAGCCGCCAGCCCCAGTAGAGCAAACTCACTCCACAGAGTGCGCCTAAGCAGCTTTTTACCTGCTCCCAGCGTGCGGTAAACCACCAGCTCCTGCCGCCGCTGCCGCATGCCAACCTGAACCTGCGCCAGCAGAAGCAATCCCCCGCAGACGATCACTAACGCTACCATCGCTTCTAGCGCACGTCCTACCTGTTGAAATACGGTCGTCACCTGTTTAAGCATACTGCCGATGTCCAACAGGCTTAAGGTTGGATATGTACGATACAGATCGACCAGCGCCGTGCCGTCCTGCTGGTAGCGGAAGCTAGTCAAGTAAGTCTGAGGCAAAGAGTCCAATGCTCCCTGAGGGAAGATAAAGTAAAAGTTAGGGCGCAGGCTTTCCCAGTCTACTCGGCGCAGGCTGGAGATCGTCGCGCTGAACTCCTGCGTATCGCCGGTAAAAGTCAGCTTATCGCCGATATCTAGCCCTAAGCGATCGGCCAGCCCAGCATCGATAGAGACTTCCCCACTTTTCGGCGGCCAGACTCCCTTGGTCACCACGTTAGGAGATGTCTTATCCCCGTGTAACCAAGTCAAGTTCAACTCGCGATTAACCGCCTCGCCCCCGGGATCGTCCTCTTTAACCCTTTCCGTCGCCTTTTGCTGGTTAATGCCGGTCAAACGAACGCGAACGATAGGATAGAACTCCCCCGGTTCAATGCCTTTCTCACTAAGAAACTGCTTGAGAGAAGGTAATTGTCCTTCTGTCATGTTCATCAGAAAATAGTTAGGGCTGTCTGGCGGAACCTGCTGCCGCCAACGGTCTAACAGATCGCCCCTCAGAACGATAAGCAACGCCAACAGCATAAACGAGAAAGAAAAGGCAGAAAGCTGAGCCGTCGTCACCCACGGCTGCCGCAGCAGGCGATTTACCGCCAACCGCGCCGCTAGCCCTTTGAGCGTCAACCGACGCAGCAGAAGCAGGCTGCACCAGCCAAACACACCCAGCAGAAGAGAGAGCGCCATAATGCCGAATAAAATACCCCACCAGGTCAAATCGAATCCGGCCACCAGCGCTAACAGCACCATGACGGTCGCCAGCATGGCGGGAATGTAAACTTTCAGCGGCCAAACGTTGGACATAGCGTCGGCCCGCAGCACGCGTAAAGGCCGGGTCGCCAGCAGCTGCACGTAAGGGCGAAGCCCCACCATCAGAGAAATAGTCAGCAGCGCGCCTAGGCTCCACAGCCACGGCCACGGCCCGGCAGGCGGCAGCGCTTTCGGCAACAGCGGCGCCATCAGCGCCATGAGCCCCTGTTCAAACAGAATGCCAATCAGGCTGCCAACCACCCCCGCCAGCGCCAGCACTGACAGCCACTGACCGATAATCAGCCTGCGCAGCGCTTTACGCCCCGCGCCTAGCGTCTTAAGCACCGCCACCAGACTGTACCGACTGCGGCAGTAGTGCCCCATCGACACAGCTACCGCAGCAACCGCCAGCAGCAGGGTCAGCACCGCCGACAGTAAGAGGAAATTTTGCGCGCGCTGTAAAGACTTGCCTACCGCCGTACCGGACTGTTCAGTACCGAACCACCGCTGATCGGGACGAAGCTGTGGCGTAATAAACTCACCAAAGCGGTCGAGCGCGTCCGTAGAACCCGCAAACAGATAGCGATAGGTTAAGCGACTGCCCGGCTGCACAGCGCCGGTTTTTTCGATGTCCTGATAGTGAATGAGAATGCGCGGCGCGGTTTGGAACGGATTAAACCCCGAGTCCGGCTCCTGAATCACCTCACCGTTAACGGTGAGTATAGTGTCCCCCACTTCCAGCCGATCGCCGTTTTTTAATCCCAGCAGAGCCATCAACCGTGGAGCGACCAGCGCCGTACCCGGCTGCGGCTTTTGTTGAGGCGGCAGCGTATCCAAACTGCCGTACAGCGGATAGTTCCCATCAACGGCCTTTACCGAAGAAAGCAGAGGCGCATCGTTGGCATAGGCCATTGTCATAAACGACAGCTGTCGGCTGACAACCAGCCCCTCTTCTTGAGCTTTCTTCAGCCAGGCATCATCAATCGGGCTGCTGGCCGTTAACACACGGTCAGCGGCAATAAAGTCCCTGCTTTGCTGACTCAGCCCCCTGATCCATACGATCGCTGACGCGCCCCAGCGCCAATACGCAGGCCACTGCCAGAGTTAAAGAAAGCCAGACAATCAGCAGCGACGGCGAACGCCACTCGCGCCAGAACCAGCGCCAAATCATGCCGCCTCCCAAAGCTTACCGTCACGAAGGCGCAGCTGGCGCTGACAGCGAGCCGCCAGCGTTTCATCGTGAGTAACCAGCACCAGCGTTGTGGCGAAATCTCGATTGAGAGAAAACAGCAGATCGGCAATTTTTACACCCGTCTGGCGATCGAGGTTACCGGTTGGCTCGTCAGCAAACAGAATGGTCGGCCGACTGATAAACGCCCTAGCAATAGCGACCCTCTGCTGTTCACCGCCTGACAGCTGAGCCGGTAAATGACCGGCTCGGTTGCCAAGCCCTAGCTGCTCTAACAGAGCCAGTGCCTGTACTTTGCTGTCGCGCTCAGCGTCACCACGCAGCAGCGAAGGAAGTTGAACGTTTTCCAACGCTGTTAGCGTAGGCACCAGCATAAAAGATTGAAAAACAAAGCCCACGTCTTTCGCTCGCAGAGCAGCTCTGGCCTCTTCGTCCATATTTGGCAAGTCGTGCCCTAAAAGCCGAACGTCACCGCTTGTGCCGTCGTCTAGGCCTGCCAAAATGCCCAACAGTGTTGACTTCCCCGAACCTGACTCGCCGATAAGCGCGATCGTCTGTCCTGAATTGACAACCAGCTCAACTCCGGTGAGGATGTTAAGCATGTTCTCTCCTTCACCAACAGACTTATTTAAATGACGAACTTCAAGAACGTAATTTTCAGACATCTACCAATCCTTTTGTTGCTGGGGCTGTCGTCTTTGCGCGTCGCGGCGGCGGACACGCTGCTTATTCTGGGGGATAGCCTGAGCGCAGGCTACCGGTTGCCTATTGAGCAGGCTTGGGCCACCCAGCTAGCCGAACGCTGGAAGGGGCAGCCCGGCGCGCCAACCGTTATTAACGCCAGCATTAGCGGCGACACTGCGGCTCAGGGCTTAGCCCGCCTGCCTGAACTTATCAAAACACATCAGCCCCGCTGGGTGCTGATCGAGCTGGGCGCTAATGACGGCCTGCGCGGCTTCCCAACCGCAGACATCGAGCGCGATCTCACGCAAATCATTACCACTGTCAAGCAGGCCAACGCCCAGCCTCTGTTGATGCAGATCCGCATCACGCCTAACTACGGCAAACGCTATACCGATGCATTCACGGCAATGTATCCCAAACTGGCGCAGGAACAAAACGTGCCGCTGCTGCCCTATTTTATGGAAGACGTGGTGGTCAAACCGGAATGGATGCAGTCCGATGGGCTTCATCCTACCGCAGAAGCCCAGCCGTTTATTGCCGACTTTATGGAAAAAGCGTTGGCTCCATACATAAGTTCCCAGTCTACAGCACAGTCGAAACAGAGCTAAGTCACGGAAAGGTAAAGTTATGCAAAAGGCAGTATTGATTACCGGCTGTTCCAGCGGCATCGGGTTGGTGGTTGCCAACGATTTAAAACAGCGCGGCTATCGTGTGATCGCTACCTGCCGCAAGCCAGAAGACATCGAGCGCCTTCAGCAGCTGGGGTTTGAAACCATCAGGCTTGATTTGGACGACAGTGACAGCGTTCATGAGGCGGCTGCCGAAGCGCTCAGACTCACAGAGGGTAAGATCTATGGCCTGTTCAACAACGGCGGCTTCGGCATTTACGGGCGCTTAAATACCATTACTCGCCCGCAGTTTGAACGCCAGTTCTCCACCAATCTGTTCGGCGCCCACGAGCTGACCCAGCTGCTTTTGCCCGCCATGCTGGCTCAGGGTGAAGGGCGCATTATCCAAACCAGTTCGGTGATGGGCATTATTTCTACCCCCGGCAGAGGGCTGTATGCCGCCAGCAAGTATGCGCTGGAGGCGTGGTCAGACGCGCTGCGCCTTGAGCTTTACGGCAGCGGCATTCAGGTTAGCCTGATTGAGCCGGGGCCCATCAGCACTTCGTTTACCCACAACGTCAATCAAACCCAGCAGGATAAGCCTGTGGAGAACCCCTCCATTGCCCGACGCTTTACCCTGCCGCCGGAAGCGCTGCTGCCTGCCATTCGTCACGCGCTGGAAAGCCCTCGCGCAAAAATCCGTTACCGGGTAACTCTTGTCACTACGGCAATGGCAATTTGTAAACGCCTGCTGCCCGACAGGCTGATGGACATCATCTTAAAAAATAAGGGATAGACTTCAGCAACAGTCTTGAAAAATACAGCTGAAAGCCATATATCGTTGATAGCTACGACAGATACGACAGCTACGATATAGCTACAAAATAAACAAACGTTTAAAAGAGAGTGCCACATGCCAGCGAACTTCGTTATTGACGTCAATGAGTCTAACTTCCAACAGTTATTGGAACAGTCTTCACAGACGCCGCTGCTGTTTTACTTCTGGTCTCCTCGCAGTCAGCACTGTCAGGTTTTAGAGCCCGTACTGACCAAGCTCAGCGCCGAGTACGGCGGTAAGTTTATTCTTGCCAAAATCGACTGCGACAGCCAGCCGATGGTCGCTGCACAGTTTGGCATCCGCGCCATTCCAACCGTTTATCTGTTTAAAGACGGCCAACCGGTAGACGGTTTCCAAGGGCCACAGCCTGAAGAGGCCGTTCGCGCCCTGCTCGACCGCGTTCTTCCCAAAGAGGAAGAGCTAAAGGCCGCCGAAGCGCAAGACCTGATGCAGGAAGGCCGCTTTATTGATGCCCTTCCTTTATTGAAAGAAGCCTGGCAGCTCGATCAAAAGCGCAGTGACATTGCCATGCTGCTGGCAGAAACTCAAATCGCCCTGAACCGCAGCGAAGAGGCAGAAACGGTTCTTTCCGCTATACCACTTCAGGATCGCGACACGCGCTATCAGGGGCTGATCGCCCAGATTGAACTGCTAAAACAGGCCGCCGATACGCCGGAAATTCAGCAGTTGCAAAAGCAGGTTGATGCGGAACCAGATAACGCCAAACTGGCAGTTCAGCTGGCTCTACAGCTGCATACCGTAGGCCGTAATGAAGAGGCGCTAGAGCTGCTGATGGGCCACCTCAAGCGGGATCTCACCGCCGCCGACGGCGACGCGAAAAAGACCATGATGGATATTCTGGCTGCACTGGGCACCGGCGACGCGCTGGCGTCCAAGTTCCGCCGTCAGATGTATTCGCTGTTGTACTAAGAGCGACTCATACACAAGACAAAAACCAAGGGCGCTGAAGCGCCTTTGGTTTATATCAAAATAGACGATATAAGCTATTCAAACGCCAGTCTAACAACGCCATTTTCATAAGCAACGCTGATTTGCTCCAGCGACGACAGCGCTTTATCAACACGCGCCAGATCCGGCGTGGCTTCCGCATTGACCGCAATGACTTTACAGCCCGCCGCTAGGCCGGAGGCAATGCCTGCTGCTGCGTCTTCAACAACAATGCACTCTTCGGGTAAAAAGCCCAAGCGCTGAGCGCCGAGAAGATAAGCGTCCGGCTCCGGTTTGCCTCTGGCAACCAGCTCGGCGGTTACAAATACCTCCGGCTGAGGTATCCCCGCCGCCCGACTGCGCGCTTGAGCAATAGGGATCGTGCCTGAAGTAACAATAGCCCAGGGAATACCCAGCTCATTGAGCCGGTTCAGCAGCAAAACAGCGCCGGGTAGCGCAACGATGCCGTCAGTATCAATCGTTTCCTGATGCTCCAGCGCCTTAAATTCCTTTTGAATGTCTTCATCGCTGTAGCCTGCCATAAAGTGGCGCAGAGAGGTGATAGCCTGCTTGCCGTGAATAAAATCTAACACCTCTTTTGGATTGAGCGCGTATTTAGCGGCCAGCGTCAGCCATGCCCGCTCTACCACCGCCAGCGAGCTTACCAGCGTGCCGTCTAGGTCGAATAGAAAACCTTTACCGTTCAAATTTTGCCTTCCCGTTTTTATCCAGCCAAAGAGAAAAGACCCGCATAAAGCGGGTCCTGTCATCAAGAATAAATCAGGCGTTGATAATTTGCGAAATCTCTATTGCGCAAAGGTGATACTGACGCGGGCAGGATTGCCAAATGGCCAGCATGCGCTGGTACTTGTCCCACATCTTGGTTTGAGAGTTGAAGCCGTGCGTACCGGAATCAAAGTGGGTATAGCGACCTTCGGTGTTCACCAGAAAACGAACGTAGCTTAAATAGCGCGCTTCAGTCGCGGCGTCGAAGCCTAGGAACGCAATGCGGCGTTCGTCAATTTCGGCCTTGTCTTTCAGATGCTCCCTCAGGTTTTCAAACGAAACGCGCAGGGCGTGGTGCATTTCCATAATGTTGATAATGGTGCGACAGGTTTCCTCACTGAGCTCACCGAACTCGCGCTCCAGCTCCTTCATCTGCAGGCCAAAACCGCGCTCAACAATAGTCTGCAAACGACGATAGCGCTCAGCGTTCTCAGGATCCAACATCGTCATCATTTTGTACTGATTAGAAAGAATCAGTCTTTGAGCATTGGTCATTTCCACAATAACAACTCCTACGCGTTGAAAACAAAAGATAATTCTGTCCAGGTCGCGCCGAGGGCGTCCTTAATAGCTAGAGAATGTCACATTGCGCTAAAGAGTGATACCCGTTTAGCGCAATTTTTTGTGCATATTTGAGAGAAAAGGCGGAGTAGATCAAAAAGCGGCCTTTAACAGATCGGGCCGCTGGCTGAAACGATTACAGATCGTCGAGAAAGGTTTTGTCTAATTGGCTAAAAGCCTGCTTGAGAAGCGCTGCTAAATGCTGGTAGGTAGGCTCCCCTTCCAGCGGTTCAAACGACTGCCCGGCTTCGGACAGTTTATCTCTTAGGGAAAAGAACCACTGCCTGAGTGAAGGAGGAAGTACGGTGCATGAACGCTTTCCTAACCACCAAAGACCCTGCATCGGCAAACTGCAGGCGAAAATGGCTGTCGCCACAGCAGTACCCAATGAGCCGTTCATAGCGATTTGCCACGCTAGCGTAAAGACAGCGATCGGCGGCATAAAGCGCACACCAAAACGCGTAGCGGTAACGATACGGCTTTCGGGAAATACCGCGTTGAGGCGCTTTTCAGTTGGCCAGGTTTTCATGTAGGTTTGGCCGCGCTGAAAAAGTTTCAGCCAGCCCAAAGAGCCTGAAGAACGTTTCATAGCGCATTGCCTCTAATTACCCACACACCACAGTTATACCCTATCGTGCGCCAACTGTCAGATACAATCGTGCGCTTGGGCATTGGACGAAATCAAAAAAAACAGCAAATTTTCAAAAAAACACATAAAAAACTTGATGTAGTTTAATAAATATCAATTTAATTTGTAATTTGGTTTTCTTTTTAACTGCGCCAGGATTATGCTAATCAGCGCCCCTCTGGGCCCGTTTAAAAAGTAATAAATAATAGCAATAACCTGTTTTCAGGCAATTGTGTACAATAGCAAGAAACACCACGCGGGTACGCGGCGAAAAGGCGATTTTAGGGGCATCTCCCCTACCGTCAGACGCTACGCTCCCGGCTTTTTTATTTCCAATCACGAATAAAATAGGTACTTCTCATGTCGAGTAAGCTGGTTCTGGTTCTTAACTGCGGTAGTTCTTCTCTGAAGTTTGCCATCATTGATGCTGCCAATGGCGAAGAACACCTTTCTGGTTTAGCCGAGTGCTTCAGTCTGCCAGAAGCCCGTATCAAATGGAAAATGGACGGAAGCAAGCACGAAGAAGCCCTTGGAGCTGGCGCTGCCCACAGCGAAGCTCTGAATTTCATCGTTAATACTATTCTGGCTCAAAAACCAGAGCTGTCAAACAGCCTGACGGCGATCGGCCACCGCATCGTACACGGCGGCGAGCAGTTCACTCAGTCAGTCGTGATTACTGACGATGTCCTGAAAGGCATCAAAGCCGCTGCGCCGTTCGCGCCGCTGCACAACCCAGCTGGTCTTATCGGCATTCAGGAAGCCTTCAAAGCGTTCCCTTCTCTGAAGAATAACAACGTGGCCGTTTTTGATACCGCTTTCCATCAGACCATGCCGGAAGAATCCTTCCTGTATGCCCTGCCCTACAGCCTGTACAAAAATCACGGCGTGCGTCGCTACGGTTTCCACGGCACCAGCCATTACTATGTGAGCCGTGAAGCAGCCAAGATGCTGAACAAGTCCGTAGATGAGCTGAACGTGATTACCTGCCATCTGGGCAACGGCGGTTCTGTTTCCGCTATTCGCAACGGCAAGTGTGTTGATACTTCTATGGGTCTGACCCCGCTGGAAGGTCTGGTCATGGGCACCCGCAGCGGTGACATCGACCCGGCGATCATTTTCCACATGTACGACGTGCTTGGTATGAGCATGGAACAGATCAACACCATGCTGAACAAAGAGTCTGGCCTGATGGGTCTGACTGAAGTGACTAGCGACTGCCGCTACGTTGAAGACAACTATGCCGAAAAGGCTGACGCCAAGCGCGCAATGGACGTTTTCTGTCACCGTCTGGCCAAATACATCGGTGCCTACACGTCACTGATGGACGGTCGTCTGGACGCGGTTATCTTCACCGGCGGCATCGGTGAAAACGCAGCTATGGTTCGCGAACTGACTCTAGATAAACTGGCTCTGCTCGGCTTCGCTGTTGACCACGAGCGCAACCTGGCTGCCCGCTTCGGCAAGTCAGGCAACATCGCCAAAGACGGCACTCGCCCAGCGCTGATTATCCCAACCAATGAAGAGTTGGTTATCGCGCAGGACGCAGCCCGTCTCGCTGCATAAGAATAGAAGGTCACACCGTCAGCTAAGGCTGGCGGTGTCGTTTTGACGAAAGCACAACCGAAAGAGGGTTAGCCGTGTCTCGTACAATCATGTTAATTCCTACTGGCACCAGCGTAGGCCTGACTAGCGTCAGCCTCGGTGTCGTACGCGCTATGGAGCGCAAAGGCGTCCGTTTGGGCGTGTTCAAGCCCGTAGCCCAGTCCCGCTCTGGTGACAACGTGGCGGATCAAACCACCACCATCCTGCGCGCAAACTCTAACGCCACCACAGCCGAACCGTTGAGTATGACGCTGGTTGAAAGCCTGCTGAGCAACAACCAGCAGGACGTGCTGATGGAAACCATTGTTGAGCGCTACCAAGAATGTGCCAAAGGCTCTGAGGTAGTTCTGATCGAAGGTCTGGTTCCTACGCCAAAGCACCAGTTCGCCAACGCTCTGAACTATGAAATCGCCAAAACGCTGGGTGCAGAAATCGTTTTCGTTATGTCTCTGGGCAAAGATTCTCCGGCTCAGCTGAAAGAGCGCATCGAACTGGCTCGCTCCAACTTCGGTGGCAGTAAGAATGAAAACATCACCGGCGTCATCATCAACAAGCTGAATGCTCCGGTTGACGATCAGGGTCGCACCCGTCCGGATCTGTCAGAAATGTTTGACGATGCCTCTCAGTCCAAGCAGATCGCCAACGTCGACACTGCCCAGCTGTTCAGCAACTCTAGCCTGCCGATTTTGGGCTGCGTTCCATGGAACGTTGACCTGATCGCTACGCGCGCCATCGATATGGCTCATCACCTGAAAGCGCGCATTATCAATGAAGGGCAGATCCGCACTCGCCGCATCAAGTCCATTACGTTCTGTGCGCGCAGCATTCCTAACATGCTGGCTCACTTCCGCCCTGGTTCCCTACTGGTTGCCTCTGCGGATCGTCCTGACGTTCTGGTCGCCGCCTGTCTTGCCGCCATGAACGGCGTTGAAATCGGCGCAATCCTGCTAACTGGCGGTTACGAAATCGACGATCGCACCGCTAAGCTGTGCGAACAGGCGTTCGAAACCGGTCTGCCTGTGTTTATGGTTGATACCAACACATGGCAAACGTCTCTGTCTCTGCAAAGCTTCAGTCTGGAAGCGCCGTCAGACGACCACGAGCGCATTGAGCTGTCGCAAAACCACATCGCTAACCACATCAACAGCGAGTGGATTGACCAACTGACCGCCAACACCGAAGGCTCACGCCGCATGTCTCCACCGGCGTTCCGCTATCAGCTGACCGAGCTGGCTCGCAAAGCTAACAAGCGCGTTGTGCTGCCAGAAGGTGACGAGCCGCGCACCATCAAGGCTGCCGTTATTTGTGCCGAACGCGGCATTGCTCAATGTATCCTTCTAGGTAACCCAGAAGAAATTAAGCGCGTTGCCGAAGCGCAGGGCGTTGAGCTGGGTAAAGGCATTGAAATCATCGATCCGGATGCCGTTCGCGAGCAGTATGTGCCTCATCTGGTTGAGCTGCGTAAGAGCAAGGGCATGACTGAGGTCGTTGCCCGCGAGCAGCTGCAGGATAACGTGGTTCTCGGCACGCTGATGCTGGAACAGGGTGAAGTTGACGGTCTGGTTTCCGGTGCTGTTCACACCACTGCAAACACTATCCGTCCGCCGCTTCAGCTGATTAAAACGGCTCCGGGTAGTTCACTGGTTTCCTCCGTGTTCTTTATGCTGCTGCCTGAGCAGGTTCTGGTTTACGGCGACTGCGCCATTAACCCAGACCCAACCGCTGAGCAGCTGGCAGAAATCGCGATTCAGTCTGCTGACTCTGCGGCAGCCTTCGGTGTCGATCCTCGCGTAGCGATGATCTCCTACTCTACCGGCAACTCCGGCAGCGGCAGCGACGTAGAAAAAGTGCGCGAAGCGACCCGCCTCGCTCAGGAAAAGCGTCCAGATCTGGTTATCGACGGCCCACTGCAGTACGATGCGGCCATCATGGCAGACGTAGCCCGTTCCAAAGCCCCTAACTCACCGGTTGCAGGTAAAGCCACGGTCTTCATCTTCCCTGACTTGAACACCGGTAACACCACTTACAAAGCGGTTCAGCGCTCTGCCGATCTGGTCTCTATCGGGCCAATGCTGCAGGGTATGCGCAAGCCGGTTAACGACCTGTCCCGCGGCGCACTGGTAGACGATATTGTCTATACCATCGCTCTGACAGCGATTCAGGCCGTTCAGATCGAAAACGCGGCTCAGTAAGACTGTGTAATAAAACGGGCCGCTGAAAAGCGGCCCGGAAAAAATGCATAGACTGATTAAAAAGCGCCGAAATCTACTTCGTTTCGGCGCTTTTATTCTGTCGAAAATAAAACAGAAAATACCGATAAAGACCTTCAACCTCTGAGATATCAGCGGAAAAACGTTCTGCAAATTGTTTGACCTGTATCGCCTCCAGTGCAGAGTTATACTCGCTGTCTTCAAGCTCGTTGAGCATACAAAAAAAGTATTCACAGTCTACGCTGTCTTCACTGCAACAATCGACGAAACGTCCTGATTCCAACAAAAATGACGCCCAGGAAATCATCCTGTAGTGATACTTGATAAATAAACAGGCCGCATAAAAATCAGCCGGTCGTTCGAAAACAACCGCCGGGCGCCAATAGGCATGGGAACGGGCGATGTTGATAGCATCCGGCTGATATTTTACTTCATAGAGATCCATTATCCAGTCAGGTGGGGAATCTTCGCGCCGAATAACCTCATTACACCAAGGAAGATAGTATTTGTAGTTGATCAGCTCGGCCTCCAGCATGAGGCCAAGCCGCACGGCAAACGCCTTTGATAAAGGCAATAAGCCGGATGGAAGACTATGGCTCAACCGAAGCCGCCTGACCCATTCCGTCAGGATTGCGCGTCAGCCACAGGTTCAGCGCCTTGATAGAGTCAGGAGTAAACTCTTCCTCGCGCTGGTTGATCTCTTCCAACGTCATCCAGTGAACGCTCTCTACTTCGTCTTCCTGTAGCGCAAACGGGCCATGAGACACGCAGCTAAACAGCGCGCCCCATACCATGCAGCTCTCGGACTCGTAGTAAAACGTCCCGTGATCGGCAAACGGCACATCGGCAATACCCAACTCCTCTTCTGCCTCGCGGCGAGCGGAAGCCAGCATATCTTCGCCCTTCTGCACAACGCCGCCTGCGGCAGCATCCAGCCATCCCGGATAGAAATCCTTATTTTGCGTGCGGCGCTGAACCAGCACCTTGTCCATTCCGTTATGCACAACAATGTAGGTCGCTCTGTGACGAAGATTTTTTTGCCGCATCTGCTGACGCGTGGCCTGCGCCATCACGTTATTATTTTCATCGACCACATCAACCCACTCGATGCGTGCTGCCTGGCTTTGCTCTTCCATCTATGAAAAACCTTTTATAAAGATACCTGAACGAGGGTTTGCCCCTGCGATAGCGTCATGACCCGAAGTTCCCCCTCATCCAGCAGCCCAAAGCTTGCCGGATGGCCGCCTTTGGGCAGACTGACCGAGCCGGGGTTAAACAGGAACAGCTGTTCCCATTTTTCTGCCTGAGGAATGTGAGTATGCCCGTAAACAAAAACGTCGCCTGCGCCCAACGGAGGCAGCTTTTGCGGATGATAATGGTGGCCGTGTGTCAGAAAAAGCCGCCGATCCTCAAGCAATACCTGCTGCCAGGTTGCCTCAATGGGAAACGTCAGCAGCATCTGATCGACTTCGCTGTCACAGTTTCCCCGTACGGCAATAATGCGCTCAGCAACGCTGTTAAGCCTATCGGCCACCTCAGCGGGCGCATACCCTTCGGGAAGAGGGTTGCGCGGCCCGTGATACATCAGGTCGCCCAGTAAAATCAACCGATCGGCCTTTAGGCGAACGAACTGCTCCAGCACCTTTTCGGTGGCGGGCAGAGAGCCGTGCAAATCGGAAGCAAACATCAGCTTCATTGATACGCTACCCTGAAACTAAACGTGTCGGCAAATATACCGCACTTTACCGCGTCATGCGATGGTTTCTCTATATAGCGATAAGCCCCGAAAGCACCTTATGAAACAGATAGAGCAATAAAAAATCTACTGATGTTGTGAGCCATCAAACGCTATTGCGCCACGAGTTCGCTATGATTAAGGTAGTCACACTGTATTTTCTCTTTTGTGCAAGACGGTTCAACCCGTTACGGCAGTTTCAGGAGATCGCCCATGCATATACTGATCACCGGCGCAACCGGCCTTATCGGACGCCCTCTCACCAAGAAGCTTCTTTCTCAGTCGCATGAGGTTACGCTGCTAACCCGCAGCTCTGACAAGGCCAGAGCGCTGTTTGGCGAATCAGTCTCTATCTTAAACTCTTTAGACCACCTCCCCTCATTGGACAACGTTGACGCTGTGATTAATCTGGCTGGAGAGCCCATTGCCGACAAGCGTTGGACCGACGAGCAGAAACATCGCCTTTGTCAGAGCCGCTGGCAGCTAACTGCTCAGATTAGCAAGCTGATACAGGAAAGCCACACACCGCCGTCGGTTTTCATCTCCGGTTCAGCGGTTGGCTATTACGGCGATCAGGGGCAAAGCATTGTGACGGAGGATGAAACGCCCCACAGTGAGTTTACCCACATGCTGTGCCAACGCTGGGAGGCCGAAGCCCTTCAGGCGCAAAGTGAAAAAACGCGAGTTTGTCTTCTTCGTACCGGCATCGTGCTGTCAACGGAAGGGGGCGCACTGGCTAAAATGATGCCGATCTTCAAGGCCGGGCTCGGTGGCCCTTTAGGCTCTGGGCTTCAGTATATGCCCTGGATACACATCGACGACATGGTGAACGGTATCCTGTTTTTACTCAATACGCCGGTTCTTCAGGGCCCTTTTAATATGGTTGCCCCTTACCCCGTTCACAACGAACTGTTTACCGACCTGCTAGCGTCCGCTCTCGACAGACCACACCTGTTCCGCACGCCAGCCTTTGCCGTCCGTCTGCTGATGGGTGAAGCCTCAATATTAGTTCTTGGCGGGCAGAGAGCGCTGCCCAAGCGGCTGGAAGATGCAGGATTTGAGTTTAGCTATTCCGAGCTGGAGAACGCGTTTAAAAACCTGTTTCCCGTTGGCTAACTGGAATAGCAGCCATCAGGACTTGCCGCCCTGCCAGCGGGTAAACAGATCGGTTTCAATATCGAACTGATCCAGCACGCGACAAACGGTTTGGTCGATGATATCTCCGATGGTTTCAGGCCGATGATAAAAGGCCGGCATCGGCGGCATAATAACCGCACCCAGTTCGGCAGCCTGAGTCATCAGGCGAAGATGGCCTAGATGCAGCGGCGTTTCCCGCACGCATAACACTAGCGGCTTTCTCTCTTTTAACGTTACGTCTGCTGCCCGGCTCAGCAGTTCGTCCGTATAGCTATTGACGATGGCCGAAAGGGTTTTCATCGAACAGGGAAGAATGACCATTCCGTGACAGCGAAAAGATCCGGAAGAGACGGAAGCGGCGATGTCACGCACGTCGTGAACCACGTCTGCCAGCTCGGTCACTTCGCGCAAAGAAAAGTCTGTCTCCAACGACAGCGTCTGACGGGCAGCCTGGCTCATGATCAAATGGCTTTCAATCTGCGGGCAGTCTTTCAATACCTGTAGCAGGCGTACGCCGTACAGTGCACCGCTGGCGCCTGAAATGCCAACAATCAGTCTTTTCATCATGGGGATCGCGTCCTTCCTCTCTGTTTGACCACAGACTTTGCCGCAATCACTGGCCTTAATCAATCTTAATCATAGAGAAACTTATTCATAGAAGAAAAAGGCGCGACCTTCACTTACCCGCAGGTAAAAACAGAGGATCGCGCCTATTTGGGTGCGGGGAACAACCGGCTGCTAAATCAGCCTTCGTTATAGATCTCGAGATTCTCTACGCTCTGATGCTCACGCTCTGCCTTCACGTCATCGTTGCGCAGACCGTCAAGATAGTTGAGATAATGCTGATCGATATCGTTAGTAACATAAATCCCGTCAAACACCGAGCTTTCAAACTTTTCGATGTCCTGATTATCATCTCGCACGGCCTCAACCAGATCGTCTAGATCTTGGAAAATTAGCGCATCGGCACCAATGATACGGTTAATTTCCGCCACGTCTCGGCCGTGAGCAATCAGCTCATTGGCGCTTGGCATATCAATGCCGTACACGTTAGGAAAACGAACTTCAGGTGCCGCAGAGGCCAGATAGACCTTCTTGGCTCCCGCTTCCCGCGCCATTTCAACAATCTGTTCAGAAGTGGTGCCGCGCACGATGGAGTCGTCCACCAGCAGCACACATTTATCGCGGAACTCGGCCCGATTGGCGTTCAGCTTGCGGCGTACGGATTCCTTTCTCTTCTGCTGACCGGGCATAATAAACGTGCGCCCCACGTAGCGGTTTTTCACAAAGCCCTGTCGGTATGGCTTATCCAGAATGCGGGCAATTTCCAACGCAATATCGCAAGAGGTCTCAGGGATGGGGATCACGACGTCGATATCCAAATCGTCCCACTCTCTGGCGATCTTCTCTCCCAGCGTTTTTCCCATCCGCACACGGGCACTGTAAACAGAGATTTTGCTAATAAACGAATCCGGGCGGGAAAAATAGACGTATTCAAACAGGCACGGGTGATTCTGCGGATTATCGGCACACGGTTCGGTAAACAGCTGCCCTTCCAGCGTCACGTAAACGGCCTCTCCCGGTTCAACGTCACGCATAAATTCAAAACCAAGCGTATCCAGCGCCACGCTCTCTGAGGCCACCATATATTCCTGCCTGCCGTCATCCAGCTTGCGCTTACCGATGACTAAGGGACGAATGCCGTTAGGATCGCGAAATGCCAGCATGCCGTGGCCGATAATCAAAGCAACGCAGGCATAGGCACCGCGGATCAGGCGGTGAGTATTGCGCACCGAGGTAAAGATATCCTCTGGCGTCAGCGGATAGTGACGAAAGTTATCCAATTCGCTGGCTAGAATATTAAGGAGCACTTCAGAGTCAGACGAAGTATTGACGTGGCGACGGGCAACTTCAAACAGCTTGTCTCGCAGCTCGTGGGCGTTGGTTAAATTGCCGTTGTGGGCTAAAGAAATACCGTAGGGGGAGTTCACATAAAACGGCTGCGCCTCTGAAGCGCTAGAGCTGCCGGCAGTCGGATAGCGAACGTGGCCGATGCCGAGCGTGCCCTGCAGGCGCTGCATGTGCCGCATTTCAAACACGTCTTTAACCAGTCCGTTGGCCTTTCTCAGGCGAAAGTTATTGTTTTCATCAATAGTGACTATGCCCGCGGCGTCCTGCCCGCGGTGCTGAAGCACCGTTAGTGCATCATAAATAGACTGGTTTACGGGGGTGAACCCGACAATGCCGACAATACCGCACATGCTGTCTCTTCCTCATCAGTATCGCCGACCGCAACCCCCGTTAACTCGCTAGGGTATTGCGTTCGGCAGAAAACTCGACGAACTCTGTAAATGGTCAAAGAACCATTTGATTAGTGGGCTAAATTGCGGGATCAGCTGAGACTGAACCCAGGCTTCGCTTTGAGAAAACGCCGTAAAGGAATCGAGGAAAAACAGCAGAGCAGCAACAATCAGCACACCGCGCAGCGCACCGAAGCAGATACCCAGTACGCGATCTGTACCGGAAAGCCCCGTATGTTTAACCAAAGACCCAATCACATAGTTAACGATAGCACCCACAATTAGCGTCGCAACAAACAACGCGGCAATGGCAATGGCATTACGTATCAGCTCGTCCTGAAACTGCGTAAAGTAGACCGTCAGGTAGGGATAAAAACGACTGGCGACAAAAAACGCCGCAACCCAGGTCACCAACGACAGCGCTTCACGAACGAACCCACGAATCAGGCTGACCAGAAGAGAAAAGGCAATAACGCCGATAATGACATAGTCAACCCAGTTCAGCATACCCACATCCATGCAGTGACGTAAAACTTCATACAATTTACCTATACAAAATACTACGCCGTCGCGTTGCGGCGCATTTTACCAGAAAAAGAAAACGTTTGCGTATCGATTTTATCGGTAAGCAAACGTTACCGTGCAGTTGTATATGCTTTAACCTGCCCGCTGAGGCCCGTCAGGCGATTAAGCTCCGGCAAAGCAGACTCCAGCTTCTGTTTTGACGGGTCAGGCCCAACGATAAGGCGCGTCACTTTACCCTGAACCGGCGTGGCAGGAATAGTGTAGACCCGATATCCCGACAGGCGCAGCGTTGCCACCAGCTCATTAACCCTGTCTGCATTCTTTAACGCACCGAGCTGAACAATATAGGCCTGCCCGACAGGCGCCTTTTCCTGAGGCTTGTCTACTGGCTTATCTTTGGGCTTGTCCTTAGGCTTCTCAGCTTCCGGCTTAGTCACCGGCTTCGCCTCGGCAGGTTTACTTTCCGGCTTTGTTGACGCTGTGGTACCTGTTGCGGTCGCGCCTGCGGTGCCTGCTGTTGATGTTTCTTTTGGCGGAGACGTTGGCGGTGCGGTATCTGGCGGGGTCGTTCCCGCTGTTTGAGCAGAAGCGCCCTGTCCCTGTTTGTCATCGGAACTACCGCTGGCCGCTGGCGGTGTCTGCGGCAGGTTATGGTTCACCGACGGTAAAATTTCGGTATTCTGATCGTCACCCTCTTTGGGCACCAGCGGAATAGAAGCAAACGTGTCTTCATAGTGCTTCTTTTTACCATCAAACAGGTTGGGCAGTACGATCACGCCAATGGCGACAATAATAACTGCACCAACCAGCCTGTTTTGAAACTGACTAGCCATGCTGTTCTCCCTCTGACTGTGCTTCCATCACGTGAGCAACGGTATGAAACGAGCCGCAAACCACAATAGTGTCTTCGGGGCGCGCATCTTTCAGCGCCTGCTGCCAGGCCTGTGCCACGTCGGTAAATATTCTGGCGCCGGGTAGATGCTCGGCCAAAAGTTCGGCCTTGGCGCCGCGAGGCCCCTCAAGGGGAGCGCAGTACCAGATGTCCACCTGAGGCTTCAGGCATGCCAGCGTGCCTGCGATATCTTTATCCGCCAGCATCCCCACTACGGCATAAACGCGACCGCCGGATTTTGGCAAAGACGACAGGCGCTGAGCTAGATAGGCCGCCGCGTGGGGATTGTGGGCCACGTCTAAAATTCTCAGCGGCTTCTCGCCGATGGTCTGAAAACGGCCGGGTAGCGATGCCTGCGTTAATCCTTGACGAATAGCGTCAGGCTCAACGTTCAGCCCAGAATAGCAAAGCGCCGCCAGCGCCGTCGCCGCATTCGGCAGAGGAACCAAGGGTTCCGGCAGGTTATCCAACTCAATATCCTTTGATTGCCAGCGCCATACGCCTTCTCTAGGCTCATCAAACGACCAGTCCACTCCACGCCGATAAAGAGTCGCTCTCGTCTCTGCGGCAACATCAGCAATAGAGCTTGGCATGTCCGGCTCGCCCACTACCGCAGGCTTATCAGCACGAAAAATACCGGCCTTTTCTCGGCCAATGGCTTCGCGATCGGCGCCAAGCCAGTCGGTATGGTCTAGCGCGATGCTGGTAACAACGGCAACGTTAGGGTCAACAATATTTGTGGCGTCCAGTCGACCACCCAGCCCTACTTCCAAAATCACAGCATCAAGCCCTGCGCGCTTAAACAGATCTAGCGCGGACAGCGTGCCAAATTCAAAGTAGGTCAGGGATGTGCTTCCTCTCCCCTGCTCAATGCGGGAAAAGGCCTGACTGTGTTCACTCTCCGCCAGCTCTACGCCCTGAATTCTCACCCGTTCGGTATAGCGTACAAGATGAGGAGAGCTATAAACGCCGACGCGTAGCCCCTGCGCCATAAGAATCGCTTCCAGCGTGCGGCAGGTGGTTCCCTTACCGTTGGTGCCAGCGACAGTGAAAATAAAGGGGGCAGGATGAAGAAGATCGAGTGATGCCGCGACGGCACGAACGCGCTCCAGTCCCAGTTCAATAGCCTGACTGTGCAAGCGCTCAAGATAGTAAAGCCACGCGGCGAGAGGCGACGTGGCTTGAGGTATGTCCAGCTCTTTCATGATTCCCGTTCACTTAGCTACGGTTTCACCCATCGGCCCGAACGCTCGGGCCGCTGATTGACAGTTTGTCGCGAACGAGCCGAAAAACTATTCGGCGGGCTGTTCGGGCTTCGCCACCGTTTCCGGCTCATCGCTTTCGGCGACAACGATCTCATCACCCTCGTGAGGCTGAGGCTGATGCGTCATCTTGGCCAGCAAACCCGCCAAGCGGTCGCGCATTTCTGTCCGACGAACAATCATGTCGATTGCGCCTTTCTCGATCAAAAACTCACTGCGCTGGAACCCTGGAGGCAGCTTCTCGCGAACGGTCTGTTCAATAACGCGAGGACCGGCAAAACCGATAAGCGCCTTAGGCTCGGCAACGTTGACGTCACCCAGCATAGCCAAACTTGCCGATACACCGCCCATCGTAGGATCGGTCAGAACGGAGATATAGGGAAGCCCGCGTTCCTGCATTTTCGCTAGCGCTGCGCTGGTTTTCGCCATCTGCATCAGTGAGAACAGCGACTCCTGCATACGAGCGCCGCCGCTGGTAGAGAAGCAAACTAAAGGACAACCGTCTTCCAGCGCCTGTTCAACCGCTCTAACAAAGCGAGCGCCGACAACGGACGCCATAGAGCCGCCCATAAAAGAAAACTCAAACGCGGCAGCAACGACAGGCATTCCGTGCAGAGTGCCCTTCATCACGACCATGGCGTCTTTTTCGTTAGTCTCTTTCTGAGCCGCAGACAGACGATCTTTGTATTTTTTAGAGTCTTTAAACTTCAGCAGATCCTTGGGCTCAAGCTCACTGCCCAACTCCGTTTCGCTGCCTTCGTCTAGGAAACTGTGTAAACGCGCGCGCGCGGTGATGCGCATATGGTGATCGCACTTCGGACAAACTTCCAGATTGCGATCCAGTTCGGCGCGATAGAGCACCTGCCCACAGCTGTCGCACTTGGTCCACACCCCTTCAGGAATACTGGCCTTGCGCGTAGGCGTGCTGCTTTTACTTAAAATTCTTTCAATCCAGCTCATGATGACCTTTCTGTTTAAATCGGCGACTCGCAGGCCTCGCTGCCAGACGAAAATCGTTCTTTAGCAGCGACAGCCGGTGTCGAACACAAAGACGCCGTCCATTAAACCATATCACCCCGACAGAGTGGAATAAAACTTGTCGGAGCCCCACATTCTCAACGTAATTTGTGCAGCGTTCGTTGTTTTACTGTACGTTTTTGTTCTTCGCTGCCGCCCTGCGGTGACGCAGCACCTCTATAACACCGGGCATAATAGAAATAATGATAATCGCAACAATCAGCAGTTTCAGGTTCTCCTGCACGATTTTCAAATCGCCGAAAATATATCCTGCATAGGTGAACAACACAACCCAGACCACTGCGCCAATCACATTATAGGCGGCAAAGTGACGATAGCTCATATGCCCCATTCCCGCCACAAAGGGCGCAAATGTCCGCACAATGGGGACAAACCTCGCTAAAATAATGGTTTTTCCGCCGTGGCGTTCGTAAAAGGCGTGGGTTTTATCCAGATAGCTTCTCCGAAAAATTCGGGAATTAGGGTTTTTAAACAGCCTCTCCCCAAACAGCCTGCCAATCGTATAGTTCACCGCATCACCGATAATAGCGGCAGTAATCATTAATAGCGCCATAAGGTGTACGTTAATATCGTTACCCGGCAGCGCAGCAAGTGCACCGGCGACAAAAAGCAGGGAGTCACCGGGTAAAAACGGTGTCACCACCAAACCGGTTTCACAAAACAGAATCAAAAACAGAATGCCGTAAACCCACATACCGTAGTTTTCAAAAATCTGCGCCAGATGCACATCGATATGCAGGATAAAATCAATCAGATAGGTAATGTATTCCATAACGGGATTTATTCACCAAGATCGTTATTCAAAAATAGCGGCCCAATAGGCAATGCAGGAAGCGCAAAACGCTCTGGATAGTCCACAGAAACCAGATACAGGCCTTCGGCCTTAGCCGTTGCCGCCGCCTGAGTGCGGTCCTTAGCCGCCAACAGCTCCGCCATCCAGCCTTCTTCCTGATTACCGCAGCCGATTTCCAACAGGCTGCCAACAATGTTCCTCACCATATGGTGAACAAACGCATTGGCCTTTATGTCTACCACGACGTAGGGCCCGTGTCGCGTGACCTTTAAATGATTTACATTCCTCCACGGCGTGCGGGACTGACACTGCACTGCGCGGAAAGAAGTGAAGTCATTTTCTCCCAGCAGACTCTGCCCAGCTCGGTGCATACGCTCTTCATCCAAAGGCAGATGAAAATGACTCACGCCGCGCCCGAGAATCGCAGGCCGCAGGCGGTGATTATAAATAATATAGCGGTAGCGGCGAGCCGTTGCGCTAAACCGCGCGTGAAAATCCGGCTCCACGTTTTTTACCCACCTTACGGCGATGTCCGACGGGAGATTGGCATTAACGCCCAGCGTCCAGGCCACGTCTTTTCTTTGCACCTCGGTTTCAAAGTGCACTACCTGCCCAGTCGCATGCACGCCAGCATCGGTTCTTCCGGCACAAAATACGGTGACGGGGCTGTTCGCAACCTGGCTCAGCGCTTTTTCCAGCTCGCCCTGAACGCTGGCAACTTCCTGTTGACGCTGCCAGCCATAATAACGGCTGCCGTCATACTCAATGCCTAACGCAATCTTCACGCCTGAAGACATCAGTACAGGTACTCCCGAACCAGGCTCTCCGCAGTTTTCACCGCCATCAGCGCGCCGCCAAAGCGGACATTATCCGCCACAGACCAGAATTGCAGGCGTTCCGGCTGGCCGTAGTCACCGCGCAGGCAGCCAATACTCAAATGCGGGTTTCCCGTCGCGTCGCCAACCTGAGTCGGGTAGTCGCCCTCTTCGCTGAGCTGAATGTCATCAGCGCCTTCTAAGGCCTGAGTGGCCTCTTCAGGAGACATTTCTCTCATGCCTTCAAAATGGACTATCTGCCCGTGACCGTAGAATACCGATGACAAAACGCATGAAACGGATACAGGTAAAGTGTCGTCCTGAAGAACTTTACGTACTTCATCTACCGCGCGACGCTCTTCAGGCACGCTGCCTTCTGCATCCGGCATAAGGGGAAGCAGGTTAAATGCCAGCTGCCGTGTAAAAATGCCCTCTTCTATCGGCAACCCGTTGAGCAGCTTGGCGCTTTGCCCTGCAAGTTCATCCACTGCCGCCTTACCGTAAGAAGACGCAGCCAGCATCACCGTGGCCTGTAGACGGGCGAGCCCAGCAGCTTCAGAAAGCGGTTTTACTGCTGTTAACAGTTGAGCCGTCAGGCTGCCAGCAACGGAAATAATGTTGCGGTTTCGGTACTCAGACAGCGCAGAGTCGTTAACACCAGGGACAACCAGTGGCACGTCAGGCTCCAGCGCGAAAATGCCGCTGCTATCGATAACAATGCAGCCATCGTCTGCTGCCGCTTGCGCATAGCGTAAAGACGCCTCCGAGCCCGCAACGAAAAATGCCATTTGGGCTAAAGACCAGTCAAACTCTGCCGCATCCTGTACGATATGACTCTTGCCATTAAAGCGAATATTTTCACCGGCTGAGCGCTCGCTGGCTAAAAGATAGAGCTCGCCAACGGGAAACTCGCGCTCTTGAAGCAGTTCGAGCAGCGCCTCACCCACAGCACCGGTTGCGCCAAGAACAGCAATTTGCCATCCGTCAGTCATACAGAATTCTCCGAAAATAAATAAACAGAATAGATAGTTAAAGCGTCATTACACAGAAACGCAACAACAGAGGCCTTTCAATAAAAAGCCTCTGTTTTCTTTATTTGCTGCGTAGATTACAAGAGCGAGGTCGTAAATCCCAACTGCCTCAGACGTTCTGCCGTTTCCGCGCTATCGCACTCTACCAGCAGTGAGGACCACTCTCGGCGCTCAACGTACTCTTTTCGCAGGCGGTCAAACTCGCCCTTGATGCCAGCGGCTCTGCGTAAAGGGCCATCATCGCGGCGAACATCATACACTAAATGCACCAGTCGTTTTAGCCGAGCTTCATCAAGCTCGCCACAAAAGCGAATTCGGTTAAACTCAGCCTGAGGCAGCAGCGACGACAGCGTGATTCGCTCTGGTCGACCTAGATACTCACTGAGTGCCTGATAAATCTGCGTAGTACCGCGTGCTTTGCCTTCTAACGAGTAGCCAGCAATATGGGCTGTGCCGATATCCACACGGTGCAGCAGCGGCACAATCAAATCGGGCTCCGGCTCCCAGACGTCAAGCACGGTATGAAGCTTTTTGCCTTTTTCCAACGCCCTAAGCAACGCAATATTATCAACCACGGCCCCCCGGCTGGCGTTAATCAAAATCCGCCCATCGGGGAGCGAAGAGAGTAAACTGTCATCAGCCATGTGAAAGGTTTTATACTCGCCGTCTTTAATTAGCGGCGTATGGAACGTCAGCACGTCCGCCTCTTTCACCAGTTTTTCCAACGGCCAGAAGGTTTCTCCATCGCTATTCTTATCGCCATTTTTCTCACGAGGAGGATCGCACAGCAGCGTTTTGACCCCCATAGCACTCAGGCGATTGTTCAGCCGCGATCCCACGTTACCTACGCCTACGATGCCAACAACCTTGTCCTTAAGGAGAAAGCCGTCGCGCTCGGCCAGCGTTAGTAAAGAGGAGATAACGTATTCCACTACGGCGATCGCGTTACAGCCGGGGGCACTGGAAAAACCAATGCCGTGCTGCTTTAGCCAAAGGTTGTCGACATGGTCAGTGCCTGCGGTCGCTGAACCGACAAACTTCACTCCCGTGCCGCTCAACAATTCGCCGTTAACCTTCGTCACCGAACGCACCATCAGGACGTCCGCACCATTGAGTCTTACAGGCGTCAAACCGCGCCCAGCAACAAGCTCCACCTCTCCCAGTCGCCCAAAAAGCTCTCGGGCATAGGGCATATTCTCATCCGCCAGAATTTTCACATTCGCATTCTCTTGTAATGTCCGCTCCCTGGGAAAACCACAGCTCAGACAGTGAAAAAAGTCTCAGCAGCACAAAAAGACGACCGTTCAGGCAACCGTCTATATTCTGTCAGTCACATCGCGTAACCCTTATACGCTTATACGATTGTCAACCAATTGGGTACAATGCTAATTCAGTACACTGTTATTTCAGTACACTGTTATTTCAGTACACTGTTATTTCAGTACAATGTAATGAAGAATGGCTCGAAAGTACATGGATGCAGAACGATTTGTCCGCCCTGCTCCTGCGCTCTGGGGCGTTTCTCCCCCCTCTTTCAACCTTCACTAATTTCTTTTTACGGAGCGAAATATGAAGCGTGCAGTCGTCGTCTTTAGCGGTGGTCAGGACTCAACAACCTGCTTGATACAGGCTCTGGCCAACTATGATGAAGTACACTGCGTCACTTTCGATTACGGTCAGCGCCATCGTGCAGAAATTGACTGTGCAAAAGCTCTTGCCCTAAGCCTGAAGGCTGCGGCACATAAAGTCATGGACGTCAGTCTGCTTAACGAACTTGCTGTCAGCAGCCTAACCAGAGACAACATCCCTGTACCGGCACAGGTTGAAGACGGCGTTCCCAATACGTTCGTGCCCGGTCGAAACATTCTGTTTCTGACACTGGCCGGCATCTATGCCTATCAAATCAAGGCTGAGGCCGTTATCACCGGCGTATGCGAAACCGACTTCTCCGGCTACCCAGACTGCCGAGACGAGTTTGTCAAAGCGCTTAACGTCGCCCTGCGCCTTGGTATGGACTACGATCTTAAACTAGTTACACCGCTAATGTGGCTCAACAAAGCCGAAACCTGGGCTCTGGCTGACTACTATGATAGCCTCGACCTGATACGCCACCAGACACTAAGCTGCTATAACGGCATTCAGGGAGACGGCTGTGGAGAATGTGCCGCCTGTCGCTTAAGGGCGAATGGCCTTAACCGCTATCTGGAAAACCGGCCGGTCATTCTGAGGGAGGTCAAGCAGAAGCTCGCCCTCCCGTAACGGAAACGCGCTACAGCTTCAGGCGAGAAAGATTGCGCTCAACGGTAGCAAGCCCAATGCCGGGAACGTCCTGAAGCTGCTCAATGCTGGAAAAAGGCCCATTCTGCTCGCGGTAGTTCACAATGCTCTGCGCTTTTTTCAACCCAATACCCAGCATCACTTCCGACAGCGCCTCCGCCGTTGCCTGATTGATGCTGACCTGCTCGTTTATCAGCGCCTTTTTTCCTTTGGCTGCGGCAGGCTGTTCCACTGTAGTGGGCGGCGTCGACGCTGCCTCCGGCTGACTCTCTTGTGCATATGCCAGGCTCGAAAACAGCAGAGAACCGGAAAATAGAACCGTCAATAGTGTTGAAACCGATTTTTTCATTGTATGACTCCTTCTCATTGGATTAATGAATGCGCCGCACGCTGCGGCAGGAGTACATTGCGGGGATCGGTAAAAATGAACAATCAGCAAAATATAAATATGGAAAAGGCCGCGAAAGCGGCCTTTAAGAGTTGAACTACGTTACATCAGGATGCGAGTCGCATCGCATTTATTTGATGCCCGCAGCCTCACCAATTTTGATTTTTGCCTTAGCCCGCAGACTGCCAAGCAGAGCATCAAGGGTAGCTTCACCGGCCTGCTTAGCCAGCTGTGTGGTCACAGCCTTCGCCTGCTCGCCTTCCAGCTTGCCCGCTTCTACCGTATCCAGAGCGACGATCAGCACGTTACCCTTCATATCGCTAGCCACGCCGAATTCCGGCTTGCTGTCCTTCGGTAACGGCATTGCAAAAACTGCATCAGCAATTTGCGCATCGTCTGAGAAACGGGTTACGTCCTGACGGTCACCAAACTTCACACCGGCAGCAGCCAGAGCCGCATCACCAGTGCCGCCCTTCAGAGCAGCGATCAGTTCCTGCGCCTGCTTGCGAGCCATTTCAGCAACGTTCTGGCGCTTAAGCAGCGCGGTAATTTCAGCAGAAACGCTGTCAAACTCTTTTACCGCTTCAGGGCGATGCTCTGCAATTCGCAGCATAAAGGCGCGATCGCCTTCAACGCTAATCAGATCGGAGTTTTGCCCCGGGGCGCCGTTGCCGCCGAAGAGGCTGCCGTCAAATATAGTCTGCACCACTTCAGGATAGTTAAGCTGCTGCGGTACGTCTTCACGAGTAAACCAGTCGGTCTCAACCACTTTCAGGCCAGAGGCTTTAGCAGCACCGTCCAGAGACAGGCGATCGTTGGCGGTTGCATCCATGATTTTAGACTGAAGGTCTTCAAACTTCTCGTAAGATTTGTCCTGCATCAGAGCCTGGGTAATCTCGGACTTCACGCTCTCCAACGGCTTCTCTTTCGAGGTTTCGGTACCGTTTAAACGAACCACAAGGTAGCCAAGATCGGAACGGATCACATCAGACAGTTGCCCGTCGGCCGTTAGCTTCGCTGCCAGAATGTCGTCTGGGATCGCAGTAGTTTCCAGCCATCCAAGATCGCCACCTTTGGCGCCAGAGTCTTTATCGATAGACTTCTCTTTTGCCAGTGTAGCGAAATCTGCCCCTTGCTTAAGCTGTTCAACAACAGCCTTAGCGTCACTCTCTTTCTCAAGCACAATCACGCTGTAGTCAAAGCGAGGCTTCTGAATAAACATTGGCTTGTTTTTCTGATAGAAGTCGGCAATTTCCTGCTCGCTCACCGTCAGGCCTTCGCTCAACGACGCTGCGTCAACTTCAATGTAGCTAACCTTTACGGTTTCTGGTGTGGTAAAGCGCGCTTTGTTCTGGTCATAGAACGCTTTTACCTGCTCAGCGGAAGGCTCAGCCTCTTTCTTTTCTGCCAGAGCGGTCATGTTGACAGGCGCCAGTCGAACGCCTCTCTTTTGCTGGATAAGCGCAGCAGCAGACTCAGCCTCTGTCGGTAGTGCAAAGTCGCTACCTGCGAAAGCGCGAACAATCTGCTGAGACAGCAGCTGCTTGCGCATAATTTCTGCGTACTGCTCCGGCGAAACCATAATGCGGTTCAGCAGGTCACGGTACTTCTCGTTGTCGAATTTTCCGTTAGTGAAAAAATCGGGAGAATTCTGAATCGCCAGCTTAACCTGATCGTCACCAATCGCCATGCCCAGACTGGCAGCGTACTGGTCGATAAGCAGGTCGTTAATCATGCGGTTCAGCACGTCCTGACGCAGCTGCTTCATATAGTCTTCGTTTGCCATCAGCTGGGAAAAGTTTTCACCAAGCTGTTGCTGAAGGCGGCTGCGCTCGTTATTAAAGGATTGCTCAAAATTCGCGCTACTGATTTCCTGCCCGTTGACTTCCGCCACGTAGTTTTCAGAACTGCCCAAGTAGCCGCCAACGCCGGTTAAAACAAACGACAGCATAATCAAGGCCAGAAGAACTTTAAGCACGACGTTATTAGAAGCCGCGCGTAGATTGTCCATCATAGGGTGACAACTCTCCGCTGTATTAAGTCTACATCATGAAACACCAGCAACATTGCCAACCCTATGGGGTGCTCTCAGCGGGCAATGGGGGTTTCTGTTTACGTTCGCCTTTTAAAAGGCACAAAAAAAGCGCATCAAATTGATGCGCTCCTATTCTACCAGTTCATTGCCGGAAGGTAATGCTCTACCGGGCAAAAACGGGAAAAATCTTAGTTCACGGCATCCTTCAGGGCTTTGCCCGGACGGAAAGCTGGCACTTTGGCTGCAGCGATTTTGATTTCTTTGCCAGTTTGCGGGTTACGACCGGTGCGAGCAGCACGCTCACGAACGACGAAAGAACCAAAACCAACCAGAGAAACTTGGTCACCGCTTTTCAGTGCTTCAGTGACTGCGTCAATGATGGCGTCTAATGAACGGCCTGCGGCTGCTTTAGAGATATCCGCTCCAGAAGCGATACGTTCAATCAGTTGTGATTTATTCACTATAAAATCCCCTTTACGATAAATTGTCGTCCCTGATTCGTGATAGGGATACGACACAGTTACATCAAGTAAAACAAGCGATAGCCTGCTAACCTGACAGGCTAATTTAACGGCACATAAAAAAACTGGCAAGAGAGAAATCTCCTGCCAGCCCCAGTTTTATCCAGAATATTTGCTCTACATCACTTTTTTGCCTTCTTGGCAGCCACTGGGCGAGCCCCGAACGGCGGGTTTTGCAGCGCGATCTCCAACACTTCTTCGATACGCTCAACCGGATGAATATCCAAATCGGCAATCACGTTATCAGGAATCTCTTCCAAATCACGTTTGTTTTCCGCTGGAATCAGAACGGTTTTAATGCCTCCTCGGTGAGCTGCCAACAGTTTTTCTTTCAGCCCGCCAATGGGCAGCACCTGACCGCGAAGTGTAATTTCACCGGTCATCGCCACGTCGGCACGTACTGGGTTACCCGTCAGGCAGGAAACCAGCGCGGTGCACATTGCCGTACCGGCGCTTGGGCCGTCTTTCGGCGTTGCGCCTTCCGGCACGTGAACGTGAATATCGCGCTTCTCGTAGAAGTCTTCGTTGATGCCGAGCTTTTCTGCGCGCGCACGCACAACCGTTAGCGCAGCCTGAATAGACTCCTGCATCACCTCACCCAAAGATCCCGTATAGGTCAGCTTACCTTTACCCGGCACACAGGCGGTTTCGATGGTCAGCAAGTCGCCACCCACTTCCGTCCATGCCAGGCCAGTCACCTGACCCACGCGGTTTTCGCTGTCTGCGCGGCCATAGTCGAAGCGCTGAACGCCCAAAAACTCTTTCAGGTTGTCAGCGTTAACGATGATGTGCTTCACCTTCTTGTTCATCAGCAGCGTTTTCACCGCTTTACGGCACACCTTGGAGATTTCACGCTCAAGGCTACGCACTCCCGCTTCTCGCGTGTAGTAGCGGATCATCGCGATAATGGCGGAATCCTCCACGGACAGCTCGCCCTTTTTCAGCGCATTGCGCTCAAGCTGCTTCGGCAGCAGGTGCTGCTTGGCGATATTGAGCTTTTCGTCTTCCGTATAGCCGGAAAGGCGAATCACTTCCATACGATCCAGCAGCGGCGCAGGGATGTTCATGGAGTTTGAAGTCGCCACAAACATCACGTCGGACAGGTCGTAGTCTACTTCCAGATAGTGGTCGTTAAAGGCGATGTTCTGTTCAGGATCGAGCACCTCCAACAGCGCAGAAGCCGGGTCACCGCGCATGTCAGACGACATTTTGTCAATTTCGTCCAGCAGGAACAGCGGGTTTTTCACTCCCACTTTCGCCATTTTCTGAATCAGCTTACCCGGCATAGAGCCAATGTACGTGCGACGGTGACCGCGAATCTCCGCTTCATCACGCACTCCACCCAGCGCCATACGGACGTACTTACGCCCGGTCGCGTTAGCGATAGACTGCCCCAGCGAGGTTTTACCTACGCCCGGAGGCCCAACCAGACACAGGATTGGCCCTTTGATCTTGCTGACGCGACTCTGTACTGCCAGATACTCAAGGATACGGTCTTTAACGCGATCCAGCCCGTAGTGGTCGGTATCCAGCACTTCTTGAGCTTTGAGCAAATCTTTTTTCACTTTGCTGCGCGCGTTCCACGGCACCTGAATCATCCAGTCGATATAGCCGCGAACCACGGTCGCTTCTGCGGACATCGGCGACATCATCTTCAGCTTTTGCAGCTCAGCTTCGGTTTTTTCCTTCGCCTCTTTCGGCATTTTTGCCGCTTCAATCTTGCGCTTGAGCGTCTCTATTTCATCCGGCGCATCGTCCATTTCGCCCAGCTCTTTCTGAATGGCCTTCATCTGCTCGTTCAGATAGTACTCGCGCTGGCTTTTTTCCATCTGCTTTTTCACGCGGTTACGAATGCGCTTTTCTACCTGCAGCAGATCGATTTCAGACTCCATCATCGCCATCAGGAATTCCAGACGCTCACCGATGTCAGCCATTTCCAGCACAGTCTGCTTATCACTCAGCTTAAGTGACATATGTGCGGCAATGGTATCGGCCAGCCGAGCAGGATCCTCAATGCCATTTAGCGACGTCAGAACTTCCGGCGGGATTTTTTTGTTCAGCTTGATGTAACCGTCAAACTGGTTAATCGCCGTACGGATAAGCACCTCTTGCTCCTGCTCATCCAGCCCGACGCTGGGCATATACTCCGCCTGTGCCGAAAAGTGTTCACCGTTGTCGCTGAGTGCGGTGATTTTGGCGCGCTGTAGCCCTTCCACCAGCACTTTCACTGTACCGTCAGGCAGCTTCAACATTTGCAGAATAGAGGCGACGGTCCCTACGTTGAACAAATCGTTCACGCCGGGTTCGTCCATCGTGGCGTCCTTTTGGGCGACCATCAAAACCTTTTTATCCTGCTCCATCGCCGCTTCAAGGCAGCGAATAGACTTTTCTCTGCCGACAAACAGCGGGATCACCATATGTGGATAAACCACGACGTCTCTCAGAGGCAGCGCAGGGATTTCAATGCGTTCGGAACGCTCAGCATTCATAGAACTCTCTCTTTGTTCGCTTTCACCGACGGGCTGTCGACAAAAAGTGGGATATGTTAATCACATGATACATGATGAGTATATGGGGACGACGGATTGACATTCAACCGTACATAAAGAGAAAAAGTCTCCGAACCGCGTTCAATGGCATAGAGCCTTATTTAACAGGGGATTATCAGAAGAGTAACGTAAGCAAGCGGCTGGCGAACGTAATAAAAAAGCAGAGCTTTCACTCTGCCTTTTTTATTAACGAGAATGCCCGAAAGCGTTTGGGGTATAAAACTACTCCCCTGCCGCCTGCGCTTCCTGCTCGGGCTGACCGTAAATCAGCAGCGGTTGAGACTGCCCTTCGATAACAGATGCATCGATGACCACCTTCTCAACGTTTTCCATTGAGGGAATGTCGTACATCGTATCCAACAGTGCGCCTTCAACGATAGACCGCAGGCCGCGAGCGCCGGTTTTGCGCGCCATGGCTTTTTTCGCAATCGCCCGAAGCGCCTCTTCACGGAACTCCAGATCGACGCTTTCAAGGCGGAACAGCGCCTGATACTGCTTGGTCAGTGCGTTTTTCGGCTCTTGCAGGATCTGCAACAGTGCGGCCTCATCCAGCTCGCTCAGCGTTGCCACAACCGGCAGACGACCGATGAACTCAGGGATCAGACCAAACTTGATCAAGTCTTCAGGCTCGACCTGCTTGAGCAGCTCGCCTTCGGTCGATCTGTCTGACGGATTTTTCACTTTCGCCACGAAGCCAATGCCCGCACCGGTTTCTACCCGACGATCGATCACTTTATCCAGCCCTGCAAACGCACCGCCGCAGATAAACAGAATCTTAGAGGTATCTACCTGCAAAAACTCCTGCTGCGGGTACTTGCGACCACCCTGAGGAGGCACGGAAGCTACGGTTCCTTCAATTAGCTTCAGCAGCGCCTGCTGTACGCCTTCGCCGGACACGTCACGCGTAATAGACGGATTGTCAGACTTTCGGGAAATCTTGTCGATTTCGTCGATATAGATAATGCCGCGCTGGGCCTTCTCTACGTCGTAGTCGCACTTTTGCAGCAGCTTTTGAATAATATTTTCGACGTCTTCGCCCACGTAGCCGGCTTCCGTCAGCGTTGTGGCGTCGGCCATAGTAAACGGCACGTCAAGGAAACGCGCCAGCGTTTCCGCTAGCAGGGTTTTACCGCTGCCGGTAGGACCAATCAGCAGGATGTTGCTTTTGCCCAGCTCAACGCCGTCGTTGCTACTGCCGTTACGCAGTCGCTTGTAGTGATTGTATACCGCAACCGCCAGCACCTTTTTCGCCTGCTCCTGACCGATAACATAATCGTCCAGGTGATGGCGGATTTCGTGCGGCGTCGGCAGTGAATTGCGCTCTCTGTGCGGAACGATCTCTTTAATCTCTTCGCGAATGATGTCGTTACACAGATCGACGCACTCATCGCAGATATACACCGACGGACCGGCAATCAGCTTACGTACTTCATGCTGGCTTTTGCCGCAAAAAGTACAGTAAAGCAGCTTTCCTGAACCGTCTTTGCCTTTATCTGTCATCAGCAAACCTCTTAAATTTCATCTTTTCTTTTGCATCCTGCGCCAAAAGCCCCAGCGAGACAAGGAGCATACCGCCTATTGCTGCGGTATGCCTCGCCTTTTTCATGCGGTTTCTGAATTCCTATATGGC
Organism: Leminorella richardii; assembly: GCF_900478135.1. Lineage (NCBI taxonomy): Bacteria > Pseudomonadati > Pseudomonadota > Gammaproteobacteria > Enterobacterales > Budviciaceae > Leminorella > Leminorella richardii. Next base: position 2,462,152 of record NZ_LS483470.1, read on the forward strand.
GCCTGCCAGAGGAATTACAAGCGTGTGGTCAGAATTTCGTCCACCAGCCCGTACTCTTTGGCTTCTTGCGCCGACATGAAGCGATCGCGGTCGGTATCTCTTTCAATGATCTCGAAAGGCTGACCGGTATGCTGCGCCATCAGTTCATTCATGCGACGCTTCGTCTTAACGATTTCCTCAGCGTGGATCTGAATGTCTGACACCTGCCCCTGGAAGCCTCCCAGCGGCTGGTGAATCATCACGCGGGCATTCGGCAGGCAGAAACGCTTGCCTTTAGCGCCTGCGGTCAACAGGAAAGAGCCCATTGAGCACGCCTGCCCCAGACAAATAGTGCTGACATCCGGCTTGATAAACTGCATGGTGTCGTAAATCGACATACCGGACGTGATCACGCCGCCCGGCGAATTGATATAAAGATAAATGTCTTTTTCCGGATTTTCCGCTTCCAGAAACAGCAGCTGGGCGACAATCAGGTTAGCCATATAGTCTTCAACCTGACCGTTAAGGAAAATGATGCGGTCCTTTAACAGACGGGAATAAATATCGTAAGAGCGCTCCCCTCGGGAAGTTTGCTCAACCACCATTGGTACTAACGCCATATTTGGCTCCATGCCCGATGAAAAATTGTCTTGATTACCACTGTAGGACATTTGTGTCTCCCGATAAAAAATGGCCCGGAAACAGAGCCTCCGGGCCATATTTGCAGAAGTATAGTGATTAAGTCAACTATTAACCTGCATCCACAGTCAGCCTTATGCTGCCGGAGTCTGATTCATCAACTCGCTGAATGACATGGCTTTTTCAGTGACTTTGGCGCCAGCCAGCAGAGTTTCCACTGCGACTTCTTCCAGCGCCACGTTGCGCATGTTGTTCATCAGCTCGCTGTTCTTATTATAGAACTCAATCACCTCTTGTGGATCTTCATAAGCAGAAGCCATTTCTTCAATCAGCGCGCTAACGCGAGCCTGATCGGCTTTCAGCTCATTTTTACGGATCACTTCACCCAGCAGCAGACCGACCTGAACGCGACGCTTAGCCTGCTCTTCGAACAGTTCGCGCGGCAGCTCCATTGCCTGCTGTTGGTTACCGCCAAAGCGCTGAGCAGCCTGCTGACGCAGAACGTCAACTTCGCTGTCGATCAGAGAAGAAGGGATCTCAACGTCGTTAGCCTTAACCAGACCGTCGATAACCTGAGTCTTAACGCGGTTACGGATAGCGCCTTTCAGCTCGCGCTCCATGTTTTTGCGCACTTCGGTCTTCAGACCGTCCAGTGAGCCATCTGCAACGCCGAAGCGAGAAACGAATTCAGCAGTGAACTCTGGCAGTTCGCGCTCTTCTACCTTCTTGAGCACGATAGCGAACTGTGCCGCTTTGCCCTTCAGATTTTCAGCGTGGTAGTCTTCAGGGAAGGTGACGTCGATAGTGAACTCGTCGCCCTTCTTGTGACCAACGATGCCTTCTTCAAAACCTGGGATCATACGACCCTGCCCCATAGCCAGTGCGAAATCACTCGCCTTGCCGCCTTCAAACTCTTCGCCGTCGATGGTGCCAGTGAAGTCAACGGTCACTCGATCTTCTGCTTTAGCGTCAGTATCGATGTCTTTCCAGGTTGCCTGCTGCTTGCGCAGGGTGTCCAGCATGGTGTCGATGTCTTCTTCTTTTACTTCAACAACCGGCTTTTCAACTTCAATCGCGTCCAGATCTTTAAGCTCAACTTCTGGATACACTTCGAATTCAACGCTGTATTGGAAATCTTCACCCAGCTTGTACTCGCCTGGAACGTACTTCGGCGCGCCAGCAGGATTGATTTTTTCTTTGATGATGGCGTCAATAAAGTGACGCTGCATCAGCTCGCCCAGCACGTCCTGACGCGCGGAAGCGCCGTAGCGCTGAGCGATAATGTTCATTGGCACTTTGCCCTTGCGGAAACCGTCGATACGCACTTTCTTGGCGATATCAACCAGCTCTTTCTTGACAGCTTCTTCAATCACGTCCGCTGCGACGTTAATTGACAAACGGCGCCCTAGGCCTTGAGTTGTTTCAACTGAAACTTGCATCTTGTTACCTCAAAAAATCACAGTGCTCGGTCAACTCCAGAAGCCGCTTTTAGTCGACGCGCTGTCAGACCAATAGCACCTCTTAAGACCGGGAAGGCCGCACGGAACGGAACCTAATCCCTTATCGTCAGAAGCATCCCGAATGAAGTCAGGAAAAATAGACGCCGCATTATAGCCGCGCATTGTGCATGAGTCGAGAAAAGAGAGGCGCTTAGCGGCGATAAATCGCAATTTTGCGTTCTACCACGCGTTCTTATGACACCGCTAAAACCGTAATTCTGCAAAAAACAGCGCAGAGTACGTTTACCATCAACGCTTTTCTCACTTACCGCCGCTAGCCTTTACAGACAGGTGAGTCAGGCACATCATCTTGAGCGCTTTCCCACTCCTGTGGCGTATAAGTATGCAGCGCCAGCGCGTGTACCTGCTGCGCCATCTCTTCCGCCAGTAGTCGATACACCATTTGATGGCGAGCTACCGGGCGCTTGCCCTCAAACTCGGCTGATACAACGATAGCCTTAAAGTGCGTCTGTGAGCCCGGCGGCACGTGATGCATATGGCTTTCGTTAACCACTTCGATAAACGTCGGCGACAGCGCCGACAGCTTTTGTTCTATTTGCTGTTGCATCATTTAAACAGACTCCCCCTTTTATCTACCCGCAAAACGGTCAGTATTTCGGGACTGACTTCCCCCTTCGGCCTAGACAAACGGCATCTGGCGCAAGAAATGCATCATAGCCGTTTTCCCGACACTGTGCGTAAAAATCCGCGCATTTCCCTCACAGTCATTGGCGTTTACGCCCTAAACAGAGAAAAGTGCGCGACTTAACCTACACTTTCCTCTTTTCCAGACCGAGAGCAGTGATATGATATGCCCTGCTCGTGATGGGCATCCGCGATCTGGTCGCGGCAGCCACCAGCGCTACCCTGTTTTTAAAGCCGCTGTTTTTGTTAGAACATATTTTGTTAGAACATATAACAGCGGAATGAAATGGACTCCCAACTGACGATAATAAAGGCTTACCGTGAGAAAAATGACTTTATCCCAACGCCTGCTTTTTCCCCTGCTGGCGCTGTTTATTTTAGCCGGTTGCTCAACGCGTCCTAACACGACGCTGAACATCAATCCTGAGATGACGCTCCCCCAACAGGATACTAGCCTGATGGGCGCAACAATTAGTCTGGTCAGCGACGACCAGCGTCAGGATCCGTCTTTAGCCAAGCTTAATCGCGACGGTCAACTGCTTAGCCTGACGCCGTCTCGCGATATGCGCTTCCTGATGCAGGAAGTGTTAGAAAAGCAGCTGCGCGCTCGCGGCTACATGGTCGGCCCTGAAGGCAGCGTCAACGTGCAAGTGGTGATCAACAACCTGTTCGCTGACGTGCAGGAAGGCGATCTGCGCTACAACATCTCTGCCAAGGTCGATATTTCTATTATCTGTCAGGCGAAAAGCGGTGCAACGCAGACCAAAAACTTCCGCTCTACGCACAACGTCAAGGGCGCCTTCAGCGCAACCAATAAGAATGTGGAAAACGTGCTTAACGATGCGCTGACCTCCACCATCAAGGAAATGGCTGAAGATACCTCCATCAGCGACTTCATTCGCCAGAACGCGCGCGGCTAACTGCCAGCATGTCTCTCCCGCCGTTTCGGCGGGGAGACGGCAACATTATGACAAATCACTACTTTAAAGCGTTCACCGAACGTAACGCCGCTGTGCTTCTGCTGCTGGGCTTCGCCTCCGGTCTGCCTCTTGCTTTGACCTCCGGCACGCTTCAGGCCTGGATCACCGTCGCCGGAATGGACGTCACCACCATCGGCTTCTTCTCGCTGGTCGGTCAGGCCTACGTCTTCAAGTTTCTTTGGTCGCCGCTGATGGACCGCTATCGTCTACCGTTTCTCGGTCGGCGCCGCGGCTGGATGCTATTAACCCAAATTGCACTGGTTGTTCTGATTTTGGCGCTGGGCTGCCTAACGCCGCAAAGCGATCTTTGGCTGATGGCGGCTATCGCCATGCTGATCGCCTTTTTCTCTGCCTCACAGGACATTGCCTTTGACGCCTATAAAACCGATGTGCTCAGTGCCGAGCAGCGCGGTAACGGCGCGGCTATCTCCGTACTGGGCTACCGGCTAGCGATGCTGGTATCCGGAGGTTTGGCGCTGTGGATAGCCGACTACTATATTGGCTGGCAGAGCACCTATTGGCTGATGGCGTTACTGATGGTCGTCGGCATTATTGCTACCCTGTGGGCCAGAGAACCAGACACTACGCCATCGCCCAAAACGCTCAAGCTGGCGGTGGTTGAGCCGCTGAGAGACTTTTTTGGCCGCAATAACGCTTGGCTCATTCTGCTGTTAATTATTCTGTACAAAATGGGAGACGCCTTCGCCGGCAGCTTAAGCACCACGTTTCTTATTCGCGGAGTTGGTTTTCTACCCGGAGAAGTGGGACTGGTCAACAAAACGCTGGGGCTGTTCGCCACTATTATCGGTGTGCTGATCGGCGGCATTCTAATGCAGCGCCTGACGCTGTTTCGCGCCCTAATGCTATTTGGCATTTTGCAGGCGCTCTCCAACTTCGGCTACTGGATACTGGCGGTAACCGACAAAAGCCTTGTCACTATGGGCAGCGCTATTTTCTTTGAAAACCTGTGCGGAGGTATGGGTACAGCCGCGTTTGTGGCTCTGCTGATGACTCTATGCAACAAGTCGTTTTCTGCCACTCAGTTCGCTCTGCTTTCCGCACTGTCTGCCGTTGGTCGAGTCTATGTCGGCCCCGTCGCGGGCGTGCTGGTGAAGCACTACGACTGGGCGATCTTTTACCTGTTCACCATTGTTGCTGCCGCTCCGGGGCTTTTTTTGTTGGCCGTCTGTCGCCAAACGCTGGAACACACTCAGCAGACTGGCAGTTTCCTGCGCAAGAAACACAACGTCCGTGGCTACTGGTGGGCTATTCGACTAGTGGCCTTCGGCGCACTGCTACTGCTGCTTTGGCTGGCTCTGCTGTTAGTCTCGTACCTGACCAACGGCTCCGAGTTGATTGACCTTATTCAAAGCATTCTGGCCTATCTCGGACTTACGCTATGCCTGATAGGCACGGCAATAGGCTGCCTGCTGGACTACCTGTCCGTCCGGCAGTCCAGCCGCGCCGAGTTGCGAAATCCGTAAAAAAATGGCATCGCTTTCGATGCCATTTTTCACTCTTATCTCTACCCGTCCTACCGAACCGCCCTTTCTCTCAAGCGGCAGCTGCTTTCAAACTACTTCTGCCCGTAGTAAGCATTCTTACCGTGCTTACGCAGGTAGTGCTTATCCAGCAGCTCCTGCTGCATATCCCCCAGCTCTGGGGTCAGCTGCCGAGTAAACAGGTTCATGTAGGCAATTTCTTCCAGCACGACGGCGTTGTGCACCGCGTTGTCCGGCGAAGTGCCCCAGGCAAACGGACCGTGGGAGTTTACCAGCACGGCAGGAACGTCTTTTGGGCTGATGCCGCGAGACATAAAGGTATCAACGATAACGTTGCCCGTTTCCAATTCGTAGTCGCCTTCAATCTCTTGCGGCGTCATACGACGAGTACAGGGGATCGCGCCGTAGAAGTAGTCAGCATGCGTGGTGCCCCATGCGGACAGATCCCGCCCCGCCTGTGCCCAGATGGTGGCGTGACGTGAATGGGTATGCACAATGCCACCAATTTCAGGAAATGCTCGGTACAGCGCCAAATGGGTATCCGTATCAGAAGACGGCTTTTTGCTGCCTTCAACGACCTTTCCCGTATCTAGGCTAACTACAACCATATCCTCGACACCCATGTGTTCATACTCAACGCCGGACGGCTTGATCACTATGACGCCGTTTTCGCGATCGACACCGCTAACGTTACCCCAAGTAAACGTCACCAGATTATGGCGAGGTAGCGCCAGATTGGCTTCCAGCACCTGCTGTTTTAACTGTTGATACATGGTTCATATTCCAAATGTCGTAAAATGCCAAGGCTAAGCGCCGGATAACCGACGCTTAGCCCTCTAAAAATCCATCTGTTAGCGGCACAGCTTGTAATAAACTTCGTTCCAGCGGATCTCGTTCTTAAACGCTGGAATTCGCGTGTCATTGTCGATAACCAACAGTTCAATGCCGCACATTTCTGCATAAATGCGCAGGTGCTCGACGTCCAGTGCCTGAGTAAAGACTGTGTGGTGGGCGCCGCCCGCCAACAGCCAGGCTTCGACCGCCACGTCCAGTGAAGGATGAGATTTCCACAGCGCGCTGGCTACCGGCAGTTTCGGCAGCGCGTGCGGCGCTGTTACCGTATCAACAGTATTTACCAGCAGGCGGAATCGATCGCCGATGTCTATCAGGCTGGCGTTTAGCGCAGGCCCCGCCGGAGCGGTAAAGATTAGTCGAGCCGGATCGTCCTTGCCGCCAATGCCCAAGTGCTGTACGTCAAGCAGCGGCTTCTCTTCGCTGGCAATCGACGGACACACTTCCAGCATGTGGGATCCCAACACCAAGTCGTTACCCGCCGCAAAGTTATAGGTGTAGTCTTCCATAAAGGAAGTGCCGCCCTTCAGGCCAGAGGCCATCACCTTCATAATGCGCAGCAGCGCTGACGTTTTCCAGTCACCTTCGGCGCCAAACCCGTAGCCCTGCTGCATCAGGCGCTGTACGGACAGCCCCGGAAGCTGCTTAAGGCCATAGAGGTTTTCGAACGTCGTGGTAAAGGCGCCGAAACCGCCGCGTTCAAGAAACGTTTTAATCCCCAGTTCAATGCGGGCTGCATCAATCAGGTTAGCGCGCTTGGCTCCGCCCACTTTCACTACGTCAGTCAGACGGTAAGTAGCCTCATACTCGTCAATCAGCGCGTCAATGTCCCCTTGAGAAACGGCATCCACAACGGAAACCAAGTCCCCTAATCCATAGCCGTTTACCGCATAGCCAAAAGCGAGTTGTGCAGACACTTTATTGCCTTCGGTGACCGCCACTTCGCGCATGTTATCGCCAAAGCGCGCAACTTTCAGGTTTTGGCTTTCATACAAACCGGCCGCCACTCGCATCCATCGGTCGAGCTTTTGATGAACGCGCTTGTCCTGCCAGGAACCCACTACCGACGTAAACTCGCGGCGCATGCGGGCGCCAATAAAGCCGAACTCGCGACCGCCGTGAGCAGTCTGGTTCAGGTTCATAAAGTCCATATCGATGCTATCCCAAGGGATCTCATTGCGGTACTGAGTGTGCAGCTGTAGCAGCGGCTTTTCCAACACGTTCAGGCCGCCGATCCACATTTTGGCGGGAGAAAACGTGTGCAGCCAAGTAACGATACCCACACAGCTTTTCTGGTAGTTGGCTTCCCGGCACACGGTCAGGATTTCATCCGGCGTGGTAGCCAGAGGCTTCATCACCAGTTTGATAGGCAGCCCCGCCTCTTTATTTAGGCCATCGACCACTTCCTGCGCCTGAGAGGCAACCTGCTTGAGCGTTTGCGGCCCATAAAGATGCTGACTGCCGACAACGAACCAGACTTCTAACTGACTAAAAACACTCATATCGACTCCTCTCGGACGGGCGCGGCGCTATTGCGTCAGGCTCTGCGTCACATTCAACGGATTAGTTTGTTTTGGCGGCATAGCAGGGCTCAGCAACGCTGCCCCACTGCCGATAACGCTGATACAGCTGTTCATACTTGGCGGCTCTCGCCGGATCCGGCATCAGAGTGCGCTCCGTCGGGCTAGCCATGCTGGCCTGCGCATGAGGAATCGTCTCGTAAACTCCCGCAGCCACCGCGGCGAAAATGGCGGCTCCCAGCGCACAGCACTGATCGGAAGCCACAATCTGCAGCGGGCGATTCATCACGTCGGTACAGACCTGCATAATTACTGGAGACTTGCGGGCAATGCCTCCCAGCGCCAGCACGTTCTCTACCGGAATATTTTGCTCAACGAAGCACTCCATAATGGCGCGAGCGCCAAAGGCAGTTGAGGCAATAAAGCCGCCAAACAGGGTTGGCGCATCGGTGCCCAGATTCAGATCTGCTACTACTCCCTTTAGGCGCTGGTTGGCAAACGGCGTACGGCGACCGTTAAACCAGTCCAGCACCACCGGAAGGCGATCCAGAGAGGTTTCTTTTGCCCAGGCTTCCGTCAGCGCAGGCAGCAGCATGGATTCAACCTGCTTAAGGGAAGCGGCCATATCGGGATTCTGCTCTGCGGCATAGTTCAACGGCCACGCCAGCAGGCGGCTAAACCAGGCGTACATATCGCCAAAAGCGGACTGCCCGGCTTCCATACCGATAAGGCCGGGTACTACGCTACCGTCAACCTGACCGCAGATGCCTGCAATAGCGCGATCGCCAACCAGGCTTTCATCCGCCAGCAGAATATCGCAGGTTGAGGTACCAATCACTTTCACTAGCGTATAGGGCTGAGCCCCGGCGCCAACCGCCCCCATGTGGCAGTCAAATTCACCGCCGGAAATCACTACGTTCTCGGAAATACCGAGGCGCTGAGCCCACTCTTTACTGATTTTCCCAACCGGTTTCTCAGCGGTATGCGTGTCGGTAAACAGCGGATAATCAAGGTCGTTAACCAGAATAGGATCCAGCGCGCCCAAAAACTCCCGCGGCGGCAGCCCGTTCCAGTCCATATGCCACAGCGCCTTGTGCCCTGCGGCACAGCGGCTTCGCGTTACGCTTGCTGGCGCTTCAGTACCGGAGAGCAGCGCCGGCACCCAGTCACAAAGTTCGATCCATGAGACGGCGGCGTTACGCACCGCCGAGTCGGCTCTTGAAACGTGCAGAATTTTAGCCCAAAACCATTCGGAAGAGTAAACGCCGCCGATGTAGCGGGTATAGTCTTCAAACTGGCCTCCGTGGCACAGTCGGTTAATCTCTTCCGCTTCTTCGATAGCAGTGTGATCCTTCCACAGTACGAACATGGCGTTTGGGTTATTAGCAAACTCTGGCCGCAGTGCCAAAACTCGCCCTTCTCTATCAATAGGTGCAGGTGTAGAGCCTGTCGTATCCACGCCTATTCCAACGATACCTTCGCGCTGAGACGGCGTCAGCATCGCAACGACAACTTTGATTGCCGACTCCATGGATTCGATGTAGTCCAACGGATGGTGGCGAAACTGGTTGTCCGCCGGTTGGCAAAATAATCCCTGCTTCCAACGAGGATAGTAAACAACCTCGGTAGCCACTTCCGCACCGCTGGCGCAGTCTACGGCCAGCGCCCGAACAGAGTCACTGCCAAAGTCCAAACCGAGCGCGATGGTGTCTTTCGCCATGTAAACCTCTAGCGTCAAATAAAAGTAAAAAAGAAGAGTAAAAATAATTTGGGGATACCATAAGAAAAAGCGGCTATAGCGGCGAGGAGCCGTTGGCTAGATATATGCACAATATTGCTTTCTCTTTACAGATTGTGATCCAGCTCAAAATCGAAATACATCACTTTTTAACTGAATATATGAACTAAATTGCTGTAATTCTCATTTGTGATGGCGCTCTAATCTCTCATATGTTTTTACGTCTAATAATAAAGTCACGTTGTTAAAAATTTTGAAACTATCGGCTCAATATCCAGATAAATAGGTGAATCGATACAGGTCAACATTTTACAACTCAGGTACATCTCGCTGCATCACCCACTTTTATGACAGCTATTTTAGCTATACGGATACGAACAGGAGAGATAGACGATATGCATAAATTCACTAAAGCGCTCGCCGTGATAGGACTGTCTGCGATTATGTCACATTCAGCTATCGCTGAAACGATGAAGCTCGGCTTTCTTGTTAAGCAGCCTGAAGAGCCCTGGTTCCAGACAGAATGGGCATTCGCCGATAAAGCAGGTAAAGATCTTGGCTTTAGCGTCATCAAAATCGCCGTACCCGATGGAGAAAAAACCCTTAATGCCATCGACAGCCTTGCCGCCAGCGGTGCAAAAGGCTTCGTTATCTGTACTCCAGATCCTAAACTTGGCTCCGCCATTATGGCGAAAGCCAAGAGCTACAACCTGAAAGTCATCGCTGTTGACGACCAGTTTGTTAACGCCAAAGGCAAACCGATGGAAAGCGTGCCGCTAATTATGATGGCCGCAACAAAAATCGGCGAGCGCCAGGGGCAAGAGCTGTGGAAAGAGATGAACAAGCGCGGCTGGAACATTGCCGAAACGGGCGTGATGGCGATCACCTCAAACGAACTCGATACCGCTCGTCGCCGCACCTCCGGCTCAATGGCGGCACTGAAGGCCGCGGGCTTCCCCGAAAAGCAAATCTATCAAGTCCCTACTAAATCTAACGATATTCCCGGCGCCTTTGACGCTGCCAACTCTATGCTGGTGCAGCATCCTGAAGTGAAAAACTGGCTGATCGTCGGCATGAATGACAACACCGTTCTGGGCGGCGTGCGCGCAACCGAAGGGCAAAATTTCAAGCCTGAGAACGTTATTGGCATCGGAATCAACGGCGTTGACGCCGTTAACGAACTCTCCAAGTCTAGCGCAACCGGCTTCTACGGCTCACTGCTGCCAAGCCCAGACATCCACGGCTACAAGAGCATCGAAATGCTCTACAACTGGGAAACCAAAGGCGAAGAACCTGCTAAGTTTACTGAGGTCACCGACGTTGTGCTGATTACCCGCGACAACTTCAAAGTTGAACTTGAGAAGAAAGGGTTAGGGGGCAAGTGATCCTTTGGTGGGCAGGTCTCCCCTGTTCGCCCGATAAGGCACCCCAGCCATTACGTTGATAGTTGAAATGCGCCTGTCTTGCGGCCTTCTCGGCCGTCAAAACAGGCGCCACTGAGGAATCGACCTATGTCTGTGCAACAGTCTCCCTACATTGAATTTTGCGGCATCAGTAAAGCCTTTCCCGGCGTGCAGGCGCTATCGAACATTAGCTTTTCCTGTCACGCGGGGCAGATCCACTCGCTGATGGGGGAAAACGGTGCCGGTAAATCAACGCTGCTGAAAATTCTTAGCGGAAACTATACGCCGACCGAAGGCGAAATTCGGCTAAAGGGACAAACAGTCAACTTTAGCAATACGATGGATGCCCTGAACGCCGGTATCGCCATTATCTATCAAGAGCTGCACCTTGTGCCCGAAATGACAGTGGCGGAAAACATCTACCTCGGTCAGCTACCAACCAAGGCAGGTGGCATCGTTAATAAAAAGCTTCTTAACTTTGAGGCCCGCATTCAGCTAGAGCATCTGGGATTAGATATCGACCCAGACACGCCGCTAAAGTACCTGTCTATCGGCCAGTGGCAAATGGTGGAGATCGCCAAAGCGCTAGCGCGCAACGCCAAAGTGATAGCCTTTGATGAACCCACCAGTTCCCTCTCTGCCCGCGAGATCGACAACCTGTTTCGCGTGATCCGCGAACTTCGCGCCGAAGGGCGAGTGATCCTCTATGTTTCCCACCGCATGGAAGAGATTTTCGCACTGAGCGACGCTATCACCGTCTTTAAAGACGGCTGCTACATGAAAACATTTACTGATATTCCCAATCTTGCTCACGACGAACTGGTGCAAACCATGGTGGGCCGAGAGCTGGGAGATATTTACGGCTACAGCCCGAGGCCCCACGGCCCATTGCGCTTTGAGCTAAAAGACGTCAAAGCGCCTGGCGTGAAGCACCCCATCAGCTTTCAGGTTCGCCAAGGGGAAATCGTCGGCCTGTTCGGCCTGGTAGGCGCCGGACGCAGCGAGCTGCTTAAAGCGCTATTCGGCGCTACTCGCATTCAAGAAGGCACTGTCAGTCTTGATGGCCAACCTCTAAACATTCAGTCGCCAATAGACGGCATCACTCAAGGCATTATGCTCTGCCCGGAAGACCGTAAGGCTGAAGGCATCATTCCGGTGCACTCGGTGCGAGACAACATCAACATCAGCGCGCGTCGTAAAACGCTGTCTGCCGGATGTCTGATCAACGACGTTTGGGAGGCCAGCAACGCTGCCCTGCGTATTGATGAGTTAAACATCAAAACCCCGTCCGCCGAGCAGCTGATTATGAACCTTTCCGGCGGAAACCAGCAAAAGGCCATTCTCGGCCGCTGGCTTTCTGAAGAGATGAAAGTCATTTTGCTCGACGAGCCGACCCGAGGTATTGACGTCGGCGCTAAGCACGAAATTTATAACGTTATCTACGCACTGGCTAAAAAGGGGATCGCCGTGGTGTTCGCCTCAAGCGACCTGCCGGAAGTGCTTGGTCTCGCTGACCGCATTTTGGTCATGCGTGAAGGTGCCATCTCAGGCGAGCTTAGCCACGACGACGCCACCGAAGAAAAAGCTCTCAGTTTGGCCATGTTAACGACAGTCGCCAAAGCGGCTGCCTAAAAAAGGAATACGTCATGTCGACAATTACGCCTCCAACTACGTCTACGCCCTCATCTGTCAACATAAAACACAAGAGCGCGGGCGGCGGCGTCAGCCTTTCCCGCATTTGGGACAGCTACGGCATGCTGGTGGTCTTCGCCGTTTTATTTATCGCCTGCATGATTTTCGTCCCTAACTTCGCTTCCTGGATCAACATGCGTGGACTAGGACTGGCTATTTCCATGTCTGGCATGGTGGCCTGCGGCATGCTGTTTTGCCTGGCCTCTGGCGATTTTGACCTATCGGTCGCTTCCGTTATTGCCTGCGCTGGAGTAGCGACTGCTGTAGTCATTAACTATACCGAAAGCATTCTGCTTGGCATTGGCGCCGGGCTGCTGCTGGGGCTGGCATTCGGCCTGCTTAACGGTTTTGTCATTGCCAAACTCAAGATAAACGCGCTGATTACTACGCTGGCAACCATGCAGATCGCTCGCGGTCTAGCCTACATCATCTCTGACGGCAAAGCGGTCGGCATTGAAGAGGAAGGCTTCTTTGAGCTAGGTAACAGCAGCTGGTTCAGCGTGCCTGTGCCTATCTGGATCACGCTGTTCTGCTTTATTCTGTTCGGCTTTCTGCTCAACAAAACCACCTTCGGTAGAAATACGCTGGCGGTGGGGGGTAACGAAGAGGCTGCCCGACTGGCGGGGGTGCCTGTCGTGCGTACTAAAATCATTATTTTTGCCCTGACAGGCCTCATCTCAGCGGCAGCGGGCATCATTCTCGCATCGCGAATGACCAGCGGCCAGCCGATGACGTCTATAGGCTATGAACTTATCGTCATCTCCGCCTGCGTGCTGGGCGGCGTCTCCCTTAAAGGCGGTATCGGTAAAATTTCCTACGTCATTGCCGGGGTGCTGATTTTAGGCACGGTAGAAAACGCCATGAACCTGCTGAATATTTCTCCGTTCTATCAGTACGTGGTTCGCGGCCTGATCCTGCTTGCTGCCGTTATCTTCGACCGCTACAAGCAGTTGGCAAAACAGAAGGTCTAAAGGGTACACTAGGGCGCATACACCTTATCGGTTTGCGCCCGTTCTTATTACACACAGACAAACCGTCAGCCCTAGGAGTAAAGCGTGTACCAACGAATCGCCTCAGACTCGCAGCCAGACCCCCTACTGCCCGGCTACGCCTTTAATGCCTACCTAGTGGCGGGGCTTACGCCTATAGAAAAAGGAAGCCCGCTCGACTTCTTTATCGATCGCCCTAACGGTATGAAGGGATATATTCTGAACTTGACCACTAAAGGCCAGGGTCAGGTGCTTGAGGGAGAGGATGCTTTCTACTGTAACCCCGGCGATATGATGCTGTTTCAGCCTAAAGAGCCCCACTACTACGGACGGGCACCGGGCAGCTCATGCTGGTATCACCGCTGGATCTATTTTCGCCCCCGCGCCTACTGGGCCGACTGGCTGGAGTGGTACAGCCAAACGAACCGCATTGGTCGCCTGACGCTACACTCACAGGAACTGAGAGAAGAGTTTGAGCAGCTGTTTGTGTCGATTGAACAAACTCACCAGTCTGGTCGACGCCTGTCGGAAGAGCTGGCGATGAACCTGCTGGAAAGGCTGCTGTTGCGCTGCATTGAAGAAGACCCTCAGCTGCCGCAAAAAATCATGGATCCCAGAATTATTGAAGCCTGCCAGTACATGACCAGCAACCTGTCAGAAGACGTGCGCATCGAAGACATCGCCAACCACGTCTGCCTGTCACCATCGCGCCTCGCCCACCTGTTTCGCGAGCAGGTCGGCGTCAATATGCTGCGCTGGAGAGAAGACCAGCGGGTGATCCGCGCCAAGCTGCTGCTGCAAACAACTCAGGAATCTATTGCCAGCGTCGGGCGCATCGTCGGCTATGACGATCAGCTCTATTTCTCCCGCGTTTTCCGCAAGCGGGTTGGCGTTAGCCCTAGCGATTTTCGCCGTCGCAACCTAGCGCTGACTATGTACTCTGCTTCGGAGAACGAAGCGCTGGTTTAAACAATTCCAACTCTCATGCTTCTGGCCGCTCTTTTTTGGGCGGTCAATCCTCTTTTTATACATTTATCGATGGAAATGTGTCTTTAGGGCATCTCACCATAGCGATAGCCAACGTCGATACGCACTTTTTCATTTAAAATTCGAATAAAATAACATTCCTTAAATTATTTTATCGTTTCAGCATTTATATATAACTATGAATTCAGCATTGAAAAAGAAAAAATAAAATCTCGTATTGATTTACGATTTTATTTTTTCTTTTAATAAACCCAACAGGACAGCGATAAATAGGGAGGTCACCTCGCATCAACCCATATGATGCTAAATTGTGATCTTCATCTCAAATTAAAACAGCAGCGTTAGAATCCATATTTAAAGCAAAAAAATACATAACGGTTTTATCATTAAAACTCTACAGTCCTTTTGCGCAATGCCGGTTTCATCGGATTTCAGAAAGGATATGATAGCAACAGTGGGGAATTTTTCATTCGGTGAGTAAAGATTATGTAGCTAACTATTACATAGTCGAGCCCATTAATTATGGACTATTTTCACCTTTCGGTGCTTTATATTGCGCATTAAAACAGGCGGCATAGCGCCGTATTTTTATACGTTGTGATTTAAACCAACCTATTTTTTACCACCAAGCAGAGGTATGCGATGAGTAAAACGAATTTAAAAAAACTATTGTCGGCAAGCGTGCTGGGATTAATGGTCTGCGCTAGCTCGGCTATGGCAAAAGAGATTGAAGTCGTCAATATCTCTAAAGTTGCCGGTATGCCCTGGTTTAACCGCATGGGCGATGGCGTAGAGAAAGCGGGAAAAGATCTGGGTATCAAAGCCTATCAGATTGGCCCATCCAGCACCGATGCACCACAGCAGGTTAAAATCATTGAAGACCTGATCGCCAAAAAAGTCTCTGCTATCACTATCGTTCCTAACGACGCTGATGTACTTGAGCCGGTCTTCAAAAAAGCGCGCAGCCAGGGCATCGTCGTTCTGACTAACGAGTCCCCGGGGCAGCCGTCTGCCAACTGGGATGTTGAAATCATCGACAACCAGAAGTTCGCAGCCGATAACGTTGAAGAAATGGCGAAGGCCATGGGCGGTAAAGGCGGCTATGTTATCTACGTTGGCGGCCTGACTGTGCCTCAGCACAACCTGTGGGCAGACCTGTTCGTTAAGTATCAAAAAGAACACTATCCAGACATGTTTGAAGTGACCAGCCGTATGCCAGTCGCTGAAAACATCGATGACGCTCGTCGCACTACGCTGGATCTGATGAAAGCTCACCCTGACATGAAAGGCGTGGTTGCCTTTGGCTCTCAGGGCCCGATCGGCGCTGGCCGCGCGGTGAAAGAGAAGCGCGCTCGCGGTAAAGTCTTTGTCTTTGGCATGATGATCCCGTCTCAGGCGGCGTCTCTTATCAAGAGCGGCGATATCGCTATGGGCGTTACCTACGATCCGGGTACAGCTGGCTATGCGCTGACTGCCGTTGCCAACAAGATCCTGAAGGGTGAAGAAATCACCAAAGATCTGGAAATCCCAACCCTAGGCAAAGCTGATGTGGATATGGAAAAACGCATCATCAAATTCCATAACGTACTGCGCGTCACCAAAGACAACGTAGACAGCCTCTACTAAGTTCTTATCGCAGGCACCCGGCGTTAACCCGCGCCGGGTGTTTTTGCCATTCTGCTGTTTTAAGCGTCGGGCTCTTAACCATCCGACGCTTCTACTCTAAATAATTCGAGTTGCAGGAAGGCGACAAACGAGAGAATCCCAAGAGCTTACATAAGTAAGCGACTGGGGTAAGCGAGTGCAGTCAACGCATCTGCAGCTCGAATTATGACGAGTAGAGTGGGTTAATCCGTCTACAAGAGGTAATCATGAAGCCATTTATTTCACTGGCAAACATCAGCAAGACGTTCTACGGCGTCAAGGCTCTGGACAATCTGGCGCTCACTCTGCTGCCTGGAGAAGTTCACTGTCTGGCTGGGCAGAACGGCTGCGGAAAATCGACCCTGATAAAAATCATCTCCGGCGTCTATCAACCGGACGACGGTGCGAGCATCGAAATTGACGGTCGCCCCTACTCTCGCCTGTCCCCTGTGGACTCGGTCAAAGCGGGCGTTCAGGTTATCTATCAGGATCTTTCTCTATTCCCTAACCTAACGGTTGCCGAAAACATCGGTATTCATCAGTACCACAAAAAGGCCTGGGTTAACGGGGGAGAAATCCGCCGCATTGCCGAACAAACCGTTAAAAGCATCGGCGCCGAGTTAGATCTAGACGCCATGGTAGAAACGCTGCCTATCGCACAGCGCCAAATCGTTGCGATTTGCCGAGCGCTCGCGCAGGAAGCCCGGCTGATCATTATGGACGAGCCGACCGCCTCTTTAACCATGCAGGAAGTTAAAGGGCTGCTGAAAATGGTCCACGACCTGAAAAAGCGGCAAATTTGCGTGGTGTTTGTCAGCCATCGCCTTGACGAAGTGATGGACATTTCCGACCGCATTACCGTCCTCAAAGACGGCAAGCTTATCGGCACCTACCCTGCCGCAGAGATAGACAACAAAAAGCTGGCCTTCCTGATGACTGGCCAAGCGTTTTCCTACGAATGCCTGCCTCCGATTCAGCAGCAGGGTGAAGTGGCTCTAGAGGTGAAAAACCTGAGCCGCAGCAGTGAATACCGCAACGTTTCTCTGCGCGTGCATAAAGGGGAAATCGTCGCTGTGACCGGCCTGTTAGGCGCGGGGCGTACCGAGCTTTGCCTAAGCCTGTTTGGCCTTACTAAACCTGACTCTGGCGATATTCTAGTGGAAGGTAAGCCTGTTCACTTCTCCAGCAACCGCGACGCCATCAACGCAGGCATCGGCTACGTGTCGGAAGACCGCATGAGCACAGGGCTGGTGATGGAGCAGTCAATCAATGACAACATTATCTCCACCATCCTGTCGCGGTTAAAAACCGCGCTGAAGTTGATTAACAAAAGCAAGTCTGACGAGGTGGTAAACGGTCTGGTAAAACAGCTGACCATCAAAATCGGCAGCGTTAACCTGCCGGTCAACACCCTGTCAGGCGGGAACGCCCAGCGCGTCGCTATTGCCAAATGGCTGGCGATCAAGCCTAAGGTACTTATCCTCGACTCCCCTACCGTTGGTGTAGACATCGCCAACAAGGCAGGCATCTACCAAATCGTCTCTGCGCTGTCGGAAAACGGCATCGCTGTTCTGATGATTACGGATGAAATCGACGAAGCTTTCTTTAACAGCCACCGGATCCTAGTGATGCGTAAAGGCGAGCTAACGTCGGAATTCCTACCGGGAGAAACCACGGAGGCCGAGCTGGCAGAGGTAGTTAATGGTTAATAAATTCGGCATTAAAAAACACGAGATGTTCCTCGGCCTGACGATCCTCGTCATCGGAGGCTATCTTTCATTCGCTAGCCCTGACTTTATGACGCTGGGCAATGTTTACGATCTGGTTAATAACTACGCGATGCTGACCATTCTGGCCTGCGGTCTGTTCATCGTGTTAATTTCCGGCGGTATCGACATCTCGTTCCCGGCGATGACTATTATCTCCCAATACGTGATGGTTACGCTGATTCAAAACACCACCGGAAACTTTGCGCTAGCGTTCGCTATTAGCGGCGGCATTGGCCTGCTGCTTGGGCTTATTAACGCACTGTTGGTAAACCGGCTGAACGTACCGTCCATCATTATCACCATCTCAACGCTGAACATTTTCTACGGCCTGCTGCTGTACTTAACCAAGGGCGTTTGGCTGTACAGCTATCCAGAATGGTTTGAACACGGCGTCATGCTGTTTAAGTTCACCGCCGCTGACGGCTACGACTACGGGCTAAGCCTGCAGATCCTGACGGTCATTGCCGTGGTGGCGCTGACCGGCATCATCATGAACAAAACCAGCATCGGCCGCACCATTTACGCTATGGGCGGCAATAAAGAGGCCGCATCCCGCATGGGCTTCGGCATTCTAAAGCTGCAGATGTTCGTTTATGGCTATATGGGGCTGATGTCTGGCGTCGCCGGTGTGGTTCAATCCGCGACGGTTCTGACCGTTGCGCCGGACTCACTGCTCGGCTACGAGCTAACGGTTCTGGCGGCGGTGGTGCTGGGCGGCACCAGCATTGTCGGCGGGCGCGGTACACTGCTGGGCACCCTGCTGGGAGTTATCCTGCTGGCGGTGCTGCAAAACGGCCTTAATCTGCTCGGTATCTCTTCTTACTGGCATACCGTCGTTACCGGTCTGGTTATCGTCGTCAGCATCAGCATGACGGCCTGGAGCCAGCGTAAAAGTCAGGGAGTTGCGCTATGAGCGGCAGAAAAGTCAAAGACAACGTAGAGATTTACCTAAGCCTGCTAATTGGCGCAACCGTCGTCGCCTTCAGCTTTCTCATGCCCGGCGTCTTCTGGTCGGCGGCTAACTTCCAGTCTATCGCTTCCCAAATGCCGGTACTCGGCGTGCTGGCGTTAGCGATGGCAGTTACCATGCTGACCGGCGGCATCAACCTGTCGATTATCGCCACCATGAACGCCTGTGCGCTGGCAATGGCCTGGGTCGCAACCAACTATCCGCCGGACGCCTTCGGCATGTCGCTGATGCTGCTGGCAGGGCTTGCCATGGCGATGGTCATCGGCTTCGTCAACGGCTTTTTGATCGCCGTCGTTCGCGTGTCGCCGATTCTGGCCACGCTGGGGATCATGACGCTGCTTAACGGTATCAACATTCTGATCTCCAAGGGCTCGGCGATATCCAACTTCCCGGACTACATTCTGGTGATCAACAGCGCCAGCTTGCTGGGTATTCCGGTACCGCTGCTGGTGTTCTTGGCGGTAGTAGCCGTAATGTGGGTCATTCTGGAAAAATCGGCATTTGGGCGCACCGTTTACCTCATTGGCTCTAACGAGCAGGCCAGCCACTACTCCGGTATCAACACACGCAAAACGCTGATTTGGGTCTATATCCTCTCTTCCGTACTGTGCGTGATTGCCGGGCTGTTGATGATGTCCAAGCTTAACTCGGCTAAAGCGTCCTACGGTGAATCCTACCTGCTGGTGTCCATTCTGGCGGCAGTGCTGGGCGGGATTAACCCTGACGGCGGCTTTGGCAAGGTGTTCGGCATGGTGATGGCGCTGATCCTGCTGCAAATGCTGGAGAGCGGCCTGAACATTATGGGCGTGAGCAGCTATATTACGATGGCGCTCTGGGGCGGGCTGCTGCTGGCGTTTATTTTCCTGAAGGGGATAAATTTGTCGGGGCTGTTTGCCAAGTCCAATTAAGTTAATCTATTGGTCAGAGAACGGCGGGCAAATTGCCCGCCGTTTTATTTTTTTAAACTCCATTACAGTGTGAAAAACGCATCGATTTTCACACTGTCGCGTCTAGAGCATAAAGGTATAGTCTGATATAAAACAATTTCATTAAGATAATATTATTAATAGTCATTAGAAAGGATCTCGTATGTCCCCATCAAAGGCCGCGCTAGCCTCGCTAATTCTGGCGCTAGCCTGTAGTGCCCAGGCAAACATGCGCGCGGCGTTTAATTATATCGAAGCACCCTCTTCCCCACTAGCGCCGCCAAAAGCCTCTGTATCAATACCGCAGCTCATAGTGCAAAAAGAAACGCTGGATATTGACTGCGATGACAGCAGATGCTGGGTAGAAGCGGTTTACCATCTAACGTCAAGCGCCGACGCAATGCTTGAATTTGCTTTTATCATGCCCTCCAATACCCCCGTAGAGGCAAAAGTCGCAGGTCACTACAGCGCATCAAAAGTCACGTTAGAAAAAGAGGAAATTAATCAAAAGGAGTTGAAATATAGCTGTTCATCGTGGAGCCACTGCGCCGACAGTCTGCCGCTTTATCGGGCATCCTTTATTGGGAAAGTGTTCAAAGGCAAGAATACGGTTGAGGTCGCCTACTTTCAGCCTCTGACGCTACTGGAAAGGGACTACGGCTACTTCACCGACAGCCGCTATGTAGAAGTATTTATCTACGAATTAGCGCCGCTAAAAGAGTGGCAACTAGCCGACGACTTTACCCTTGACGTAACGCTGTCAGCGCTGCGTAAACGCCCTGAGAGGAACAAAGGCTGGAGCCTGTTCAGCTCGCGTTCTGTGAACTGTTTCCTTTCTGGTCAAAAAGTGGAAAAAGACGGTGACTACCTGAATTTGGCCGCAAGCCTTGATAAGAATTTTCCCAACACGCTGATTTGCAATATGGGAGACAGCGACCTGATAAAAGACAACTAGCAATCAATAGAAAAATATCAGGAGAGGTCGTTCACAAATCCCCGCCGAAGCGGGGTCAGACATCAGGATTAATCTCGGAAGTTGTTGAACTGGAACGGCTGCCCCAGCTCGGCACCCTTCACTAGGGCAATCACGCTTTGCAAATCGTCACGGGCTTTGCCGGTCACGCGCACCTGATCGCCTTGGATCTGAGCTTGCACCTTGATTTTGCTGTCTTTAATCAGCTTCACCAGCTTTTTGGCCATCTCACTTTCAATGCCCTGCTTAAGCTTGGCCTCTACGCTGTAGGTTTTACCGCTGTGCTCTATTTGCTCAGGGATATCCAACGCCGCGCCGTCAATACCGCGCTTGGCCAGCTTATCGCGCAGAATATCCAGCAGCTGCTGTACCTGAAACTCAGACTCGCTGGCGACCTTGATGGTTTCGTTTTTTTCATTTAGCTCAAAGCTGGCGGGCACGTTGCGAAAGTCCCAGCGGTTAGTCAGTTCACGGCTGGCGTTTTCTACGCCGTTGCGCACTTCCGGCATATCGACTTCAGACACAATATCAAAAGATGGCATACTCTCTTCCTTTTTCGTCGTATAACGCTTTTCATCATAGGTAATTTGTGCATGATAACCGTTATGTTCGCGCCTGCAAAATATCAGGCTAAATCTTTCCCGATAACGTTTCCCTATAAAGGAGTAAACCCATGGCACCTCGCGCTTTAGTCTGTCTGGCCCACGGCAGCGAAGAAATGGAAGCCGTCACTACTATCGACATTTTGGTCAGAGGCGGTGTTAACGTTACCACCGCAAGCGTAGAGGGGGACGGCTGTCTGGAAATCGTCTGTTCACGCGGCGTCCGCCTGCTGGCCGATCGCCCGCTGGTCGAAGTAGCCGATGAACAGTTTGACGCCGTGGTGCTACCCGGTGGCGTAAAGGGCGCGGAATGCTTTCGCGACAGCCCGCTGCTGGTCGAAAGAGTTCGCCAAACTCACCTTAGCGGCCACATTGTCGCCGCTATCTGCGCTGCCCCCGCGCTAGTGCTGGCCTATCACAACCTGTTCCCGGTCGGCAACATGGCGGTCTACCCCAGCTTTAAGTCCCAGATTCCGGAAAACCAGTGGATCGACCGCCGGGTTAACTTTGACGACCGGGTGAATCTGGTCACTAGCCAAGGGCCTGGAACCTCTATTGATTTTGGCCTCAAGCTGGTTGAACTGCTGGTAAGTCGGGAAAAGGCCGCTGAAGTGGCAGAACAGCTGATTGTAGCTCAGGGGATTTACGCGTATTTTTAGCGTCAAGATTAATGCAAGATCAGCACTTCTCTTCAATACGTCGCTGCTTTAGCCTAGATGTAGAAACGGCCAGCGACGTGCTGTATGGACAATCGTCACAATCCAGATGATACCTGCTTTATTATCTATTTGATAAACCATTCGGTAGTGTTCATGAGGAATCAATTCTCTTGTTCCCTCTATTTTCCCCTTCACACCTATCATCGGATATTTTACTAGCCTGACTACAGATTCGCTGAACAGTTCATCCAGATCAATCGCTGCTGTTGGATTTCTTTCTGACAAATACTCCCAAATAGCAATACGATCTAATAGTGCTTCTTTCGTCCATTGAACCTTCAAATTTTGCCTGCCAGCTTATTCCTTCGTGCAAGGAACATCTGTTCAACATCCTCATTACTTATACCTTCTCCTGCACGTATAGACTGTTGGCCACTCTCGACTTTCTTTGCTATGTAGTCATCATAATTCTGAGATTCTCGCTGCCGCTGTATATATTCTCGCATTAAATCTCGCATCACCTGCGAAGCAGGCCTGTGATTTGCCTTTGCGGCAGCCATAAAACTTTCACGCAGAGAAGGCTCCAATTTCATAGTGAATACGGCATCTTTAGGCATGATCTTTTCTCTGTCTGATTTCTTATACTGGCTAAGTATATACACTGTCATTACCTTTTACTCCTACCGTTTTTCATTGAAATAGCTGACATCTAGGCCATTAACTCTTGGTTACTAGCTGAAGCTATTCAATACCAGTTGACGAACAGAAAACACTATTGTCACTTGATTTCAATATGAGTCATAGCAGACATCCTCTATTTTGCGAGACATCACGAGACATAGCGTTCCGATAGAGCTTTTAGCCTTTTCACATACTCATTTCGTTTCATATCACCAATAAAAAAGGCTCGCCAAAGCGAGTAATGCCAGTCAGTTAAGCAACTGACTGGCAGTTTTTCTCCAGGCTTTACTGTATTTTTTTGGCCTTTCCTTTACCACTCTCGGGAAGGCTCGTTCTCTTCTCACTGGTAGCCTTACCAGTTGCCCCATGCTTTCAAGATCACGCATTAGCTCTGGGATACGCCCCGGCGAAGCGCCCTGTAGTGTCATCAGCATCCTCATCACCATTCCGCATGACTCCGAGAAGCTCAGTTGATTTGACCAGTAACCTTTCAGGCTTCCTGCCATTTTAATCATCTGATATCTCACAAGATTATAGGCCAGCAACACACCCCACAGCTCCTGCTCCACAAGCTCTGGCTTTTTACTTCTCAGCGTTAGCCTGCTCAGTTGCATCGTCTGTTTTATCTCCCGGTAACCCAGTTCGATTTCCCACCGATGGCTGTACAGGTCTGCCATCTCTCCACCCGGGAAGCGCATTGCATCCGTCATTGATGTCAGGAGATAGCAGGTTTTTCCTTTGCGGGTGAACGTCAGCAGTCGGGCCGTCATTTCTTCTCCCAGCTCCGGCCATTTTTTTCGTGCCTGTGGACTGGTTTTCAACCTTACCAGATGGTCGCCTTTACCCAACTTTCTCACTTCTTCGTATTGCGCACCCTTTCTCAGCGGTATCATCCAGTGCCGGTGCTCTCCCGCCTGATTCCAGGCATTCAACAGGCCAAGCGAGTAATAGCCTTTATCAAGCAGGGTCAGCGTATTATCGCCGGTCTGCTCTATCAGTTGCTCTGCGAGGACATTTTCACTCTCTTTCATCGTGCCGAAGGCGGCAGCAGTAAGCAGATGGCTGGTCAGTTCCATCTGGCAGACCATTTTTACCTGAGGATACATCCCCGGTTGTCCCGCAAAAGTCTGACGCGGGAAGGCGATATCATTTTCGGGTGTATCCTGCGTTCGCCAGACCACGCCATCCAGGGCTAGCAGAGTTAGACCGCACCAGTGCGGGTGTGTCGTGGCTCCATGCCAGAGCTGCGCGGTTTGTGTGAACACACGGCGAACAGCCTCGCTTCCCAGGCGCTGGCGGGCCTGGATTACGGCACTGGGGGCGACAAAGGGACGGTTGCCCGGCAGCATGATATCCAGCCGATTGACGATTTGGTGAAGCGGTTCTTTGCGTTCGAGAGCCATACCGACAATGCACCAGACCATCATTTCGAGCGGGAGACGACGTTTGCGCAGAGTGACGGAGCCAGATTCGGCAATGCAGCGGGAAATCAGTTCGGGGTCCAGAAAGTCACCCAGTGAAGTCATAGGGTTACGCAAAGAGTCGTAACGAGATACCAAATCAAGAGCCTGTCCGATGTGCATAAAAAATCCGGAAACGAGTGAACATTTCCGGATTCTTACACAACTACTGGAGCGGTCAATCGATCCTTAACTGATCAGCATTACTCGCCAAAGCGAGCCCCTTTCGTCATACCGGCAAAACCTACCTCGCCGCCCGATACACCTTCACGTTATTGAAGCCCTGCTCTTGCAGGTAAAGCGCCTGCAGGCGGCTCATCACGCCGCGTTCGCAGTAGAGCAGATAGGTTTTCGATCTGTCCAAATCGCCAAACGCGGTACCAAGCTTATAGAACGGAATGTGCTGGGTTTCAACACCCTCCAGCGCCAGCGGGCGGTTTTCTACTTCGTCCACTGAGCGAATATCGATAATCACATCGCTCGCGCTAAACGCCGCAACAGTCTCCACTTCAGCGACCTGTTCCTGTGCCTGCTCGGCGATCTGACGGATATCCATGTTGACTGCATTCGCCACGACGTTTTCAAGAATGCTAAAGTCAAACTTGGCCTCTTCTTCCTCGATCTTGGCCTTCACCGCCTTTACGGTCGGGCTTTTTGAGATCACGCCGCAGAACTCCGGCATGGTCTTGGCGAAGTCTTCAGTACCGATCTTGCGTGCAATATTGATGATGTGCTCTTTGTCGTGAGAAATCAGCGGACGCAGGATCAGCGTATCAGAAGCATTGTCAATCAGGCGCAGATTGGTCAGCGTCTGGCTGGACACCTGCCCCAGCGCTTCGCCGGTGACAATGGCCTGCACGCCGTAGCGCTCGGCCAGCGCCGAGGAGGCGCGCACCATCATGCGCTTGAGCACAACGCCCATCTGGCCGTCATCAACCTTTTCGAGGATCTCGCCAACCACTGGTGCAAAATCAACGGCTAAGAAACGCACCTTGTGGGAGCTGCCATAGCGGCTCCACAGGTAGTGTGCCACCTGCTTAACGCCAATCTCGTGGGTTGCACCGCCTAAGTTAAAGAAGCAGTAGTGTACACGGCAACCGCGGCGCATCAGCATATAGCTGGACACACCCGAGTCGAAGCCGCCGGAAATCAGCGACAGCACGTCTTCCTGTGAGCCAATGGGAAAACCGCCCAGCCCTTCGTAGCGAGCCTGGATCATAATCAGGCGATCGTCTTCAATTTCCAGACGCACCGTCACCTGTGGCGACGTCAGGTTGACCCTGGCGGATTCGATATGCTGATTCAAACCGCCGCCCACGTAGCGTTCTACGTCCTGAGAAGAAAACTCGTGCTTACCGCGGCGCTTAACCCGCACGCAGAAGCTTTTCCCTTCCAGCTGTTCCCGGTAGTTAGCCAGCGCCTGCTCGAAAATATTGTGCATGTCGCTATAGGGCTTCTCATCTACCTCTAGAATGTGGTGAATGCCGGGAATACGCACCAGCGCATCGCGCACTGTCGGCGCATCGGCCTCGTCTTTAATCCGGACTTCGATAAAATCCCAGTGACGAATGACGGCGCACTCTTCCAGACTTTGCCTGAGAACGTTGCGAATATTGCCGGTCAGCATTTTGATAAAGCGCTTGCGCACGGACTGGCTTTTAATCGTAATTTCGGGGAACAGCTTAATGATAAACTTCATGATCTTCGCGAATTGAATGGGTTAGATGGCTTAACGGGTCGTCGTTTTTAAGGCGAGCGTTTTTAGGGCGTGGATTATACACCCTGAAGGGGGCTAACGCATTAGTAATCAACACCAGAGCAAACCAGCAGCCGCTAGCTCGAACAGGACACCACTATCCCCTTCCCCTCGTCTGGAGGCGGCGCATCCAGCGACTCGAACTCTTTGGCATCCAGATAGGGATTAAGCAGGCTTCGATGCAAGAGAGACAGCGGCGCTACGTCGTCGCGCTCTGCACCTTCTATAGCCTGTTGCGCGAGATAATTACGCAGCACCCGGCGGGGGCTGGCGGCGCGGATGCTTTCTTGCCGCAGGGCATCGTCAACGTCTTCACGCCGCAGGCGCTCGCACCAGCGACGGTGCCAGTCATCAAAGGCGGCTCTATCAATAAAGTCGTCCCGCAGGGCAATCGACGAGCCGCTCTGCTCAATCTCAGACAGCCCGCGAAGCGTCAGCGTGTAGTCACGCCGCTCCTTTTCCATCAAATCTAACAGCGCGTTTAGCAGATCGCTGTCACCCTCTTCCCGTGTAAACAGCCCAAGCTTCGCCCGCATCCGCAGTCCGTATTCTTCCCTCAGTGCCGGCTCATAGGCCGCCAGCCCGGCCTGTAGCTGTTCAATGCTCATTATGCCTGAGAGTGCGTTAGCCAAACGGTGCAGGTTCCAGTAGGCAACTGAGGGCTGGGCGTGGAATGCATACCGCCCCTGATAGTCGCTGTGGTTACAGATAAAGCCGGACTGATAGTCATCCATAAAGCCGTAGGGACCGTAGTCAATAGTGATCCCCAGAATCGACATGTTGTCGGTGTTCATCACGCCGTGAGAAAAGCCAACCGCCTGCCAGGCGGCAATCAGCCTGCCGGTGCGTTCAGCTACGTCTTTAAACCAGAGGAAGTCGCGCTCTGACTCGTTAATCAATTCCGGCCAGTGGTGACACTGAACGTAGTCCAAAAACCGCCTAAGCTGTTCCTGCTGTCCGGTATAGAAAAAGTGTTCGAAGTGACCAAAACGAATGTGACTCGGCGCAATGCGCATCATCATGGAACCGCGCTCCACCGTTTCGCGGTAGACCGGCTCATCGCTTGCAACAATAGTCAGTGCGCGAGTAGTAGGGATCCCCAAACCGTGCAGCGCCTCAGAGGCGAGAAACTCCCTCACCGTAGAACGCAAAACTGCCCTACCGTCTCCCATTCGGGAGTAAGGGGTCAGCCCTGCGCCTTTTAAGTGCCAGTCCAGCCTGGTGCCGCTTTTGGTGACCTGCTCCCCCAGTAAAATGCCGCGCCCGTCCCCCAGTTGCCCTGCCCACGCGCCGAACTGATGACCGCTGTAAACCTGTGCCAGTGGCTGCATCCCCGGCAGCAGCGTCTCTCCAGCCCACACGCCTGAGTTTTCCGGCTCAAACAGCGCAGAAGGTAAATCCAGCTCTACCGCCAGCGGCTCGCTGTGGTACAGCAGCCGGGCGCCTTTAAGAGGCGTGGGTGACAGTGCTGTATAGCATCCCGGCAGTTCGTCAAAGTAGCTGTGAACAAATTGAGGCATTATTCTCTCTGCTTTTTCTAGGCATCTGAAAGCAGTGTAGAGCGCAAAGCCCATAATTAACACGGACGAAAAATAGGGAAATAGGCGGTAATTTCACTCTGAACCTACGGCGACGCAGGTTTAACGAAAGCGTAAAATGTTAAAATTATGTACAAGCGCACAATTTGACGGTTAACTCTGCTAACCCGAGGTGATTTAGTGGTAGACTCTGGCTCTGTCATTTTCCTTCAGCGATAGTGCTGCCGTAGCGCCTCAAAACGGCGCATATTTCCCCCCTTTTTGGGTAGAGAAATGCTGACGCGAATCTGGCCTGATATTATACTGCCTCGGTGTTGTCGCAAAGACAGAATGCTGAATTAAAGACTAGACGAATCAAAGCGATATCGGATATGCCCAAGATGCCCAAAAAAGCGCCGGAAGCGGCCAGTTTTGAAACTGCCCTCAGCGAGCTGGAACAGATTGTTAACCGACTTGAAAACGGCGACCTTCCGCTGGAAGATGCCCTGAACGAATTTGAACGCGGGGTTCAACTGGCGCGTCAGGGGCAGCAGCAGCTACAGCAGGCGGAGCAGCGCGTCCATATTTTACTCAGTGGCGATCCTGAAGCGCCACTGACGCCGTTTAATCCGGATGAAGCCTGATGACTACTTTCCTACAGCTTCAGTCCGTCTATCGCCAGCGCGTCGACAGCGCCCTTGAGCGCTACCTTTCCGAGCTGCCAGAGCCTCAGTCACCGCTGGTTGAAGCCATGCGCTACGGAGCCCTGCTGGGGGGAAAGCGTCTGCGTCCGTTTTTGGTTTACGCCACGGGAAAGATGCTGGGGCTGTCTACCGAAACGCTGGACGCCCCGGCAGCAGCCATTGAATGCATTCACGCCTATTCGCTGATCCACGATGATTTACCCGCCATGGACGACGACGACCTTCGCCGTGGGCAGCCAACCTGCCACATCAAGTTTGGCGAAGCCCATGCGATTTTAGCGGGTGACGCACTGCAAACGCTGGCATTTTCTATCCTTTGCGATGCCAACATGGCTGACGTCACTACTGCCGATCGCGTCGCCATGCTGAGCGAGCTGGCACAGGCCAGCGGCGCAATGGGCATGTGTGCGGGTCAGGCGCTAGACTTAGAGGCAGAAAAGCGTAAGGTAAACCTGACAGAGCTTGAGCGCATCCATCGTCATAAAACCGGCATGCTGATCCGGGCATCGGTTCGTCTTTCCGCGCTGGCTGCGGGAGCTCGCGCGGCGTCAGCGCTGCCGCTACTGGATCGCTACGCCAGCGCTATCGGTCTGGCATTTCAAGTTCAAGACGATATTCTGGACGTCATCGGCGCTACGGAAAAAACCGGCAAGCGCCAGGGGGCCGACCTCCAGCATGAAAAAAGCACCTACCCTGCCCTGCTGGGCATAGAAGGCGCGCAGGCCAAAGCGTTAGAGCTTTATCAAGAGGCGATAAGCGCCCTGTCTGAGCTCGCGTCGCAGTCCTATGACACGACGGCATTACAGACACTGGCCGGTTTTATTATCGAACGCGATAATTAAGCCGTACTTTTAAGCACACTATTGAACGAGTTTTGGATGAGCCTTGATATAACCCAATACCCTACGCTGGCGTTAGTCAACAGCCCCGACGATTTACGCCTAGTCGCTAAAGAGAATTTGCCCAAGCTGTGTGATGAGCTTCGGCAGTATCTGCTCAACAGCGTAAGCCGTTCCAGCGGGCACTTGGCATCCGGCCTTGGCACGGTAGAACTAACGGTCGCGCTGCACTACGTCTACAATACGCCCTTTGACCACATCGTTTGGGACGTGGGGCATCAGGCCTATCCGCACAAAATTTTGACCGGCCGCCGTGACGATATGCCAAGCATTCGCCAGAAAAACGGCCTGCATCCCTTTCCCTGGCGGGAAGAGAGCGAATACGACGTGCTGTCAGTTGGGCACTCCTCCACCTCTATCAGCGCTGGGCTCGGCATGGCCGTAGCCGCGCAGAAAGAGGGTAAAGGCCGCCGCACCGCCTGCGTAATTGGCGACGGGGCGATGACTGCCGGTATGGCCTTTGAGGCGATGAACCACGCGGGCGACATCAAGCCTGATATGCTGGTGATCCTCAACGACAATGAAATGTCGATCTCTGAAAACGTCGGTGCACTCAATAACCATCTGGCGCAAATCCTGTCCGGCAAGCTGTACGCAACGCTTCGCGAGAGCGGCAAAATGATGCTTTCCGGCCTGCCGCCGATCAAAGAGCTGGTAAAGCGCACCGAAGAGCACCTGAAAGGCATGGTGGTGCCGGGTACGCTGTTTGAAGAGTTTGGCTTTAACTATATCGGTCCGGTAGACGGGCACGACGTGCAGGGGCTGGTGCAGACGCTGAAGAATATGCGCAGCCTGAAAGGTCCACAGCTGCTGCACATTATGACCAAGAAAGGGAAAGGCTACGCTCCCGCCGAACAGGATCCCATTGGCTGGCACGGCGTGCCAAAATTCGACCCTGAAACTGGCACCCAGCAAAAAGGCCGCAGCGCCTATCCAAGCTACTCTAACGTATTCGGCGACTGGCTGTGTGAAGAGGCCGCTGTCGACGACAGGCTGATGGCGATTACGCCCGCTATGCGCGAAGGCTCAGGCATGGTGCGCTTCTCGAAAGAATATCCACAACAGTATTTTGACGTCGCCATCGCTGAACAGCACGCGGTCACTTTTGCCGCTGGCTTAGCGATTGGCGGCTATAAGCCAATTGTCGCTATCTACTCAACCTTCCTACAGCGCGCTTACGATCAGGTTATTCACGACGTGGCGATCCAAAAGCTGCCGGTAATGTTCGCCATCGACCGCGGCGGCATTGTTGGCGCTGACGGACCTACCCATCAGGGTGCGTTTGACCTGAGCTATCTACGCTGTATCCCCGATATGGTGATCATGACGCCAAGTGATGAAAACGAGTGCCGCCTAATGCTGCACACAGGGCATCACTATCAGGATGGTCCGACAGCGGTTCGCTACCCTAGAGGTAACGGCGTCGGTGCTGAACTGACAGCGCTAGAAGTACTGCCTATCGGCAAAGGCCGGCTCTGCCGTCAGGCTGATAGCGATCGACAGGGTAAAAAAGTCGCTATCCTCAACTTTGGTACTCTGCTGCCAGAAGCGCTGAAAGCGGCTGAACAGTTAGGCGCCACTGTCGCTGACATGCGCTTTGTAAAACCGCTGGATGAATCGCTTATCCGCACGCTGGCAAGTGAACACGACGCTCTGATAACTCTGGAAGAAAACGCCGTTATGGGCGGAGCTGGCAGCGGCGTTAACGAATGGCTGATGGCACAGCGCCTGAGCGTTCCGGTTCTTAATCTCGGACTGCCGGATGCCTTTGTCCCACAGGGTGGGCAGGAAGAGATCCGCGCCGACTTAGGGCTTGATGCAGACGGTATCGTTGAACGCTATCGCAAGTGGTCAGAAAACTAAGCCCCAAACCTCAATCCAGATAAGTCAAAAGCCCTCTTAGCGAGGGCTTTTTCATGTCTAGCGACCGCTTATCAATTATTGAAAGTGATCGTAACCGCGAGCGCCTGACTCTACCGGCTTCTCTCCATCAAACAGCCTGAAACCACCGTTAGCGGTAATCTGGCCAATGCAGGTACAGGGCTGAGCCAGCGCTGACAGGCCTTTTTCAACCGCCTCTCGATTTTTCTCGGAAACCGTGAAGCACAGCTCATAGTCCTCACCGCCGGCTAGCGCCCACTGCTGAGCCTGTTCCCGTGAACAGCTTCGCAGCAGCGCCTCGGATAGTGGCAGTTTGTCCAGCTGCACTTTCGCACCGCAGCCGCTGGCTTTGAGAATGTGGCCCAAATCGGACGCCAGTCCATCAGATAAATCCAACACGGAAGAAGCCAGCTGGCGCAGCGCCTGCCCTGCCAAAACGCGCGGAGAAGGCCGCAGGTGGCGCTCAAGCAGAAATCTGCGGTCAGTCTGGTCGTTCACGTCCAGCTTATCCAGCAGTATCGCTAGCCCTGCGGCGCTGTCCCCTAAAGTACCTGTCACATAGATCCAGTCCCCTGCTCTGGCGCCGCTGCGAGTGAGCGCCATATTCACTGGCACCCAGCCGTGAACGGTCAGCGTCAGGCTCAAAGGCCCTCGAGTGGTGTCGCCACCGATTAGCTGCATGCCATAATAGTCCAACAGGGAAAACAGACCATCGCTAAAAGCCGACAGCCAGGATTCATTCACCTCAGGCAGGGTAATCGCCAGCGACAGCCATGCAGGGTCAGCACCCACGGCAGCCAGATCGCTTAAGTTGACCGCCAGCGCCTTATAGCCTAAATCCGCGGGACTAATATCAGGAAGGAAATGGGTTCCACAAACCAGCGTATCGGTGCTGATCGCCAGTTCGTTTTGCAGGACGGGAACCAGCAGCGCACAGTCGTCGCCAATGCCGAGGCGGACATCCTTACGGTTATCTTTCTGCCGGTGGAAAAAGCGGGTAATCAGGTCAAATTCACCGCATGACATAAGCACGATACTCCAAACCAACGAAAAAAATCAGGCCAGCAATGCCGGCCTGAAAGAGCGTGTGCAGCAGCCTTGAGACTACTTATCCTTGCCTGCGTCTTTACGAACGCGCAGCCGGGGAACGACCTTGTCCAGAACGCCGTTAACGAACTTGTGGCTATCTTCCGCGCCAAAGGTTTTAGCGAGCTCAATGGCTTCGTTAATCACCACTTTATAGGGTACGTCTTCACGCTTGCTCAGCTCATAAACCGCAACGCGCAAAATCGCCCTTTCAATCTGCCCCAGCTCGTCCAGCGTGCGGGATAGATAGGGAGCCATCAGCTTATCCAGTTCAGAAGCCTGTGTCGCTGCCCCGGAAAAAAGCTCACGGAAATAGGTTAAATCAACGCCGTTGACGTCCTGTTCCGTCAGGAAGGCTAATTCGACATCGGCGATATCATTTTTCGATATCTGCCATGAGTATAGCGCCTGAACGGCGCACTCTCGGGCTCGGTGGCGAGCTGAAGGTTTCACTGATCTACCTCTTAAATTCAATCACACTTTCACAGCGCTCAGCGCGCTGTGTTTCAAGCTTTAATCGCCTTGATGACGTTAATCATTTCCAGAGCGGTCATTGCGGCTTCAGCCCCTTTGTTACCAGCCTTGGTACCAGCACGCTCGATCGCCTGCTCGATGTTTTCCGTCGTCAGTACGCCAAAGGCAACGGGAATGTGGCTGTTCATTGCCACGCTAGACAGACCAGAGCTGCACTCACCCGCTACATATTCAAAGTGGGCTGTGCCGCCGCGAATAACGGTACCCAGAGCAATAACCGCGTCATAGCGATCGGTTTCAGCAAGGGTGCGTACCGCTAATGGAAGCTCATAGGCGCCCGGCACCCATACGACTGTAATGTTGGCGTCAGAAACTTGGCCAATGCGCTTAAGGGCGTCAATTGCGCCTTCCAGCAGGCTGTCGTTAATAAAGTTGTTAAAACGCGCAATCGCGATAGCGACGCGCGCCTGCGGTGCAGCAACATTGCCTTCGATAACGTTCATACGTGTAATCCTTGGTGTTTTACTTTAATTACAGGGTCAAGGGGGCGGATTCTACCACATTCTTTCACGCGCTGCGCTGCGGATTTACACCGCCGCCGCTAGAATTCGGCGCGCGGCAGCAAACTCAGCCGCAGATCGTCACCGACGCGTTCAACGTCGCCAAAGGTAAAGCGCGGCGCGTCGGCCAGGCGCTCGATGCCCGGCAAGTGACACAGACCGCGCGCATCGTCTCCCAATAGCTTCGGCGCGGTATACAGCACCAGTTCGTCCACTAGCCCCTTGGTCAACAGCGCACCGGCAAGCGTAGCGCCCGCTTCCGTCCAGACACGGTTAATCTGCCGACGCCCGAGCTGCATCATCAGGACGACCAAATCGACACCACCGGCGGAGGACGGAACCAAAAATTGTTCAACATTGTCTGGCCAGCGCTCATCGCCCTTTTGAGTACGAACCAGCAAAATGGGCCCGGGTAGAGAAAAAACTTTCAAATCAGGCGTCAGCCGGTTTCTGGCATCCAGAATAACGCGAAGCGGCTGTCGCACACTCTCTTTGGGATAAGCTGACCGAACGTCGTCAGACAGATCTTCCCAGCGCACGTTCAGCGAAGGGTTATCCGCCAGTACCGTTTCGCTGGTGCTTAAAATCGCACAGCTCTGTGCCCGATACTGCTGCACGTCGCGCCGAGCAGCGGCAGACGTAATCCACTGGCTTTCACCGGACGCCATGGCCGTTTTGCCGTCCAGAGAAGCGGCCATTTTAAGCTGAAGGTAGGGAAAACCGGTTCTCATGCGCTTAAAGAAGCCGCGATTTAGCGCCTCCGCTTCTGCCATCATCAGGCCGTGCTCAACCTCAATGCCGGCCTGCTGTAGGCGATAAAGGCCACGCCCCGCCACTTCCGGATTAGGATCCTGCATAGCCGCGACGACCCGCGCAATGCCTGCGGCAATTAGCGCGTCGGCACAGGGTGGCGTTTTCCCATGGTGGCTACAGGGTTCTAGCGTTACGTAAGCCGTCGCACCGTGCGCTTTTTCTCCCGCAGCGCGCAGCGCGTGCACCTCTGCGTGGGGTTCACCGGCGCGATGGTGATAACCCTCACCAACAATAGCGCCGTCACGCACAATAACGCAGCCGACGTTAGGATTGGGTGACGTCGTAAAGCGCCCCCGCCATGCCAGTTCAATAGCCCGCGCCATATAAACAGCGTCGTTGTGCATAGCCTTATTACTCATAGCGTCTCAGTCCTGCAGTTTGGCGATCTCTTCACCAAACTCGCGAATGTCTTCAAAGCTACGGTAAACAGAGGCGAAGCGAATGTAGGCGACCTTATCAAGCTTGCGCAGCGCTTCCATCACCAGATTACCCACCATAGACGCCTGAACCTCCCGTTCACCGGTCGCCCTCAGCTGGGACTTAATATGGCTAATAGCCAGTTCAATATCGTCCGAACTGACTGGGCGCTTTTCCAATGCTTTCAGCATGCCTCGGCGCAGTTTATCTTCATCAAAGGGCTCGCGGATATCGTTGCGTTTGATGATGCGGGGCATAACCAGTTCGGCGACTTCAAAAGTCGTGAAGCGCTCATTACATACCAGACACTGACGACGGCGGCGAACCTGTGAGCCATCGCCCACCAAGCGTGAATCGATCACCTTGGTATCTACGGCGGCACAAAATGGACAGTGCATAACGTCTCCTGAAAAATGTCTGAAAGATCCGCCTGTAAGGCGGCGCCTCGGCCCTATTCTAAACGCCTGAGTTGAAGAGCGATATACCTCGGATGCATTGGAAGCCATATTTTTCTAACCGACAGATAAATAAAAACGCGAAACCGAGCAACATTTCCCTCTATCTCAACAAAATCCTTGTCATATCCCCTCAGCCCTATGCCGTTTCTCTTTATCTTACACTGACATCAGACCGATATTTTTATTATTTCATAACGTTAAGTTTATATCGCGAATTCGCATCCATAACCTACTTAAATAGGAGTGACGCTATGAACGAAAAATTTATTGGCTCGGTGATCAATGCCCTGCCGCTGGAACACATGATCGGCGGCCCGCTGCAGGCCATGATTAAAGCCCAGATTCAGGCAACTAAATCGTATACCGACTTCTTACTGTCGGTCTGTATTAAAGACGGAAAAGCAAACGCCGTTCAGTTTGACTACGACGAAACCGTCGTCGACGAACAGGGTGTTGTGCAGGGCGTGATGACAAAAACCATGCGCATTCCCCTGCTGGCTGCCGTCACTCACCCGATCATCTGTATTGAAGAGGGTACGATCGACTTTGAGTTAGAAATCTCACAGAGCGAATCAGATAGCAGCAGCACTGAAGCCGAAGCCAGTCTGGAAGCCTCTGTCGGCTGGGGGCCTTTCAGAGCCAAAGTCACCGGTCGCGTCTCCCACAAATCAGAACAAACGCGCAAAACTGATACCCGCGCCAAGTACAGCATCCACACACAAGTGAAGCGTCAAGACCCACCAGAAGCGCTGATGCGCGTCATTGACTTCTTAACGGAGTCAGCAACCAAGCCGGTGGTTCATAAGACAAATAGCGAGAAGCTTGGCGAGTTTCAAACAACGGAAACGCTGCAGCAGAAAGAAAAACAGGCCGCGTAGTTCCTCCTAGTTGAAGAACGTTGATTCATTAACGCCACCAAGAGGCGGCTTTTTGTAGCGCCTCTTTATGTCAGGAGTTTCTTATGTCATTGAAAGACTGGTTACGAGGAAAACCCGACGCTCAGGAAATGTCAGGTGAAGATATAGGCGGAGCGGGAGGCGGCGAGTCGCCTCAACCGCCGGAAAATCGCGGTTCGCCCATCACGCTGGCGGACATTACGCGCGGAATGCAGTACGCCGCTACCGCCGCCAACCAGCTTATTGCACACCAGTATATGCAGTCGCTGGAGCCCTTCTTCGAGCCAATGCCAGACGGCCGCCTGTCGCCCCGCACCGTACAAATGATGCTGGATGAAAAATACAACTTCGAGCTGCCCCTCATTGCGCTGGCGACCCCGCGCGGGCTCATGCTTGAAGAGATGAAAGTTCACCTCACCGTTAGAACCGATGCGGTCGAGCAGTTTGAAGGCGCTCCCGGAGAAAATAACGACACCGTCGGCCGCTTTCAGGTCAGCCTGTCACCCCATAGTAAAGACAAAGGCGGCAGGGACAGCCAACACGTTGACATCGAAATGCTGTTTAAAGTGCTGGAGCCCCCCGAAAGCGTCATGCGGCTGATTGAAGAGTATACCAACCGCGTACTGCCTAAACCTGTTGATACGGAGGAATAATCCATGCCTAAGCTTCCAGAATGTACCGGCCAGGCCGGTATCAACCTGATTAAAGAATTTGAAGGGCTTAAATTAGGCAAATATAAAGACGCCGTTGGGCTTTGGACCATCGGCTACGGGCACTTGATTCGCCCTGAGGAGACGTTCGATCGCCGACTCACAGAAGAAGAGGCGGAGTCCCTGCTGCGTAAAGACCTCCAAGAGGCAGAAAAGGGCATTAAGCGTCTGGTTTCCGTGCCGCTCACTCAAAACCAATTTGATGCGCTGGTCTCTTTCGTCTTTAACGTCGGCGTCGGCAGGCTTGAGAACTCAACGCTGTTAAAAAGGCTTAACGTCAAAGACTACCCCGCCGCCGCCGCCGAACTGCTGAAGTGGAATAAGGCCGGCGGAAAAAAGCTGGCGGGCTTAACCCGGCGTCGCAAAGAAGAAAAAACGCTGTTTACGCAATAAATACATCTATCAACGACATCCTAAGGAGATCGCCATGAAAGTACGTCATGCTCCCCTGTTCTTTACCACGATACTGCTCTTCACTATAACCAGTGCCCTTTGCCGAGCAGATGCGTCCGAAACTGTTAGCTGTGAGTTGGCAATCGCTAACGCTAACACTGCGTTTAAGCAGCAAAGCGGCAGCGAAATTAACGATGAAAAAAGTCTGGTCGCGCTGATACGCGTCCTCAACCGGGATAACGCCCTCCCCATTGACTACGTCACCACCAAAAAGGCAAAAGAGACTGGCTGGGATGGAACGGGCTCCCTGTGGAGCAAGTTCCTGCTGAATAAGAAAATCATCGGCGGAGATCCCTACTCGGGAAAACCCGTATCAGACAAAGGGAGCTGGTTTACCGCCGATCTGGAATCTGTGTCGGGCAACCGTAGCAGCAAGCGCCTTATTTACAGCCTGGACAGCAGAACCCGTTATTTATCCACCGAACTTTATGAAAGCTCGGTAGAAATCGTC
This sequence comes from Leminorella richardii, assembly GCF_900478135.1. Taxonomy (NCBI): domain Bacteria; kingdom Pseudomonadati; phylum Pseudomonadota; class Gammaproteobacteria; order Enterobacterales; family Budviciaceae; genus Leminorella; species Leminorella richardii. The sequence continues at coordinate 2,499,336 of NZ_LS483470.1, forward strand.
CCCTGCCAGTAATACGGCGCTACAACACTTTATATTCTAAACAAGAGAAGAGTTATATGTTTTCCAAATACACCACTAAGCAGCCCGCTAGCGGCAACCTAAACCAGTGCGGCGGCTATGCGCTGGCAGCGTTGGCTCACGTTCACGGAACCTGCACAGCCGATCTTCCTGACGGTAGCGCAGTTTACGACAAAATAATCGCACATCAGGCGGATATTGGCCTAGGGAAGGAGTTGGATCTATTTGCTCCCGCAAATACTAAAGGGGCCAGAAGCCTGCCTTCCAGCCTGATAAAAGCGGCGAAAGAGCTTAGCTTTGCAAAGTACAAGCTCACCGTGACAAAGGAATACGGTGAAAAGCAACCGGAACTGATCGCATTTGAAAAAGTCCGTCTGGATGAAGAGGTGGAAATTACCGAAGGCAGCGTGAAGGCTTTCAACCAGTTGTTAAAAAAAGACGGCTACTATCTGGTTCTGGTCAACGACGGCAATCACTGGATTGCCATGGGGAAAAAAGGAGACAACACCTATTTCTACGATCCCGCTGATGGTCAAAGCGGAGTTTACGATGCATCAAAATCATCGATTAACTTCTCAGGCGTCATCATCCGGCTCAACTAAATATCACGAAATGTCTTAAAAAGTCGGCCCATAGCGCGCAGCGGTTCGCTATGGGTCAACGTCCAACACGACTTCCGTACGTGAGGCGCTATGGATACTACCCCGATTGACGCCGGCATCGGCGTCATCTTTTATCAAGGACTTTCTTCGCTGTCCGGCCTGCTTGGCGGGCTGAGCATCTCATTTTTTTGGCGGCCTAAAAAGCTCCACCAGCGCGGTCGATTTGCAGCGGGTTTAATCATCGGCAGCATCAGCGTTTCCGCCAGCTTCGCCTTTACCGGGCTCACGTCGCGCTGGCTGGGCATGAGTATAGGTGAAATCGACATTGCCTTAGGCATTGGGTATTTCATCGGCGCGATTAGCGTTGGGGCTATCGCCTGGCTTGGCAATTTTTTCAGCCACCGCGAAGACAGCGACCTGCTCGAGGTGGTTAGCGACATAAAAAGCACCGTTTCATGGACCACCCCGCCATCCAAAACGAGGCGGCGCGCCCTTTCATCAAAAACACGACAAAAAGAGGATGATGATGATGAATATAACCTTTGAATGGCTATTTTTCTTACTGCTGGCCATTATTAATATTATCACCGCCATGCTAATTTTTTGTAGTGCTCTCCATCCGTTTATATATCGGGGGCCAGCTTGGTACAAGCTAGCGTTAATTATTACAGCCTTCGGATTTTCGGCTCAAGGGGCATTAAGCCTACCTTATTTAATTTATGGAAGTGAAGTATATAATAATTCACTTCCCATATGGGCATTAAATGACATTGGCATTGCCGTAATTAGTGGACACTACTTCTATAAAATAATCATGAAAAAATAGCCTATGTCTTTTAGCGTCACCCCGCATGGACAAAGGCAAATATTATTTAATTTAGCATTAATTATATTTTCTCCTGCGAATCTCTCGCATAAAAACCTAAGGAGAAAATATGTTAACCACAACAAATAAGCCATTTATAAATAATATCATCTATTCCATTTTATTTATTTTTGGAATAGCGATATCAGGGATATCCTACTCTGCCTGTGTTGTACCAGATGGTGTAATTGGTAAAAATGGTGAGCAACTCACTCAAACCAAAATCGATAAAATAATATCGAAGGAGAAAGGCGCCCGATCCAAACCGGAAGAGTATCTGGATGGAGAGTATATCCGTTGTCATTTGAATAGTTTTTCCAACGGCGCGTCAAGGTTAGTAAAAAAGGAGGTACACGACAAATATGGTGTGGGCAAACCGGATGGAGAAAAAACAGAATTTGTTAGCACAAAAGAAAATATTGATCAAATATTAAGAGATACGGAAGGGGATAGAGTCGCTATCGCCAAGAGGCTTGGCCTTTACGACGAGACTTTTTCAGGTGATATTGTCAGAATTGATTTTATACCAACAGAAAAATACGTTCCCGCCATCCCTTCGGGGAATGAATTCGGCGCAAACGATAAATGGATACCAGGAGGGAAGTTACCAAACGGCGAGCTTGAAGCAGTAATTAAAACAAAGGGCATGACAGTAGGGGCTGACTATACGATTACGATACTGGACCTGAAGCCATAATGATAGACTGATTTTGCGCGGGCATGCTATTACTAGCATGCCTGTTTTTTCAATAAAATAAGGGAGTTTGCCAATTTGGATAACATAACAGAACTATGCTCATCCCAATGGAACTATATACTGTACAGTGTTAATGGACGTACGGTTATTACCGTTATATTTTTTGACATCGTTGACTACTACAGAAGCTTTTATTTATTAGATAGCGAAATAACACTGAACGAAAAGGCTTTGGTTAATTTAGCTGAAAACATAAGAAATAACGCAAAAAGTTATGAAAACAGAGAGCGCTTTCCCGCGGTGTTTGTGTAACCAGTCACGGACATTATGGCCGCAATGCGGCCATAACTAAGTCACTACTCTTCCTCAACAAACATCATCGCCGCCTGCGTGCGGTTATTAACGTTCAGTCGTCGAAAAATAGACTCCAAATGGGCTTTTACCGTACCTGCGCTAATGTTCAAACAGCGGCTAATCTGCTTGTTAGATTGTCCGTCAGCAAGCAAGCTAAGAATTTCTCTCTGACGTTCACTCAATGTTTCTATTGAGCGGTAGTGTTCATCATCAAGCACGGAGCTGTCGGGCAGGCATATCAATCCTGTTTCTGCAGCTCGCAAAACTTGAACCACGGCTTCCAGCGGCTGATCTTTACAAATAACGGCAACGGCGCGGTGTCGCAAATATTGACGCACCCGCGATTTTTTCACCTTTCGCAATGAAACGATAACGTGCACTTGCGGATATTTTATAGACAGCTCATCAAGCAACGCTATACAACAAATATGTTCCATTTCCCCGTCGAGTATAATAATTGAGATCCCCCCCTCATTTAATTCCAACCAGAAGCTGTCAATATTACTAGTATTAACTACCCTTGCCTCTGGCAACATTTTGACTAACCCGACGTTCAATCCATGTGCATAAATCGGCAATGTATCAATGATTAAAACATTCATTTGTATCCCCCTATGATTATTATAACATCCACTATCACCTACGCCGTAAAAATGAAAATATAGCTATTAAACAATAAAATAAAGACGACATTTGCCGTATGCCATTTCGCATAACAAGCTGTTAGCCTAGCAATGAAAAAAAATGAATAAATTAGTTAGAAAAGACTTCCTGTCATTTAAAAACCTATTATTAAAAAATAAAGTAAAAAAACCCATTACTATTTATATAAACCCCAAAAATAAATGGCTACATAAAACAGTTTAAGAAAGAAAAAATGGCAAACATTCCCGAACATACAGAAAGAAATGAAATCATACTTATAAAATGCGTTGAAACACTTAAGTTAAGAAAATACCGCAACACCGTTGGCTTGTGGACCATCAGCTACGGCCACTTAATCCTCCCCACAGAGACATTTTATCGCAGTCTTGCCGAAGAAGAGGGAGAATCTCTACTGCATGAAGACCTTTTACAAACAGAAAGAGGCATTAAGCGGTTGGTTACTGTGTCGCTCACACAAAATCAGTTTGATGCGCTGGTTTAACGTCGGCATCAGCTAGTTTAAAGCCTCAACGTTGTTAAAAAGGCTCAATGCCAAAAACTCCCCCAACGCCGCCAATGAACTGCTAAAGTGGAATAAGGAGGGAGGGTAGAGTACTGACGGGCTTATCTCGCAGTCGCATGGCCGAGATAGATTTGTTTAATCAAACAGAAACTCAAAGTCAGGAAGCCTAAACCGGCATGTTTATCTGCATGGCTCTCCCTGCCGCGCAATCCACCGTTGATGAACCCATAGCGTCGCCAAAAGGATCCCACCGCCAATCAGCGTCTTTCCCCACGGCGGCTGCTCCTGCCAGAGGGCGAAGTTCACTATTAAGCCTACGGGGATCATAGCGTTGTTCATGATAGCCAGCGTGCCGGCATCCACCCGACTAGCGCCATAGTTCCACATAAAGTAGCCCAGCCCGGAGGCGCCAAATCCCAGCCACAGCAGAATCAGCCACTGGGTCGTCGTTGTGGGCAGTTGACTTGCATCCCCCTGCCACAGCCAGGCTACCGCGGCAACACACAGAGCGCCGAGATAGAACAGCGCTCCGGCCTGTGTAGGCGGCAGTGTATAGCGCTCCATCGCACGCTTATAGCCCACCTGCCCCAGCGCAAAAAAGAAGTTCGCCGCCTGAATAATCGCCATGCCGAGCCAAAAACCCGGCTTAGGCTGGCTAAAGTTGATCACCCCTGCCCCCACTACCGCCAGCGCGGCACTGAACAAATAGCGCCAGCGCAGCGCCTGACCGCGAAGAGCATCGTAAATCAGCGTGATATAGATGGGCATGGTAATGCCAAACAGCAGCACCTCTTCCACACTCAGGTAAAGAAACGAATGATAGTAAAACAGGTACATGACGCCGAGCTGGCTGGCGCCCGAGGCCATAAAAGCTAAGGCGGGGAGTAAAGAAAGGCCTTTAGGCTTTAAAAAGGGAACGAACAGCAGGCTCGCCAGCCCGATTCGCATCAGAACGGAAAACCACGGATCCACCTGACCGGCCAGATAAACGCCGATTAGGCTGAAAGAAAACGACCAGATAATCGTCGTTACAATAAGAAAAGGCATAGAGGCTCCAGTGCCATCAGGCGCTGCGGTAGAGGGAATAGTCAGCAACCGCGGTGGATACGGCCTGCGTCAGTCGAGTCAGCTGTTCCGGGTGAATAATGTAGGGCGGCATCAGATAAATAAGCCGCCCAAAGGGCCGGATCCACACGCCGCAGTCAACGAAAAAGCGCTGTATTTTCGCCAAATCGACATCCTGCTTCATTTCCACTACGCCAATAGCGCCAAGCACTCTAACCTGCTGAACAAACTCGCTCGATGCCAAGGGAGCGAGCTCCCTCTTCATCTGCGCTTCAATCTGAGATACCTGATTCTGCCAGTGGTCTTCCGCAAGCAAATCAAGGCTCGCACAGGCAACGGCGCAGGCTAGTGGATTCCCCATAAAGGTAGGCCCGTGCATCAGGCAGCCTGCCTCGCCGTTGCTAACAACGTCCGCAACACTACGCCGGGCTATCGCTGCGGACAGCGTCATATAGCCCCCGGTCAACGCTTTGCCGACGCATAAAATGTCGGGTACGACGTCGGCGTGCTCACAGGCGAACAGCCTGCCGCTGCGGCCAAATCCGGTAGCTATCTCATCGGCAATCAGCAGTACGCCGTATTCATCACACAGTCGCCGTATGTGGCGGAGATATTCAGGGTGATAAAAGCACATCCCTCCGGCCCCTGAACAATAGGCTCTAGAACGATGGCCGCCAGATCTCGGTGATGCTCAGCCACTATTTGAGCAATCGGGACAATGGCCTTTTCCTGCCACGTGCCGCCAAACGGAATGTCCATTCCATCGATAAACAGTCCATCAGGCAAAAAGCCGCGATACAGGGAATGCATCGACGAAGCCGGGTCGCTAACCGACATGGCGCCAAAGGTGTCTCCGTGATAGCCCCGAGTTAGAGAAAGAAAGCGCCGCCGAGGCTCACCTCGTCCCTGCCAGTACTGAAGTGCCATCTTCATGGCGACCTCAACCGCTACCGAGCCAGAGTCAGCGAGAAAAACGCACTCCAATCCTTTGGGCACCATCTCTATCAGCCGCCGACATAGGGCAATAGCAGGCTCATGAGTTAAACCACCGAACATCACGTGTGACATGTTAGCCAACTGTGCCGTCACCGCCTGATTTAGCACTGGGTGGTTATAGCCGTGCACCGCCGCCCACCAGGACGACATGCCGTCAATCAGGCGTTCTCCGCTCTGTAGATAAATCTCACATCCCTGCGCACGGCTCACGGGATAACAGGGCAAAGGCTGTGACATGGAGGCATAGGGGTGCCACACGTGGCGACGATCGAATTCTTCATCAGTTAGCGTATTGGTCATCATGAGTTAATGGTCTTATTTAATATGTAAACTAAATTGACATTAATTTAGTTTACAAATATCTTTTTTCAAAACCAACACTTTTTACTGAGAAATAAATGGAAAGCACAATGACCGCCCCCTTACGCTGGACGCAGAGCGCTGCAGAGGCTCTGTTTAACGAACCTCTGCTGGAACTGCTGTTTCGCGCGCAGTCCGTTCACCGCCAGCACTTTAACCCCCGCGTTATTCAGCTCAGCACGCTGCTGTCGATTAAAACCGGTAACTGCCCTGAAGACTGTAAGTACTGCCCGCAAAGCGCGCGCTACCACACTGGCGTAGGCAGCGAACCGCTTATGGAGATAGAGCAGGTACTGGCCGCCGCCAGACGCGCCAAAGCCTCAGGAGCCAGTCGCTTTTGTATGGGGGCTGCCTGGAAAAACCCGAAAGACCGCGATTTACCGCACCTCGAACGCATTATCGACGGCGTTAAACGGCTAGGTCTGGAAAGCTGCATGACTCTGGGGATGCTGAGCGCCTCTCAGGCGCAGCGGCTAGCTAAAGCAGGGCTGGACTACTACAACCACAATCTGGATACCTCACGGGATTTTTACCCAAGCATCATTACCACTCGCCGCTACCAAGAGCGGCTCGATACCCTAAGCCACGTTCGCGAAGCGGGAATGAAGGTATGCAGCGGCGGCATTGTCGGGCTGGGTGAGTCCGTTCGCGATCGGGCCTCACTGCTTATCGAGTTGGCTAACCTGCCCGAACCGCCACACAGCGTCCCCATCAATATGCTGGTTAGCGTAGCGGGTACGCCGCTGGAAAACGGCTCACCGGTCGATCCGTTTGACTTTATCCGCACCGTTGCCGCCGCGCGCATTATGATGCCAACGTCCTACGTTCGGCTTTCTGCCGGCAGAGAGCAAATGAGCGAACAGACACAGGCCATGTGTTTTATGGCAGGGGCTAACTCCATCTTCTACGGTTGCCAGCTACTGACGACCCCGAATCCAAATGAAAATCGCGATCTGGCGCTGCTAAAAAAGCTGGGGCTGGAAACGGCTCACGGCAGCGTCGCACCGGAAGAAGATGAACGCCTTCACCGCCTTGCTGAACGGCCAAAAGAGGCTGACACAGCCCTTTACTACAACGCCGCACGCTGAGGAGATACGATGCCGCTACGCTGGTTTGTCACCGCAACGGATACCGATGCGGGAAAAACGCTCGCCACTTGCGCCCTGCTGCAGGCTTTCATTGAACAGGGCTATCGCACCGTCGGCTACAAGCCGGTTGCATCCGGCGCTTTTCCCACGGCTGACGGCCTAAGAAACGACGACGGTCTCAGGCTATGGGAGCAGGCCAACCCTCGCCCTCGCTATGAAGAAATCAACCCACTGCTGTTCAAAGAGGCCACCTCACCTCATCTCGCCGCCGCGCTGGAAAACAGAGAGATAGATCTCGATGCGCTCTCTTCGGGGCTATCGCGGCTCACTTCTCGCTACGATGTAACGCTCGTGGAAGGCGCTGGCGGCTGGCTCACGCCGCTTAACGAGCGGGAGAACCTGTCGGACTGGGTCATACGGGAAAATCTGGGGGTCATTCTGGTGGTTAATCTGAAGCTAGGCTGTATTAACCATGCCCTACTCACCCAGCAGGCAGTGCTGGGCGCAGGTCTGCCTCTGGCGGGCTGGATAGCCAATCGCACGACTGCCGATCCGCATCAGGAGTCGGCCTATATGGAGACGCTGACGCAGCGCATTAACGCCCCCATGGTGGGCAATATCCCCTATCTCACTCAGCCGTTTGACAAACATCTGGCACCGTTTATTCACCTTGCCCCACTTCTCTCTCACCCATAAAAAAACCCGCCTTCTAGCATCAGTAAGGCGGGTTTTTTAGTTAGCTAGCTCAGAAGGATTACGGCAGTAGTGAAGGCTGGTCGGCCCCCTCTTTTTCCACCTTGGTCGGCAGCATATGTTCGCGCTTCACGCCGAGCTTCAGCGCCATATAGGCAGCAACCCAGATAGAAGACGCTGTACCCAAAAGGATACCGATAGCCAGAGACTCCGAGAAGCCCTTCAGCATTTCGCCGCCGAAGAACAGCAGGCACAGCACCGCCAGCAGCGTGGTGCCGGAGGTCATCAGCGTACGGCTCAGGGTTTGCGTCAGCGAGACGTTCATGATCTCGTACGGCGTACCGCGACGGATCTTGCGGAAGTTTTCTCGCATCCGGTCAAATACCACGATGGTGTCGTTCAGCGAGTAGCCGATAATCGACAGCATTGAGGCTACGATAGTCAGGTCAACTTCGCGCTGGAAGAACGAAATGATACCCAGCGTGATCACCACGTCGTGCGCCAGTGCAAATACTGCGCCGGTCGCCAAGCGCCACTCAAAGCGAACGCCGACATAGAGCAGGATACACAGCAAACAAACGATGATCGCCATTAACCCTGACTGCGCCAGTTCTGCGCCAACGCTAGGGCCAACAAACTCAATACGCTTGATGGTCGCACCCTGATCCGCATTTTTGTGCACCACATTGAGGATCTTGTTGCTCAGCGTTTCGCTGTTCATCCCCTCAATGGGCGCCATGCGGATCATCACATCCCGACTGCTGCCGAAGTTTTGCACGATCGGATCCTTAAACCCTTCCGCACTCAGCTCTTCACGCACCTTCTCCAGATCGATCGGGTGGGTCAGCTTCACCTCAACGACGGTACCGCCGGTAAAGTCCAGACCCCAGTTAAAGCCCTTCATTCCCATAATCACGAATGAAGCGACAACCAGAATCATTGAGATAACAAAAGCGGCGTTCCCCACGCGCAGGAAGTCAAACACCCTGCGTCCGTGGTTAAGCTGCTCTACTTTATATTCCTCTGCCACAACAGACTCCTTAAATAGACAGCTTAGCGACGCGTTTGCCGCCGTATACTAGGTTCACGATGGCGCGAGTGCCAACGATCGCCGTAAACATAGAAGTCAGTACGCCGATTGACAGCGTAATGGCAAAGCCCTTGATCGAACCGGTACCGACTGCATAAAGGATAGCGGCGGTAATCAGCGTTGTCAGGTTGGCGTCCAAAATACTGCTGAAAGCGCCGTTATAGCCTTCATGAATCGCCTGCTGCACGCTGCGCCCGTTTTTAAGCTCTTCCTTTATACGCTCGTTGATAAGCACGTTGGCATCCACCGCCATACCTACCGTCAGCACGATACCGGCAATCCCCGGCATACTCAGCGTCGCCCCCGGAAGCAGCGACATGGTTCCGACGATCAGAATAACGTTCACCAGCAGTGCCATACTGGCCACGATGCCGAAGAAGCGGTAAACCAGCAGCATAAAGATAACGGAGACCATCAGTCCCCAGAAGCACGCTTCCAGACCCTGTTCGATGTTTTGTTGCCCCATGGAAGGACCAATGGTGCGTTCTTCAACGATCTGGATCGGCGCAATCAGCGCACCGGCGCGCAGCAGTTCTGACAGCGTCCGCGCTTCCTGTGGCGTTGAAATGCCGGTGATCTGGAACTTGTTGCCAAGGCGATCCTGGATCGTCGCAACGTTGATCACCTCTTCATGCTTTTCCATGATGGTTTTGCCGTTGGCATCTTTCTTACCGCTGTCTTTATATTCAACAAACAGCGTCGCCATTGGCTTGTAGATGTTGTCCTTGGTGAAGTTGGACATGATGTCGCCACCGGCGCTGTCCAGCGTGATATCAACCTTCGGACGCCCGTTCTGGTCCATGCCGGACTGAGCGTAGGTGATATGGTCACCGGTCAATACCACTTTCTTGTACAGCACGACCGGAGAGCCGTCCTGACGATACTTCACTTCAGACTTGCTGCGGTCGCGACCGCGCAGTACTGAAGCGGCATCAATGCTGGAGTTAACCAGACGGAATTCCAGCGTTGCTGTCGCACCAAGAATCTCTTTAGCGCGAGCCGTATCCTGAATACCCGGCAGTTCAACGACGATGCGCTCTGCGCCCTGACGCTGAACAACCGGCTCCGCTACCCCTAACTGGTTGACGCGGTTACGCAAAATAGTGGTATTTTGCTGAATAGCGTCTTCACGCGCTTCTCTCAGGCGCTCATCGCTCATCGTGGCCGAGAAGCTGTTGTTAGCCTCTGCGGTGAACACCAGATCGCGATGACGCGGTGTCAAATAGTCTATTGCCTTCGTGCGGCTGTCAGCATCTGGGAAACGGCCAATAACGCTGCCGTTACTGCCCTTTGCAATTTCTGAGAAAGGGATCTTCTGAGACTGAAGCTCGCTTTCAATACCGTCCAGCGTCTGCTCTTGCAGCTTGGCCATTGCTGTTTCCATATCCACTTCCATCAGGAAATGAACCCCGCCGCGCAGATCCAGACCAAGCTTCATCGGCTCGGCGCCAATGGCGCTCATCCAGGCAGGCGTAGTGGGAGCAAGGTTAAGAGCAACAACGAATTTGTCACCCAGTGCGTCCATCAGCACTTCTCTGGCGCGCAGCTGAACGTCGGTATTGTCAAAGCGGATCATCACTGTGCCGTTAGGCTCTAGCACAGATGACTTAAAGGCAATTGTCTCTTTGGTCAAAGCGTCTTCAGCCTGACCCAGAGTAGTCTGGTTGGCGATAGCGCCGCGAGCACCAGAAATCTGAATCGCCGGGTCTTCGCCGTAGAGATTAGGAAGCGCATACAGCAAACCAATGCAGATCACGAAGATCAGCATCAGATACTTCCATAAAGGGTAGCGGTTTAACACGATAGTTTCCCTTCGGGAAAAACAAAAAACACAGCGCCCCTTTTTACAGGGGCGCTTTCATAAATCAGAGCGCTTTCATGGTGCCTTTAGGCAGAACAGCGGCAACGAAGTCGCGCTTGATGGTCACTTCAGTGGTGTCGTTCAGCGCAATCACGATGTAGCCAGTATCAGAAACTTTAGATACGCGACCTACCAGGCCACCGTTAGTCAGCACTTCATCGCCTTTAGAAATAGAACTCATCAGGTTTTTATGATCTTTAGCGCGCTTTTGCTGAGGACGCAGGATCATAAAATAGAAAATCAGACCGAACACCACCAGCATGATGACCAGAGAGTAAGGGCTGCCTTGGGCTGGCGCACCGGCAGAAGCGACGGCGTCAGAAATAAAAAGACTCATTAATGAGATTCCTCTTTGTGTTATTGGGATGAATTCGCTAATAAAGGTGGAACGGGTTTCCCCATTCTGCCATAAAAATCGGTAACAAAGTGCTCTAATGTACCCTGTTCAATGGCCTCACGTAAACCCGCCATCAAGCGCTGATAGTATCTCAGGTTGTGAATGGTGTTTAAGCGAGCGCCGAGAATTTCATTACAGCGGTCAAGATGATGCAAGTAGGCCCTGCTATAATTGCGACAGGTGTAGCAATCGCAATGTGCATCAAGCGCAGATGTATCATCTTTATATTTTGCATTGCGGATTTTAACCACTCCATCGGTAACAAACAAATGTCCATTACGCGCATTGCGCGTCGGCATCACACAGTCAAACATATCGATACCGCGACGCACGCCTTCGACCAGGTCTTCCGGCTTGCCGACGCCCATCAAATAGCGGGGTTTGTCTTCCGGAATTTGTGGGCAAACGTGCTCTAAAATCCGGTGCATGTCTTCTTTGGGCTCACCTACTGCTAAACCGCCTACTGCGTAGCCGTCAAAACCGATGTCCACCAGCCCCTTAACGGAAACGTCCCGCAGATCTTCGTACACGCTGCCTTGAATAATGCCAAACAGAGCGTTTTTGTTGTTCAGCGAGTCAAAGCGATCGCGGCTGCGTTTGGCCCAGCGCAGCGACATTTCCATCGAGCGTTTGGCGTAATCCCAGTCCGCAGGGTAAGGCGTACACTCATCGAATATCATGACGATGTCGGAACCCAAATCGTACTGAATTTCCATCGACTTTTCCGGGCTAAGGAAAATCGCGTCGCCGTTGATCGGGTTGCGAAAGTGAACGCCCTCTTCGGTGATCTTACGAATATCTCCCAGACTGAAAACCTGAAAACCACCTGAATCCGTCAGGATCGGGCCGTGCCAGTTCATAAAGCCGTGCAGGTCGCCGTGCTGGCGCATAATTTCCTGCCCCGGACGCAGCCACAGGTGGAAGGTATTGCCGAGAATAATCTGCGCGCCGGTTTCTTTGACCTCTTCCGGCGTCATGCCCTTTACCGTTCCGTAAGTACCAACCGGCATAAAGGCCGGGGTCTCTACCGAACCGCGTTCAAAAACCAGACGACCGCGACGCGCGCGCCCGTCTTTCTTTTGTAATTCAAACTTCACTTAAAGCCTCCGCTACCAGAGAAACAGTCTGGCTCGATATAGTGGAGAACGCTAAAACCGCATTCACCCGTTGTTCCTAGCGGTCATGTTGACGCGCTGAGGCGTCGGATTTTACACGTTTTATGGATAAGCGGCGAGATGTCTACGCGTTTCTATAGCTCTTTTGAGCGCTCTAAGATAAAGAATGGCTGTTACACCCATTATTTAGCAATTCTTGTTAATAACCTCATCCACTGCCTGTAAATTCTGAGTAATAAACATCGCATCGCCGTAGCTAAAAAAGCGGTACTGCTTGTCTACAGCCCAGCGATAGGCCTTCATAGTGTTGCTGTAGCCGGCAAACGCGGAGACCAGCATAATCAGCGTCGACTCAGGAAGGTGGAAGTTGGTGATCAGAGCGTCAATCACTTTGAAGCGATAGCCGGGGTAAATAAAAATAGCCGTGTCGTCAAAGAAGGGCTTTAGCTCCCCTTCTCCTGAAGCCTGTGCGGCGCTTTCCAGTGACCGCACTGATGTGGTACCAACGGCAATCACGCGGTTGCCGCGCGCTTTACAGGCCAACACTGCGTCAACAACGTCCTGCGGTACCTCTGCATATTCCGAGTGCATGATGTGTTCTTTTACGTCGTCAACTCTGACTGGCTGGAAAGTACCCGCGCCGACGTGCAGCGTGACAAATGCCGTTTCAACGCCTTTACGGCGCAGCGCGTCAAGCAAAGGCTCGTCAAAGTGCAACCCCGCCGTTGGTGCAGCGACCGCGCCCGGCTTTTCGCTGTAGACAGTTTGGTACAGCTCTCGGTCAGCGTCTTCATCTGGGCGGTCAATGTAGGGTGGCAGCGGCATATGCCCGGCAGCGTTAAGGATTGTCAACACATCGCGGCCATCGTTAAACTGCACTTCAAACAGAGCATCGTGGCGGGCAACCATTGTCGCAGGAATCGACTCGTCGTCCCCCAGCAGCAGCTCAGTTCCCGGCTTGGGCGCTTTTGACGCCCGCACGTGAGCCAGCACGCGACGGTCGTCCAGCACGCGCTCGACCAGCATCTCGATTTTCCCCCCGCTGGCCTTTCGGCCGAACAGGCGAGCAGGGATCACTCTAGTGTTGTTAAACACGAGCAGATCGCCTTCTTCAAGCTTGTCCAGAATGTCAGTAAACACGCCGTCAGACAGCTCACCGCTTTCGCCATTGAGGCTTAGCAAACGGCAGGCGCTGCGTTTTTCCTGGGGATAGTGGGCAATTAATGACTCGGGAAGCTCAAATGAAAAATCGGATACGCGCATGATCTTTTACGTTTAGATAAACAGGCGGCCTAGTCTAGAGGCTGTCCTGACGGGCTGCAAGTAAGAAGTAGGCATAGAAAAGAATCTACACAAAAACGCCCCTACTCGAATATTTTAAATCAGTACCGCTTCGGCAGCAGAGAGACGCAGGGCTGACATTAGTCTATACTTGCGCCATGAATTTTCTTGCCCACCTTCACCTTGCCTCTCTTGCCGACAGCTCGCTGCTTGGCAACCTGATGGCCGACTTTGTTCGCGGATCTCCCAACGCCGACTATGCACCCGACGTGGCCAGCGGAATTATGCTTCACCGCCGCGTAGATAAGCTGACGGACAACCTGACAGAGGTCAAAGAGGCAAGAACGCTGTTTAGTCGCCCTAACTATCGCGTATCGGCAATCGCCCTAGACGTGCTGTGGGACCACTTTCTGTCAAAGCACTGGGCAACTATCACCCCACAGACTCCTTTACCTCTCTTTATTGAGCGCGCCAGAGCCGACATTGAGCCCTATCTTTTCACTACCCCCCCCGGCTTTCAGCACCTGAATAAGTACATCTGGCGGGATCGCTGGCTTGAACGCTACGCCGAACTGCCGTTTATTGCCGATACGCTACAGAGTATGGCCGCTCGCCGCCCTCGGCTTGAGGCGCTATCGCACTGTATGGACGATATCGAGCAGAACTATGCGCTGCTGGAAGCCTGCTTTAAACGCTTTTATCCAACCATGATGGTGCAGGCCAAAAGCCGTCAGCTATAGGCGCTGCCTTACTCGCGTTTTACGAGTAAGAAATGCCGTAATGAAGGATATTTTTCGATAAATAGCGAGCTATCCGTCGGTAAATTAACGTATAACGCCTTTACAGCCCCAAGTGTTATGGGTATGTTTATCAACTGTATAACAACAGGGCATCTATAGGTAGAAACTATCCCAATAATCGGTCAGATGACCTTTCAGCTCAAGACTCGACTGCCTATACTAGCCGCCATGTTTCGTATTCATTAACGTATTTTAACAGGAGAGTTATTATGGTTCTGGTTACTCGTCAAGCACCTGATTTTACCGCTGCTGCTGTTCTTGGTAACGGCGAAATCGTTAACAACTTCAACCTTAAGAATCATCTGAACGGCAAACCTGCTGTCCTGTTCTTTTGGCCAATGGACTTCACCTTTGTTTGTCCTTCTGAACTGATTGCTTTCGATCACCGTTACGAAGAGTTCAAAAAGCGCGGTGTTGAAGTTGTTGGTGTTTCTTTCGACTCTGAATTCGTTCACAACGCATGGCGTAAGACCCCCGTTGACAACGGCGGCATCGGCGAAGTGAAGTACGCAATGGTTGCTGACGTTAAGCGTGAAATCCAAAAAGCCTACGGCATCGAACACCCAGACGCAGGCGTTGCTCTGCGCGGTTCATTCCTGATTGACAAAAACGGTGTTGTTCGCCACCAGGTCGTTAACGATCTGCCGCTGGGCCGTAACATCGACGAAATGCTGCGCATGGTTGACGCCCTGCAGTTCCACGAAGAGCACGGTCAGGTTTGCCCGGCACAGTGGGAAAAAGGCAAAGAAGGTATGAAAGACTCCCCAGAAGGCGTTGCCAAGTACCTGTCTCAAAACGCTGCTGCGCTGTAATTCGCGCCCCGCGTAAGCAAAAAAGAGCCGCATCGCGGCTCTTTTTTATGCTCTCTCACCAGTCTAAAACTCATTTAAAAATAAATCGCGACGCTATTTCACTCTCTATCCACGTTGACTAAAAATAAGCAAACATAAATAAAAACACACCCTGCTTTTCATGGTAAGCCACTTCATTCTGCCTTACTCAGACGTTCATGCCTCCCTGTCCTGCTGTTGAATCTTATCGCTTATCGGGTATAAAGACACAAAAGCCCCAGGGTCAACCTTACCCCTGGGGTTTTATTTCCTACACACCTGCTTTAAGGTGCGAGTCCCACTACCAGCTATAGCGCACGTTCAGACTAAAGCTCGCATCACCGTAGCCGTGGCTACCCTTCTGACCGGTTCCCTGTGCGGTTATGCTCAGCTGTTCGCCCAGATTGGCCTGAATACCTGCCTTCAGCTCGGCTCTGTCAGCGGGAAGATCCTGCTTCACCTTCGCGCCGTCAAACGCAACAGAGACATCGTCTGCACCGTGCAGCCAGTTGGCTTCCACAAACGGTTGGATAACATTGCGATCTTTATCCAGCTTACCCGCCATCCGCAGGCCTAGACGACTGCTCCAGGCATCGCCATTCTGGCCGTCAACCCGAACGCCGTTAACCTCTACCGCATCGGCCCTGTAGTCCTGCCACACAACCTGCGCCTGAGGGATAAGGCTCAGCGTTCTGCCTTCAGCGATAACGATATCGTGGCGATAGCCGGTTTCCAGCGACACGGCATTTGCCGTTGAGTCGTAGCTCTCCGACCCCAAGTCATCATTATTCACCGTATTGTCATAGATACCGTACTGATACCAGCTGTCGACATACAGGCCTTGGTGAGTTTGAGCGTCAGCAAACCAGGTCGCGTAGACACCCAGATTGTAGCCGTCTGCGCTGCCGGACGCAGAGAACTGGCTACCGTCTGCACCGCGGTTGCCAGTACTGTCGGTATCCGCTTCAACATAGCTGCCCATTACGCCGACCTTCAGGCTTTGCGTGCCGCTGTTCCACACGGCGATATCGCCGCCCAGTTGAACCTGAGTATAGTGATTATCGATATCGACATTACCACTCGCCGCCGTAGAGTCTGCCTGCCCGGCTTTAAACCGCAGCCAAAGGCTGTCGTTCTCAGAGCGGTACTGACTCCCTTCACGGTCAAACAGCGTCTGCATTTGCAGGTTTTTCATCATTGACTGATTGCTAACAAATACGCCAATGTCTGGACGGTACTGTGGCGTGACAGGGCCAACGGGATCGACAGGATCAACGGGGTCGACTGGATCAACAGGATCTACGGGGTCTACAGGCTCATCTGGCGTCTTGGATATTGAACGCAAGTACCAGTTGCCGCTGTCCTTGTACAGCCGGTACTCATATAGCCCAATTTGTAGACGATTACCTTGAGTAAACGCACCGTCTGAACTGCCGCCGACGCTTACTACCTCAATGCCTCTATCAGTTAGCGCTCCCTGGCCACCGACGTTATTGACCATCAGCGTCGTGCTGCCAGAGGTGTTTCCGGTGACAATCAGCTTATCCGTTGGCGAGCTGTCATCCCCTAACTGTGAATTCAACGTTAGCGTACCGCCACTGCCTATATAGTCACCGTTAATCTGAAGTTTGCTTCCCGGTGTACTGTTGCTGCTCGCGATATTTCCCGCATTCGTCACGCTGCCGTTGACGGTAAATAATCCGTCGACGCTCAGTAGCCCTTGGTCGCTAATATTTACGCGACCGTTAACGACACCGCTACCCCCCAATACCGCTGAGCTCGCTACGTTCACAGCCTGCTGGCTGCCACTTGCACCAATGATACCGGAGCCCGTCAGCCACAGAGCTCCGTTCTGCACGTCGGTCGTGCCGCTGTAGGTGTTATTGTTGCTTAGCGTAAGAGTCCCTTCATCGATTTTCACTAAGCTACCGCTGCCGCTGACAATGCTGCTTAACGAGCCCTCACTCAGCTTCAGCGTGGCGTTGTTCTCCACGTTACCGCTGCCTAGCGCGCTGGCATTGTGCCCAATCAGCGTACCTTCGGTAATCACTGTGCCGCCGCTGTAGGTATTGCTGTCAGAGAGCGTCAGCGCACCCTCTCCTATTTTCACCAGCATACCGCTGCCGCTGACTGTGTTGCTTAACGAGCCCTCACTCAGCTTCAGCGTGGCGTTGCTCTCCACGTTACCGCTGCCCAGAGCGCTAGCATTGTGCCCAATCAGCGTACCTTCGGTAATCACGGTGCCGCCACTGTAGCTATTGCTATCAGAGAGCGTCAGTTCACCTTCTCCTATTTTCACCAGCATACCGCTGCCGCTAACAGTACTGCTCAGCGTCCCCTCTCCAATCTTAAGCGTCGCGCTGTTTTCAACGTTACCGCTCCCCAAAGACGCCGCTCTTTCAGCCACCAGCGTCCCACCATTTATTACGGTACCGCCGCTGTAAGTATTATCTGCGGCCAAAACCAGCGTGCCGTCCCCTTCCTTGGTCAACGTTTTACCGTTCCATCCGGTAGCGGCTTCCGGCGCGACGTCCACCAGAGAAGTATTCAGGGTAAAGCTCTGGCTGGCCTCTGTCAGAGTAAAGGTGCCGTGTGCTGGCGTCATGGAGGCATAGCTGCCTGCATACCAGCTCAGCCCCGCACGCAGTTCATACTGTGTCTTGTCGGTTTCCTTAATACGCCCACTGATAGTTATGAAATCTACCTGCTGCGCGTACATTCCAGCCACAGTCAGGCTGTCAAAATCACCAGCGATGTCGCTATCAGAGTCAATCAGCGTGAAGCTATAGGGTGAACGTTCAAACCTATCTTCGATATTGCCAAACCCGCTGATGTTAAGGCCGCCGCCAAGGGTTACGCTGTCTGCAGTAATTATTGGGCTTGTAGCTGGGTCGCCGAGCTCAATATCAAGGGTGCTTCCGCTCTTCTGGGTCAGCGATGTTGCGTCCAGCGTAACGCCCGCCGCCAGCGAAGTAACCGCCCCATCATGAGTCGTCACGTTTGCCAGAGTAAATTGCCCGTCTGCGTCCAACACTAGGATGCCCGAGTTGTCCACATCGCCAGTACCCAGCGCCTTGAGGTGCGTAGCCGTCAAAGTACCGCTAGCAATGGTTGTTCCTCCGCTATAGTCGTTGCTGCCGCTTAGCGTTAGCTCACCGTCGCCAGTTTTCTCCACGCTGCCAGTGCCGCTGACAGCGGAGCTCAGCGTGCCTTCATTCAGGCTCAGCGTGCCCTTGTTGGCAATGTTGCCCGTCCCCAGCGCGCTGGCGTTATTGGCAGACAGCATACCGCTTTCAATGGTCGTGCCGCCGCTGTAAGTATTATCGTCATTCAGAGTCAGCACACCGCTGCCGGTTTTTACCAGATTTCCGGTACCGCTCAGTATGCCCGCCAGTTCACCCTGACTCAGCTGTAGCGTTCCTTCGTTCGCCACGTCTCCGCTACCCAGCGCTCCGGCGTTATCGGCAATGAGTTTCCCCTCTTCGATAGAGGTGCCGCCGCTGTAACTGTTAGCCGCATCTGCCAACGTCAGATCGGTGCTGCCCGTTTTCACCAACTCTCCCGTACCGCTCAGGTTCGCGTCAAGCTGTCCTTCTCCCAGCTTCAGGGTCGCATTATTCTCCACGTCACCTGAACCCAGTGAGCGAGTATGCTCGGCCTCTAGAGTACCGCCATTAATCACCGTACCACCGCTATAGGTATTGGTGGCTGACAGGATCAGTGTGCCATCACCCTCTTTAGTCAGCGTTTTGCCGTCCCAGTCGGTCGCCGGTTCTGGCGCTACGTCTACCAGAGCAGTAGTAACCTCAAAGGTTTTATTTTCATCTAGCGTAAAGGTGCCGTGAGCCGGCGTTACGGCATCTGACAATAAGCTTGCTGCATACCAGCGCAGGCCGTTACCTATCAGATATTTCGTGTTGTCATCCTTGCTGATCCCACCAGTAAACGCCAGATAGTCCGGTACGGTAAGTGGATCTGTCGACAGGCTGGTAAAGTTGCCGACAAGAGGATTATCGGCATCAATCAGCGTGAGCTGCATCTGCTGTAGGTCTGCGTCAGAAGTCAGCGCATTCAGGCCGAATGCATCGCTGATATTACTGATATGCAGCACGCCGTTTAGCGCAATGTCCGTCCCCGTCATCAGCGGCTTTCCAGCATCACTACTCTGAGACATCGCGCTAAGATCGACATCTAGCTCGCTGGTTTCCCCAAAGATTACCGTTTTAGCATTTAGCGTACTATAAGCGCCGCTGTCTGCGTTGTAGTCAAAAACGACTTTACCCGAGTTAGTCAGGGTGGTTAGACTTGAATCGGTGATGGCGTCTGCGGTGATATTCCACTGTGCCCGATCTGCCAAGCTGAGATTTAGGACAGAGCCACCGTTGAACCAGTCCTCTACATAGGTTGCGCCCTTAAAATGGGATCCCGCATCCATAGCGAGATCAATCGTTCCATATCCCTGATTGAGAACATCGCCAGTGATGTTCATTACCCCTTCTCCGGTAATAACCCCACCGCGATAAAATCCTCCACCACTGGCCGATAAATAAGGATTGAGAATAGCCGCACCGGCAGCATCAGCCAGAATGGTAGTATTTCCCTTCAGGTTAACAATACCACCATACATAACTAACACACTGAATCCCTGAGTAACTTGGCTCGTATCAATCGTCACATTTTCTGCATTAATCACACCACCGTTAGGATTGCCGTCACCCATAGCCCATAAGCCCTGAGCGCCGCTTCCGGTCATGATGATATCGGTATTGGAAATATTCAGCGTGTGCCCGGGATACTGGGCAGTAGCGCCAAAGCCGCTCACTGCATAGATAGTATTTCGATTTTGTTCAGTACCGTGGAAATTAAGCGACGTCACGTCACTGCCAAACCCTTTGTAGGAAACAGCAATACCGTTAGTACGCCCAGAATCTCCAACCTCTCTGCCATCAACAACGCTGCCTGCACCTATCGTTGAATTTCCACGTAGAACAGTAATGCCTGTCGAGTTCTGTGTTTTAACCGTCAGCGCTTCTGCGGTCAGTTCACCATCGGTCACCCAGATTGTATCCGCCGTACCCGTGGCGCTTACGCTACTCCCGGTGCCGAGATCCACGGTTCCGCCGTCGATCTGAATCCCGTATGTCCACTCGCCGTCTACGTCTATTGTCAAGCGATCGGCCGTAAAAGAATTCGGCTTATACCCAGCGCCCCATCCCGTCACAACAACACCGCCGCCAGAGGTATAGCCGTGCATTGAAATAGTACTGCCACTGCCCAAGTCGGCACTGGCGCCTTCGCCGTAAACCTGAACGCCGTACCCGGTTATGCTTTTACCTGCAGAGCCGGTTAACATCTCCAACGTCAGGCCGCTTGCGGTAAAAGATGAATCAGTCGATTGCAGATAAACACCCGTGGAGCCATTGGTGCCGCCAGATATTCTAATTGAGCTTCCCTCGCCAAAATCGGCCTGGCTACTCTGACCTATCTTTATTCCATACGATCCGCCAGCCCCGGCAATGGCGATATTCATTTCGTCAGCAGTGAGCTGGCTTCTCTGACCTAGCGTAATGCCTGCCGTAGAAGCGCTGGCCATGCTTTCCACTTCAATACGGGTCTGTTTTCCTAGATCAATCGTCATATCCTTAGCGAATTCAGCATTAAGCCCAGTAGCCTGCCCAGCGGCTTCAGCACGAATAAGCCCCGCATCAAGAGTAAGGCTACCACTGCTATTGCTACCGTCTAAATAAATGCCGTTGGCAAAGCTCGAGCTTGACTTAACCGTAATAGAGCTTCCCTTTCCCAAAGACAAAGCCCCCTGCTTCACACCGCTGAAAATCCCGTATGCGTTACCATCGCTGACGACATCAATTAACAGCCCTTCTGCACTGACGCTCGTTCCTATGTTATTTCTACCAAGATAGAGACCAAATCCTGTGCCAGCGACGTGAATTTCGGTATCAATGCCCAGATCGTTGTTGACGCCGTTATCGAGCTTAATACCGGTGGAGCTGGCCCCTCCACTCACATTAATGACTGCTTTTCCGTCTATCTGTAGGCCGCTCCCGCCAGCCACAGTGCTGTCTACTCCGATTCCCCCTGTCGTTACAGTCACCGTATCGCCATCTTGCAGTGAAATACTGGCGCCGCTTTGCGGCCCGACCTCAGCGGCGTTAGCGTAGCCAATGCCTGATAACAGCAGGCCAACGGCAGCGGCCCTCACGCGGCCCTGAATCCGGCTGTCACCGCGAGCCAGCTCGGAGGCAACGACGTACATATTCCGGGCGGCATTCCAGACAATGTTATAGCTTCTATTCATATGTTTTATTTCTCATTATTGGTAAAACAGCAGGGAGCTGTAGGGCATGAATAACCGTAGAGAAAATGCTTAGAGGAGTAATAAAAATACCGACCGATTTCTATCGGGGATTTTGAATAGGCGAATAGAATTAATGAGCAAAAAACATTCTCTTTTTGCTCTTTTAGCATTCCAACATTTTTTCGCACATCGTTACGGTATACTTTATTAATTCTTTAAGTAACCTCGTCCCTTATATTTTAAATGGCGAACAGCAAAACCCTTTCACTGATTAATAAGATAATCTGTTGATATCCATTGCTTATTCACGTCACAGCGAGGATAAAAAGCCTACTTGTGATAAGAATAAGCTGGAATGCATCTATATTACGCAATAAAACCTCGATCGTTAAGATCGTAGATTTAATTTCTTTAATAAAAAAATCCAAGAAATAGGCGCATTAAAGTGTAAATATCACACACTCTATAATTAAAAAATAAAACAATAATAAATATCAAAAAATAAAAAATAAAATTAATGAATAGAAATAGGCGCTATTGAAAAGGAAGGAAAAAGATATGCTGATTTAATACCAATGATTCACTACCTATCTTTTACATATTGAACATCACGTTAATACAGCGGCATTAAACAAGTCGGGCCAGTCAACCTACATTGACCGGCCCGATAATCCCTAAATATTTATGGCTGAACGCTCTGGCTACTTACTGCCCCGTATCGCCCTGTTCACATAGTAGGCCAGCACCATGAAAGCAACCCAGGCCAAGCCTACGTATAGAGAGACCCGCGTCGTTGGGAAGTAGCCGATAAGCACGATAATCCCGACCAAAAAGACTAATGCCACGACTGACGTAGTGGTTCCGCCGCGTAGAGGGAACTCCAGACTGGCTACCTGTTCCGGCGTCAGCTTTCTACGAAAGCCAATCTGTGCCAGCAGAATCATAATCCACACCCAGACGGTCGCAAACGTCGCCAGTGAGGCAATCACAACGAAGACGTCTTCAGGAATAATATAGTTCAGATAGGCTGCCACCAGCAGGCCGATCATCATGACGATAACCGTCACCCACGGCACGCCGCGCTTGTTCACTTTAGTAAACACCTTCGGCGCGTGCCCCTGCTCGGCAAGCCCAAATAGCATACGGCCAACGCCAAATACGTCGCTGTTAATAGCGGAAAGCGATGCGGTGATAACCACAAAGTTCAAAATACCCGCCGCCGCAGTGATGCCTAAATTTTCAAAGGTCAGAACAAACGGGCTGCCGTGCGTCCCTACTTGATCCCACGGGAAAATCGACATAATGACAAACAGCGTACCGACGTAAAAAATTAGAATACGGAACGGTACTGAGTTAATCGCTTTGGGAATGGTTTTGCGCGGATCTTCGGCTTCACCGGCGGTGATACCGATAATCTCAATGCCGCCGTAGGAGAACATCACCATCTGCAGAGAAAGGATCATCCCCATCACGCCGTGAGCAAAGAAGCCGCCGTTCGTCCACAGGTTGTGTATTCCCGTCGGCTGCCCCTGATTGCCAAAGCCCCAGATAATAATGCCCAGCCCGGCCAAAATCATGATGATGATGGTCGCAACTTTGATAAAGGCCAGCCAGAACTCAAACTCGCCGAACACCTTGACGTGCACCAGGTTAATCGCACCGATAATTAACACCACGCTCAGGCACCAGACCCACAGCTGCACCGTCGGAAACCAAAAGCTCATGTACAGGCCGAACGCTGTCACGTCGGCAATGGCGACGATCAGGATTTCAAAGCAGTACATCCAGCCTGTCAGGTAACCGGATAGCGGCCCCAGATAGTCTTGCGCGTAGCGGGAGAACGACCCCGCCTGAGGGTTGTGAACGGACATCTCCCCCAGCGCGCGCATGATGATAAACGCAAAAATGCCGCCTATAAGATAGGCCAGCAGGACACTAGGCCCTGCCATCTTGATGGCGCTTGCCGAGCCGTAGAACAGGCCCGTTCCGATGGCAGAACCCAGCGCCATAAAACGAATATGGCGAGCGGTAAGCCCCCGTTTAAGCTTATTGGTCTGTTTTTCCATGCTATGTTTACTCTTCTCTTATCATTATTACGCCGCAGACGTGGCCGCGGCGTTTTTATACTCCGGGTCGTTTTGCCCGGTAGTCCAACCTAGATCGTTTAAGCGTCAGACGCTTTCTTTGGCACCGCAATCAGTCGATCAAGAATACCCGCAATCACCAGTGTCACTAGCATCGGCAACAGCCACGCCAACCCCTGATTAGCGCCGGGCAGATGTTCAATCCATGCAGGCAGCAGATAGACCAAAGAAGAGCCCTTTACAGCGTCCAAAACGCCGACCAGCGATGTTACCAGCATTACCGGGATCATAACACGACTTTCACATCTCCACAGTTTGCCGATAAAGCTTAGCAGCACTAGCGCAATACAGGGAGGATAGATGATTGTCATGACAGGAATGGAGAATTTAATCAGGTGGCTAAGGCCCATGTTGGACACCACCATAGAGAAAATCGCCAGAATAAAGACCAAAGACCGATAGGAGAGCGGCAGCAGCTTAGAGAAAAACTCTGCACAGGCACAGGTCAAGCCAATGGCCGTCACCATGCAGGCGACAAAAATCAACACGGCTAAGAACAGGCTGCCGTAGTTGCCAAACGTGTACTGTATGTAGGCATGCAGCACTTCCGCACCGGTGGTGGCGTCAGGCACCAGCGAGCCGCTGTTTGACCCCAGATTGAACAGGCTAAGGTAAACCAGCGTCAGCCCAATTCCGGCGATAATGCCCGCAATAATGGTATAGCGGGTCAACAGCATCGAACTAGACACACCGCGCGAACGCGCGGCATTTACGATAATAATACCGAACACCAGCGCCCCAAGGGTATCCATAGTAAGGTAGCCTTCAACAAAGCCTTTCGAGAAGGGAATGTTTTGATAAACCTCTAACGCAGGAAGAGTGTGCCCAGCAGGCCAAATCAAAGCGGCAATACCCAGAATAGCCAGCGATACGATCTTTAGAGGCGCCAAAAAGCGCCCAACAGAATCCAAAAGCTTGCCCGGGTATAGAGACACCAGGATCACTAAAGCAAAATAGACCAGGCTATATATAAGCAGAGGCAGCGGACTTTCTTTGTCCGTCAGCAGCGGAGCAATACCCAGCTCAAAGGAAACGGTAGTGGTTCTCGGCGTGGCGAACAGCGGCCCGACAGACAAATAGCACACCGTCGCTAAAAGCAGACCGGCTTTTTGCCCGATAGGTGTACTTAACGCTTCCACCCCACCGCCGACGCGCGCCAGCGCAATGACTGTAATAACGGGAAGCCCAACAGCGGTTAACAGAAAGCCAAAGGAGGCAATCCACACGTTTTCCCCTGACTGCAAACCAACCATAGGTGGAAAAATAATGTTTCCCGCACCAACAAACAGGGCAAAGGTCATAAAGCCCAGAGCGATAATATCTCTTGAATTTAGCTGTTTCATAATAAAAAAATTGGGTAAAAAATGAATTTTTTTCCGGTACGCCGCCGACCCAACATCTGAGACATTTTTCCAACTACCATCAAAACCTGTTATTGGAAAAATTTCAGTGTTAAAGCCGAGAAAGAAGGCATTCAACGCGTGGTTTTTCACCTCCGCGCCATTCGGGACGCGCTAAGTAAACACAATAACAGTGTTAAAAAACAGCCCTTAGCGGTCATCATAGAATAATTATCTAAAGAAAATTCAAATACAGGTCATAAAGCAACACATTACAGCATAAACGACCAATAATCATCGAGCGATGCGATGGAATTTTAATCAACTCGCTGACTAAAAAATATCGACAGGTAAGCAAGCGTCGTTTTTCGAAGCCAGATCGGCAAAATAAATATCTAACGGTATGAATGAGAGGATTTTGTGCCGTGATGTTGCCACACTTTCTATAACATTATTTCTTCTGCCATTAGTTATGTTTCACGCCTAAAAGCAGATACCATAAGGAAAAAAACAGTGTGCGAACGTCAACAACGCGCGAGGGTAATCATGAAGCCGACACGGCTACGCTGGAGTAACGAATTCATGTATCAGGCCATCCTGAGGCACGACCGTGACTACAACGGAAAATTTCTCACCTGCGTGCTGTCGACCGGCATCTACTGCCTGCCCTCTTGCCCAGCGAGAAAGCCACTGTTAAAAAACATTCGCTTTCTCGCCACAGAGCAAGAGGCCGTAGAGGCGGGCTTTCGCATCTGTAAACGCTGCCGCCCCGATCTGTTCTATCGCGGGGAAGATACAGAAGTTAGCCTGTTTAACGCCACTCTTGAACGTCTTCGTGCCTCGCCAGTGCAGGTAAAAAGCGTCGCTTCCCTCGCCAAACTGTGCGGCGTCAGCACTACCAAGCTTAACGAGCTGGTTCGCCGCCACGCCCACCTATCCCCTGCCGATCTGATCGTCAAAGTGCGCCTACAGGCTGCAAGCCACGCTCTGTTAAATACCTCAAACAGCGTGCTCGATGTAGGGCTAAGCGCGGGCTTTGCCAGTGAGGCCAGCTTTCATCGGCAGTTTTCCGCCCATATGTCCATGACGCCCGGCGCCTACCGCACGCTGCGTCAGGCGGACAGCTTTACAATAAAATTACCGGAAAACTACTCTCCAGAGGGCATCTGGCGCTATCACCTGCGAGATAAAAGCGGCCTAGCCGAGCGCTTCGAAAACGGCGTATTTACCCGCGCCCTGTGGCTGGGGGATCGCCCAGTCGTCATAGAAGTGCAGTTGGACAACAGACAGGCTTATTGTCAGTGGACCATAAAACAAGAAGACAAAGCAGCGTCTATCAGCCCCGGTGTAGATATTTACCGTCAGGTTATTAGACTATTGGGTCTTCATACTGACACTCAGGGACTTTATGCCGCAGCCCAGCAGAACCCAACGTTAAAGCGACTCACTGACTCAACGCCAGTTCTGTACGTACCGCTGACGGCAACGCCGTTTGAAGCACTGACATGGGCCATCATTGGGCAACAGATAAACCTGACCTTTGCAGCTGCACTGCGTCACGCCCTGATCGAACTTGCTGGAGCTGAGAGTAATATTCCGGGGCTTTGGGCTCACCCACGCCCAGAAGACATCGCAGCCCTTACTCCCGAAGACCTGACCGGTATCCGCTTCTCTCGCGCCAAAGCTAACTACCTGATCGGCGCCGCAAAGGCCATCGTTGACGGCTCGCTCGATCTTGATGCGCTAGCGAACGGTTCAGCAGTTGCCGCAGAACAGGCGCTCTGCCGCTTGAAAGGCGTCGGCCCTTGGACAGCCCGCTATACGCTCATCCGCGGGCTGGGCTTTGCCGACAGCGCCCCCATTGGCGATAGCGGCTTAGCGACTGCGCTGGAACACTTTTATTCACTAGAATCTCGTCCTAATGCCGCGCAGTCAGAGCAGTTGATGCTTGCCTTTACGCCATTTAGAACCCAGGCAACCACCCACCTGTGGGAAACACTGAGGAAACCTCATGCAACAGAGTAATAAACCCTTGCGCAGCGCCGTTGCCTACGGCCTAATCGACAGCCAGTTTGGCTCGCTTATCGCGTGGATTGACGACAAAAACCGACTGGTTCGACTCTCGTTTCACCTAGAACACGATAAAGGCTATGCCCAGCAGCACGGCATCGAACGCAGCGACGAGCGCGTCGCCTTTGTTGCCGAGCAAATCCATCAATACCAGCGGGGTGAGCGCCGTCAGTTTTCTCTGCCCATTGCCCTCAACGGTACGCCTTTTCAAATGCGCGTCTGGCAGGAACTGTGCGACATTCCACTAGGGGAAACCATTACCTACCGCACACTGGCGGAACGCATTGGTAACCCCAAAGCCGTGCGAGCTGTTGGCAGAGCCAACGGCACCAACCCCATTAGCCTTATCGTCCCCTGCCATCGGGTTATTGGTTCTGACGGCTCACTGACGGGCTATGAAGGTGGGATCGCGGTGAAGGAAAAACTGCTGAATTTCGAAAAGGCCTTCGGCAACGCATCATGGTAAAAACGCTCCTGCTGTTTATCGCCACGGCGCTGGCGGAAATTGTCGGCTGCTTTTTACCCTGGCTTTGGCTGAGAAAAAGTGCGGCTCCCTGGGTGCTGCTACCGGCAGCAGGCAGCCTGGCTCTGTTTGTCTGGTTGCTGAGCCTACATCCTGCCGCCAGCGGGCGGGTTTATGCAGCCTATGGAGGGATCTACGTCGCTACTGCGTTAGTGTGGCTGCGCTGGGTCGACGGAATTAGGCTTTCTACCTATGACTGGCTAGGAGCAATTGTCGTTGCATGCGGCGCGCTTATCATTATTGCGGGGTGGCGATCCTGACACTCTTTTATGCCCGTCCGCGTCAACTTTGTGATAGCGACATCACAAAAGGAAAAAAGGATCCGCTATAACAGAAAGCATTGTCGTACCTTCAATAATGTCTCTCTATTAAGGATCGCCCATGCCGGATTTATCGCAGATTATCGCTTTCTCACTGCTGTCCCTCGGTATGGCGCTGACCCCCGGTCCCAATATGATTTACCTTATCTCTCGCTCCCTGTCACAGGGGCGAGCGGCGGGGTTAATCTCACTGATTGGCGTTGCTCTGGGCTTTCTTTTTTACCTCTTTTGCGCTGCGGCGGGGATCACCACGCTGCTGCTGGCTGTACCCTATGCCTATGATGTACTGCGCGTGGGCGGCGTTATTTATTTGCTGTATTTGGCCTGGCGAGCCGTCAAGCCTGGGGGCGTTTCGCCATTTCAACTGAGAGAATTGCCTAAAGACAGCCCTAAAAAGCTGTTTATGATGGGCTTTATCACTAACCTGCTGAATCCACAAATCGCCATCATGTACCTTTCTTTGCTGCCACAGTTTATTACACCGGCCCACGGTAACGTAATGACTCAGTCGCTGATTTTAGGAGCAATACAGATAGCTTTCAGCATTACGATCAACGCCGCCATCGCAATTAGTGCTGCCTACATCGCAAAATATTTAACCGGTCGCCCCGCTTGGATCCCCATTCAGCGCTGGATTATGGGCGGTGTGCTTGCAGGCCTTGCCGTTAGAATGATGTTTGAAGCGCGGCGATAGCAGAGTTAACCGTATCGAGCGTTAAAAATGGTCTATGCTTAAGCTGTCTTTTAAATAACAACGATATCAACGGAGTAACTATGAAAACAGTTATTGCTGCCTCGCTGCTTTCCCTTTTTATGCTTGCTGGCTGCAGCAGCTCGCCCAGCGTAGGTAACTGGTCAAGAGAAAACACCGCTGCGGAAACAGTCAATGCCGACAGGATCCAGTGTGAAGAAGAGAGCAGGCTGTCAGCCAATTCCGGCTATCACCTTGACGCTATCGACAGTGGCGGCACTGATGAAGCAATCAACAATATCCTCGTACAGGAAAAGCAGCAGGTTGACAAAGTAGGTGAGTGCATGAAGGCCAAGGGATACGATAATTATTAAATCCTACACACTCTTAGCCTCTGGTAAGCCCCCTCTGCGGTGCAGCAAATATGTTAGCGCTGCTGAGGGTTACTCTTTGTAGGCCTCATAGATATATTTAATCTGAAAGCTTCTTTTACATGCCAGACAGCGGTAGCGAACGATACCTGATTTAGCCTTACCGTGCAGCCTAACGTACTCCACGCGCCCACAGTAACGACATGCAGGTCTTTCTTTCTTTTTCAATAAATAACTCATAACAAACCCAACCACCTTTTTCTTAGATAACCAAAGGAAATAAGATAAAAAGAGTCACCCACCCTTATTAGACACTTGTAAATAAAAAGCTACCCGCTAATCATTTTAAGGAAAAACGTCAAGGAGACTATAAGAAACACTCATACTGTTATAAGTTATATTGAAAAACCAATAAATGAAAAATGAAATAAATACAAATTTGAATACTTTAAAATGCAATTAAACGCCTCTTTCTCTGTGCATTAATCCTGTCACAAAAAAAGGGGAAATAAAATTATCAGATCATTATTTCACTCACATAAAGAATTAAAAATTAATATAATAATTAATTATAGAATTATATTTCAATCAAACAATACGTAACATTCTAATAGTCTAACAATTAATAAAAAAAGAAAATAAATCTCGAGATGAGATTTGAGTTTAATAACAAGATAAGGATAAGGTATTGAGGTTCACAGCCAAGGAGCATTAATAATTTGATAAATAAAAAGAAATTTTTAAATAAAAAAGAGCCAAATTATTAGTACTCTCACACTTATTACTACCTATAAATTTTACACAATGTAAATGTAATTATACATATAAAAGACAACTACCCTACAAGTATGACAAAAATCCATGACAACAGATTTAATAATAACAATAAAAAATTAATAGCAGAAAGGCATATAACTTCAGGCTATGAAAAGCGACGCTTTTTCGATTAGCCATAGAAATGGCGATCCATAGATCGCCATTCCGTCAATTTTACATATTGCACTTAACGTCGAATCAAGTCGTCTCCGTAACCGATCCACTTATAGGTCGTCAACGCTTCCAGCCCCATAGGGCCTCGGGCGTGGAGCTTCTGGGTGCTAACAGCCACTTCAGCCCCCAGCCCAAACTGCCCGCCATCGGTAAAGCGCGTACTGGCATTAACGTACACAGCAGCAGAATCAACCTCATTCACAAAGCGCTCTGCATTCAGCAGCGAGCGGGTCAGGATGGCATCAGAGTGAGCGCTCCCGTGTTCACGAATGTGTTCAATGGCCTCATCGAGCCCCTCAACAACCACTACGTTCAGGTCTAAGGAAAGCCATTCGCTGTCCAGTTCTTCATCGTTAAGCGCCACCACGTTGGCTTCACCGGTAAGGTGCATCTGCGCCTCTGGCGTGGCGTGTAGCGTTACGCCAGAGGCCGCCATTTTTTCACTCAGTCTTGGCATAAACGAAGAAACGATCGAACGCTGCACCAGCAACGTTTCCAGCGTATTGCAGGTGCTAGGGCGCTGAGTTTTCGCATTTTCAATCACCGTTAGCGCCTTCTCGATGTCTGCCGTCTCGTCGACAAAGGTATGGCACACACCAATACCGCCGATGATAACGGGGATAGTCGAGTTCTCTTTACACAGTTTGTGTAACCCCGCTCCGCCGCGAGGAATGATCATATCGACATAGCGATCGAGTTTTAGCAGTTCGTCTATCAGCGCGCGATCGGGGCTATCAATAGACTGCACCGCCGCAGCGGGAAGCCCACATTTCTTCAGCGCCAGCTGGATCACTGCGACCATTGCCTGATTGGTGTTTACGGTCTCTTTGCCGCCCCTCAGGATCACCGCGTTACCGGTTTTCAGGCACAGTGACGCAACATCGATGGTTACGTTAGGTCGAGACTCGTAAATCACGCCAACTACGCCGAGCGGCACGCGACGGCGCTGAAGGTTAAGCCCGCTGTCGAGCATAGAACCGTCAATCACGTGCCCAACGGGATCGGTCAGGCGATACACATGGCGAACGTCGTTGGCAATGCCAGCCAGCCGTGAAGGCGTCAGCAGTAGACGATCGATCATGGCATCGCTCAGGCCACCCTGCTTGGCATTGGCGATATCTTTTTCATTCGCCGCCAAAATAACGTCACTGCTGGCTTCCAGCGTGTCCGCAATAACGGCCAGCGCCTGATTTTTTTTCGCCGAGCTTAGCAGCGCCAGCTGCCAGGAGGCTTTCTTAGCCGCAATACCCATTTGTTCTAACACTGGCGATCCTCCTAATTCACTATCATGTCGTCGCGATGCACGGCAACTGCCCCGTACTCATACCCCAAGATCTCGTCAATCTGCTGGGAATGACGACCGGCAATCATTCGTAGTGCGTCACTGTTGTATCGAGCAACGCCGTGTGCCAGATCGCGGCCGTTCTTATCGCGAATGCGGATAACTTCACCGCGGGAAAAGTTCCCCTTCACGTCCTGAATGCCTTTTGGCAGTAAAGAGCTGCCGCGCTCCATAATTGCCTGCACGGCACCGTCGTCAATACTGATTTCACCGGCGGGAGGCGCGCCAAAGATCCAACGTTTGCGATTTTCCATCGGGGACACCTGAGCGTGGAACCGAGTTCCGACGGAAACGCTATTGATCACGTCAACAATAACGCCTGGCCTGCTGCCCGCCGCAATAACCACTTCAATACCCGCTCTTCCCGCTACGTCAGCGGCCTGAAGCTTGGTCGCCATTCCCCCCGTACCCAGCCCTGACACGCTGTCACCAGCTATGGCCTTTAGGGCGCTATCAATGCTGTGTACTTCTCTTATCAGCTCCGCATCAGGATTCGCGCGCGGATCGGCAGTAAACAACCCCGGCTGGTCAGTCAGCAGCAATAGCTTATCGGCTTCACCAAGGATCGCCGCCAGCGCTGACAGGTTGTCGTTATCGCCCACTTTAATTTCCGCTGTCGCTACAGCGTCGTTTTCATTAATCACAGGGATAATGCGGTTATCCAGCAGCGCCTGCATCATGTCGCGGGCGTTCAGAAAGCGCTCGCGATCTTCGAGGTCAGCGCGGGTCAACAGCATCTGGCCAATATGGATGCCGTAAAGAGAGAAAAGCTGTTCCCACAGCTGAATAAGACGGCTTTGCCCCACTGCTGCCAGCAGCTGCTTTGAAGCGATCGTTGCCGGAAGTTCAGGATAGTTCAGATGCTCTCTCCCGGCGGCAATCGCACCGGAAGTGACAATAATAATGCGGTGCCCCAACGCATGGAGCTGCGCGCACTGGCGAACCAGCTCAAGGATATGCGCACGATTCAGGCGCAGCGAGCCACCCGTTAAGACACTGGTTCCCAGTTTGACAACCAGAGTTTGGCCGTTATTCATAGTTATTCTGCCGTCACTAACACCAAGGAAATAAAGAGAGAAGACCTTTTTAGCAGGTGTCACGCATTATGCCAACAGGCAGAGAGCGAATATCGATAAAAATCCTTGGCTACCGCAGAATCAGCGGAAGGGCATCTGCTCACGCGCGGATAAAGACCGCGCGTGAAGCAATAAAAACTAGCGAGCCCTCTCGCGCAGCGACAGGTTTAAAGAGGAGAGATAGTCATTCAGGCGGCGCTGAAACGTCTGCAGGTTGTCGTCAATTTCAGCCTGAACGGCTGGATCTTTAATGGCTTTTGCCTGCCAGTCTCCTGCTTTATCGTAAAGGCCAATTTGATAGTGATAGGTAAACCCCTGTTCGTCAGCGTCTAATTCGAGCCACCAGCCCCAAAACTCTCGCTTTTCCGGTGCAGGCTTGCTGCTTACGCATACTGCCAGACAGTCAAAAAAGTAACGATGCCCCTTACACTGTGACTCCCTGATGTAGGGTCCCAGTCCAACAAACTCTTTCATAAGCCGACTTCTTGAATGACCGTTCGATAACAGCATGGATAGCCCCTATTTTATATGTATGTCATCTGTCGCTTACCCATATCCTAGCCGCACCAAACTTGATTAACTTCGTGCGAAAAGAATCGAGAATTAACGTTATATTAACATATTTTTGTTTGGATCCATCCTGTCAATTGTGTCAGTCCATCCTTGAGGTTACTCAATAAAGGCGTCGCCCCAACGGTAATCAGTTTGCCTTCCGCGCTAGAAGAGGTAATCAACTTGGATTCAGTCAGCGGGCTAATCACGTCTTTTTCAAAATGGACACTACACATCGGTAAAGGATTCCGGCGGCCAAGCAGCCCCTGAACCTTCAGCGAATAGCGGCTCAGCTCGCTTTGCAGCATATTGTCCGTGGTGGAATCCAGCTTCAACCGGCTGGCAATAATGTCGCGATACACCATTGGCGTACTGGCCTGACTGCTTTCATTAACGAACAGATCGTGAACAATCGGCCCAATACAGGCAACGCCCTGTAGTCGATGGGATTCCAGATAGCCCAGACGAACGGCAACGTTCGCGCCGAACCGAACCCCCAGCGCCGCTACGCGCCTGTCGTCTATCCAAGGAACGTTACCAAGCTGATGCAGAACCTGACGGTGCAGCAGGCTGGTGTCCTCTGTTAGCGGCCACTTGGAAGAAAAACCCAGTGAGGGTAAGTCAACACACAGCATGGCAATGCCGTTCGGCGCCAGATAGTTCCGGAACAGTGGGGAGTAATCACTCAATAGATTATCCAAGCTGCCACACATCAACACTGTCGGATAAGGCCCCTTTCCCCCCTCCGGCAGGTGCAAAAATCCGGTCAGTGTGCCACCGTCAACTCGAAACTCTAGCGACTTCAGCTCATAGGGAAGGTAGTTGGCCGCTTCTCGATAGGCGCGGTCAGCGAGAAGCTCTGCCTGCTCTGCCAGCGGATCTCCCCGCAAGTGTGGATAGCTGGCGATACTGTAAAAATTGCACGCCTTTAGCCAGTAGGCTCCCGCTTTGGCGGGATCTTTACAGGCAAGGTCAAGCGCCTCCTTTTGCCACACCATTCCTTCCTTTGCCCACTCGTAGATCCAGTTGCCACCCCGATAGCCAATAACGGTATCCAGCAGCGCTTCATTTGTGCGTTCATTTGTTGACGCAGCAATGCGCGCCAATACGTTTTCAACCTCAATAGGATCGACGCCTCGCCACGCCCAAATAATTTTGTTAATCATCCGATACCAGTTCGACTGGCTTTCACCGTCCAGCGAGGAGTGAACGCTGCCACTGGTTTGCACTACGCGCCTGACCAGCGTCGAGGTTTCAGGGTGTTTGAATGAAGGTTTAAACAGTATTTCAGACAGATTTGACTTTGGCATCTATGGACAACCGCCTCCGGCTTTAACGCGAAAGAGTGAGGGCAGCGGCCATGATACTCAATAAAATAACGCGCGGGAAGTGAAAGGCTACGACCATTTTTCTCGGCCTCTGAGGCGGAAAAATAGAACAACACTCAACATTAGAAAGTATTTAAAAACGCTGATAACTAATATTGAATCGATTAACTAACACATCTTATTTACTGAGACTACAATGTTATTTATTAATACAAAAAGACTATTTTTAAAAATAGACAACAAATAAAATTTCGTTTTCATTAAAATGAAAAAATAAAAATAACCGCATGATATTTATGACAAAATATTTTATTTTATAATTTTTGGCATATTTTCACCTGCTCGCTATAGTTATCAATAGGATAAATTAAAAAGGCTTAAGCCCTATTCCCGCCTCAACCCCTGACGGTAAAGGCGCCCATTTTTATTATTTAAATATAATTTCTCTGGTTAATGACTTTTTATTGAAAATTATTTAAAGGTGGCAACATGAAAATACGGTCAGGACTAGTATTAGGGCTATTGTCTGCACTGAGCACTCTTCCCTCTTTTGCCGATGAGGTCAGCGGTACCCTTGGTGTACAGATGACCATCACCAGCGGCTGCGCCATTAACGGCAGCGGCACGTCGGGCGCCAGTTTGGGAACGCTAGACTTTGGCACTGCGGCAACGCTCTCTCAGGCTGTCATATCGGAAGCCAGCAGCAGCACATCAGGCACGATTCACATCCAATGCACAAATCAGCTGCCGTATCGGATCTTAGTCGGTGCAGGGCTGCACGACGACGGCACCCAGCGACGCATGTCTAACGGCAGCGAGTATATCCTCTACAACCTATACCAAAATGCCGGGCTTAGCACTGCCTGGGAAAATGCCACTGAAATTTCGCGTACAGCAGACGGTACTCAGGAAAGTCTGGCTGTCTATGGCCGAGTTCCAGCTCAGGACACGCCGAGCGCTGCCGCCTATACCGACACGGTACAGGTTACGGTCAGCTGGTAGCTTAGGTACTTACCTGAAGATGAGCACGTGCGGCCAGCGAGCAGGTTGGATACAGCACACTTGTTGGCTTTATCTGTTTTGTCTGCCGCTTTCTCTTTTGCCTTTCAGGGGAAGCGCAGAAACACAGACAGCTTCTCTGGGTATTACCGCAGCACTGTTGCCTACCTGTCAGGCTGGCACGAACGTTGGAGGCGTAACAACCTTCGGTACGCTGAACTTCGGGAGCCGAACGCTGACGTCGCAAAACACTGACACAGTCGGTCAGGCAAACGCAGGCGCCATTTCGGTGCAGTGCTCTACCGGCGTTGTCTATCGCGTTGTTATCAGCGGCGGCAACAGCGGCAACGTAACGCAGCGGCGCATGCAGGGCAGAAATATCGGGCAGACGCTGTCCTACAACCTTTACAGTAACGCTTCCTATACCACTCTATGGGACGACGTTACCGGCATCAGTCAGACGGCATCGGGCCAGCCAGAGCTGCTTCCGGTCTATGGCCGTGTACCTACCCAAAACACGCCAGCGGCAGACGTCTATCAAGACACTGTTCGGGTCACAGTCAGCTGGTAGAGGAAAGAAGATGAACCTCCATTTGCTCCATTTACGCCTTCGTCAATCCGCTCTACTGGCGCTGCTGTATAGCGCCTCAGTTGGACTTGCCCACGGTGACACACTCAGCCAGAACATTCAGGTTAGCGCGACGGTCACGGCGGGCTGCCTGCTCGGCGCCAGCGGTGCTTCACTCGGCGTCATTAACTTTGGCAGCAACATCACCAACCTCGCTAACCCTATCGACGTTTCTTCTACCGTCAACGCTGGATCAATTTCGCTGAAGTGCACCCCTAGCACTCTGGTAAAAGTGGATATCGACAGCGGGCTTTATGCCAGCGGCGGTATCAGCGCAGGCAGAGCAATAAAGCACTCAACCCTAAGCAATACCCTGAAATATCAACTCTATCAAGACAGCGGGCACGCCACTATTTGGGGTAACGGCACTAACGGTGGATCGTCACAGAACGTCACTGCCGATGGCACTCAGCAAACGCTAACGGTTTATGCCCGACTGCTGGCTCAGTCCAACCTTCCCGCGGCGGGCCAGTACAGCGATACCGTGGTCGTCACCTTTACCTACTAATAAGATCGCACCTTTGGGACAACATAATGATTAACTTACGCACGCTCTTTCTGACTCTAGCTCCTCTGATCCTGACCCCAATTGCCCACTCGGCCTCCATCCTTATTTCACCTATCGACCCAGTGATTGAGGGGAATCAAAACAGCACCTCTCTGTGGCTGGAAAACAAAGACTCTCGCCCGTCTATATGGAAATCAAAGCGGTTCGCTGGGAACAGCAAAACGGCGAGAGCGTCTATGTTAAACAGAGTGATATCGTTATCAGCCCGCCTTTCGCCCTTATTTCCCCCGGCAAACGCCAGCTGATTAGGC
Organism: Leminorella richardii; assembly: GCF_900478135.1. Taxonomy (NCBI): domain Bacteria; kingdom Pseudomonadati; phylum Pseudomonadota; class Gammaproteobacteria; order Enterobacterales; family Budviciaceae; genus Leminorella; species Leminorella richardii. The sequence goes on from NZ_LS483470.1 coordinate 2,536,125, forward strand.
TGATGAAAAATCAGGCTGTCCCGCAAGGGCAGGAGCACGCCTACCGCATTATTATTGATGAAGTCCCTCAGGCTGCGGGAAACGCCGGAGAACCGACCATCGGCATTAACTTTCAGATGCGCTATTCCGTTCCACTGTTTGTTAACGGAGCGGGTCTGACCTCGCGGCAGGATGCAGTAAATAAAGATACCGTCTTAGCACGCCCGGCGCTCAGCTATCGCGTCACACAGGGTAAAAACGGCTCGCAGCTTGAAGTGACAAACACCGGCACCGTTCACGCCCGGTTATCAGGGTTAAGCTCCACTGCGGGAAGCTCCGTGATTGAAGGATTAGTTGGCTACGTTCTACCTCACGCCACGATGTCCTTTCCTTTACCAAAAGGAAAAAATCCCGGCAGAGGTTCCCTACAGGCGATAGTAAATAGCGATCGGGAGCCGACGCGTTTAGCGCAGCACTAACGCCATGCTCCCCACTGTTTGGTCGTCGCTCTCGCCCTGTACCTGTTCCGCTGCGCTGCTTTTGCTGCTGGCGGCAGTGCCTTTTGCTAGCGGTCAGGAACCTCCTGCATCGCTTCAGGGGGAGCTTCCCGATATGTCTCTGATGCTGGAACCCGTGATCAACGGCCGCGTCGGGGAAAAGGTCATACCAATAGACTATCGCAGCGGCCACTACTACGCACAGGCCGCCGATTTAGCCGATCTTGGTCTAACCGTCGATACTTCCAGCGAACAAAGCGTAGCGGTGGACGAACTGAAAGACGTCACAGTGACTTACGATGGTGAAAGCCAAAGGCTGTTTATTAATGTCCCTATCGACTGGCTTCCGGAGCAACGGCTGACTGCTTCTGGAGCAGAAGCCTCTTCTGAAACAGCTACGTCGGAAAACCCACTGGGCCTGCTGTTTAACTATGACGTTTACGCCAGCCACTCCTCGAATAGCAACACATCCAGTACCGCTTCAGCCTATACCGAGCAGCGGCTGATGGGCTTCTTTGGCACCTTTTCAAACAGCGGTGTGTACAATCAGCGCCTGAGCGGTGAACAGAGTGACAGCGACAGGCGGCGGTATCTGCGCTATGACACCCTGTGGCACTACGATGACGAAAAGCGCATGCTAAAGTACGTGGCCGGTGACGCGATTACCGACTCCCTGCCGTGGAGCAGTGCGATCCGCTTTGCCGGAGTACAGATCTCTCGCAACTTCTCCGTCAGGCCTGATTTGATCACCTACCCTCTGCCCCAGTTTGCCGGGCAGGCGACAGTTCCCAGCGCTGTAGACGTATATCTCGACAGCTACAAAACCTCCAGCGTGAACGTCAATCCTGGGCCCTTTACTGTTGAAACCGTGCCCTATATTAACGGAGCGGGAGACGCCACCGTGGTCGTTACCGATCCGCTGGGGCGACAGGTTAATGCCACTGTGCCTTTCTACGTTTCCAGCGCCCTGCTCAAACCGGGCCTGATTGACTTTAGCCTGTCCGCAGGCAAAATTCGCAATGCCTACAGCGTGGAAAATGCCGATTACGGCAATGCCATTGCTAGCGGAATCATTCGAGCAGGAGCCACCCAATGGCTAACGCTGGAAGGTCGAGCGGAAAGCGCGGACGGGCTTAGCGTCGGCGGCCTCGGTGGCGTAGTCCGAGTCGGCACCTTCGGGGTGATTAACGGCGCCTACAGCGCCAGCCGGGCTCGCGACGGCGCCTTTAGCGACTCTGACGACCGCGCAGTACCTGATACCCAACCCGATAATACCGACGGAGAAACAGTAAGCTCCCGCGGCCACCAGCGTTCGCTGGGCTATGCTTACACTCAGCGCTACTTCAGCATTAGCGCACAGCAGATTGACCGCAGCGAAGGCTATGGGGATCTGTCTAACTATAAAAGCGGCTATCAGCAGGATAAGCGCCGTCGCCAGATCTCCGGCAGTCTGTCGCTACAGCGCTTCGGCTCTCTCGGTGTCGGCTATTTTGACATCACGCAGCATGACCAGAGCCGAACGAGGCTGATGAACCTATCCTACAGTACAACGCTGTTCGGCAGCAGTAGCCTCTATGCCTCAGTAAACCGCGAACTGGACGCCAGCGGCTACAGCGCGCAGGTCTCCGTCAGCATACCGCTGGGAGATCTGGGGAACGCCAGCCTCAGCTCTAGCCGAGACGCTAAAAACCGCTGGAATCATCAGGCCACCTACAGCAAGTCGGCTCCCATAGACGGAGGATTAGGGTGGGCGCTCTCCTACGCTATGCAGCCAGACGGCAACCCTGACTATCGACAGGCCAGTCTGGACTATGCCGCTAAAAACTTTCGGCTACAGAGCGGCGTTTACGGCGATCGCGACGAAACCTACTGGGGAGAATTCAGCGGCTCACTGGTTGCCGTTAAGGGCAACGTTTTTACTTCCAGAACGATTAACGACTCATTCGCTCTGGTATCGACTAACGGTTACCCCGACATTCCCGTTCGCTATGAAAACCAAACTCTGGGAAAAACCAATCAGGACGGCTATCTGCTGATCCCTACCGTCAGCGCCTATTCGGTGGGTAAATACGAAATCGAGCCCCTTGACCTTCCCGCCGATGTCCAAATCCCTGAAGTGGAGCAGTATCGTGCCGTCAAAAGCAGCGGCGGCACGGTTATCGAGTTCCCACTGCGTAAAGTCGTGGCAGTAACGCTAACACTGGTAGATGAAAACCGAACGCCGCTTCCCAGAGGCAGCCTGGTACGCCAAGAGGGGCAACAGGATATTGCCTATATCGGCTGGGACGGCGAAACCTACATTGGCAACGCCACCGCTGAAACGACCTTGAAAATCAGCCGTGCCGACAACGGACGACAGTGTCAGGCTCATTTCAATCTCCCCAATCCCCTTCCCTCCGGCGGCTGGACGCCGGGGAAAGTCATCTGCGAAGAGAGTCATCATGAGTAAAAAAACGCTACGCGCCGCTTCGGCGCTTATTTGTGCACTGGGTCTTCTTCTCTCCGGAGCCGTTAATGCAGCCTGCAGCGTTGCCACACAGCAGTTGAGCATCAGCCTAGGTACTGCCAGCGCTTTTAACATTAACAGCACTGCCCTAGCCTCTTCTGGAGCGGGAGGAATGAGCTGTACAGGCATTAGCATTGCCCTGCTGGCGGACAACTCGCTCTCGGGGATAATTTCCTCAACAACCGGACAGATGAATCTGGTTAATGAGCAAGATACCAGATATAAAATCCCCTACGGAGTGTACGCAGACTCAGGCTATAAAAACGCGTTTAATACAGCAACAGCACTCGAATACGGAAAATCTGGCCTTGACCTACTGGGTCTCGCGGTTATCAGCGGCGGGCTTAATGTAACGCTTTACGTTAGAACGACAACTGGCGCTACGACGCCAGTGCCTGCCGGCACCTATAGCGATACCATTACGATTTTCTGGAAGTATCATCTCTGTAGTGCTCTGCTATGTATCGGCAATAGCGTAGAAGACAGCAGCGGCACCAGCAAAATCAAAATCTCCGTTGTTGTCACTAAAGACTGCAAAATCGACAGTACTCAAAGCATTACGTTCGCCCCCAGCGCGCTGGTTGAAAGCTTTGCTACCGTGACGCCCACTGTCCAGCTCACCTGTTCACTGAACACACCCTACACCGCCTATATCAACAACGGTCTCAACTACAGCGCACCGTGGCGAAGAATGAAAAAAACCAACCCTGATGCCTACCTCCAGTACAACCTTTACGCGCCAAATGCTTCTACCGTTTGGAGCAGCACCTCCCCTATTTCCGCTTCCGGTTCCGGGGGGCCTCAGATAATTTCCTACACTGCTCGAATAAATTCGAGCCAGCCTCCAGCTTCAGCGGGAACCTATACCGATACGGTGCAGTTTGTCGTAGAGTATTAGCCAACCCCCCCACTGTTGATGGGGGAATGGCCTCCCCCTACACACTGGAGAAAAAAATGGATCAAGTTCAGGACATACCCAAAGTCGCCGATCTGTGTGACGCCTATCGCAGCACCGTGAAAGTGCTGTCCCCCATCTTTTATGACTTCGGCGGCAAGGCCAGCTTCAGCGGCCCGGCGGTCACCGTAAAATGCTTTGAAGACAACACGGCCGTTAAGGCCCTGTCGCTAACAGAAGGCCACGGCCGCGTACTGGTGGTTGATGGCGGCGGCAGCCCGCGCTGCGCTCTGTTAGGAGACAATCTGGCGATGAACCTGCTCAATAACGGCTGGCTGGGCGCCGTTATTTACGGCTACATACGCGACCGCGCCGAGCTGGCAGCCCTGCCTATTGGCATCAAAGCACTTGGTGCCAACCCTCTAAGATCCGCTAAAGAAGCACCCGGCGTAGTGGGCAATCCCGTTGAATTTGCCGGGCAAATCATTCAAAACGGTGACGTTATTTATGCCGACGAGGATGGGATTATTATTTTGAATCATCGGTAAGAAGCACTGGCTGGTTAGTTTTTAGGGTAAACCTGACAAATTAATGACGGCGAATGTTCTGACTACAAAATATTTCGACCACAAAAAGAAAGCCCCGGTCATTTCCGGGGCTGAAGATTATTTCATCAATTTCAAGTTAACTTTTCGGTGCTTTTTTTTGAGCTTGATAAAAATTCTCGTGCGGCTCTAAACTCAAAAGGTACAACTCAATTTTATTTTCTACCCAGCTATAGCCAAGCAGCGTCAATTGATTATTTAACTTAAATTTATGTACCCTCAGATAGCTTAGATCCCCTTTCTTTTGTTCCCCTAATTCAGGGTTGTCTACGATCTTATCAATCTCATCTTCTACTATTTGCTGCAGTTTCTCAGGCAGTTTATCTAATGCCTTTTCAAAACGGTTTGATTGATAAACATCAATCTCCCGATTTTGGGGTCCTTCTGACATATCGACTTACCTTCTGGTTATCGACTTCACCCTTTGCCAGCAGGGTTTCAAGAATGAAGCTATACGGCAAATCTGGGTTATCTTCAGCGATTCGGCCGATTTTCGCCCAGTGTTCAATTTGCTTAGGAACACTTCTACTTGAAGCCTCTGCATAGATCTTAACGTCAGTAACGAAGTCATCATCTAGACGGACGCTTGTGGCCATGGTTCATACCTCAACGTTGATAAATGTGTGGTCAGCACATATAAAACTTATCGCATCAAGTCGCTTTATGCAACAATTTGTCGCATAAATCACTTATAAAAAAGAACCGCAACGTTATCCGTTACGGCTCTCTTAACAACCTAGCTGGCAAACATTTTTTAGAGTGTCTAATAACCCCTATTACCGATACGTCGGCAATACGTTTAGCGAAGAGAGAATATGCGCCAGCATAGTCAGCACGCCAAAGGCGATAACGATGTACACCAGCGGTGTGCCGCCCCAGGTGCGAAACATCGGATTACCGAACTTGACGCGGGAAGCTTTTGCCAGCAGTGCCGGAACGATAATCGCCCATACCGCAAACGCCAGCCCGGCATAGCCAATAGCATACAGGAAGCCGTTTGGATAAATAGAGCACAGCAGCGCCGGAGGAATATAGGTGACCAGCGCCGTTTTGGCTCGTCCGCCGTTGTCATCTTTGAATTTACACAGGTCGGCAATGTAGTCAAACAGCCCCAACGTTGCCCCCAGCATTGAACTTGCCACCGCGAAGTTGGCAAAGAAGGTCAGAATGACGTCCATTGATGCGCTGTTGAGAATGCCGCCCATCGCGGTAATAAAGACGTCAATGTTGCCACCCTGCGCGATGATGGGCTTAAAGTCAGCGCGGGATATGTTGCCCATCGTACAGTAAAGCCAGAACGCATAGAGAAACAGCGCAAACAGCGTACCGATCAAAATACAGGACACGATACGCTTTGGATCTTTTCCATAGTGTTTCACCAGGCTCGGCACGTTACCGTGAAAGCCGAACGAAACGATACAGAACGGCAGCGTCATCAGCAGATAAGGCAGATAGGTCGTACCCTGCGGCGCTATCAGATCCATCAGATTATCGACTTGTACATAGCCGAGCAGGCTGGCGAAAGTCATAAAGAAGGCGATGAACTTGCCTAGCAGAAGGATCGTCGTAATGCGGCTTACTGCCGTTGAACTCCACCAAACGATGAAGGCAACGACAACTGTGAAGATGACTCCTGTCACTCGGGAGGATATGCCTAAGTTCAGATAGTGCGTCAGAGTTTGGGAGATAACTGCTGCACTACCGGATATATAGGCATAGGCGAGAATATAAAGAACAAACGCGAAGGTAAAGTTGGTCACCAGATTCCAGAATCTCCCCAACAGATCCTTGGTTAATGTGTCAAAACTGGCGCCAATGCGATAGTTAAGGTTGGCTTCAAGCAGCATAAAGCCAGCCATAATCATAATAAAACAGGTAACGACAAGAACAGCTAAAGACCACGAAAACCAAATACCGGACATAGCTACCGGCAAAGAAAACATTCCGGCGCCGACAACGGTCGCGGTGGTAATCATCGCCCCGCCGATAACCGATTTGCCTTTACTCTGGGCAGAGCTTTGACTCTCTACGCTGACCGTCATAATCGATTCCTTTATTGCAAATTTTAAGTGGAAAAAACCTTTTCATGACCCAGACTGTGAAGCTCCAGACAATAACGCCCTTCATCCGCCCGAATGAAGGGCGCTTCCTTTATCCCCTAAGGGAAAACGCCTTACTTGAGAGGCTCAAAGCGAGCGGTGAAGAAGCGTAAGAACTTAGGCTCATACACCATGTCCAGCCCTTTGATATTCTCGCGGTTCTTGTACAGGCGAATGACTGACTCAGCAACAATATCCAGATGCGCGTAGGTGTATACGCGACGAGGAATTGTCAGGCGAACCAGCTCGAGCTTCGGCATGTGGTTTTTACCGGTTTTCTTGTCGCGCCCGGCGGAAATGATGCCCCGCTCCATGCTGCGAACGCCGGAGTCGATGTACAGCTCAGCCGCCAGCGACTGCGCAGGGAACTGCTCCTGAGGCACGTGCGGCAGGAACGCCTTGGCATCCAGGAACACCGCATGGCCGCCAACAGGCCTAACGATAGGTACACCAGCGGAGGTCAGTTTGTCTGCCAGATAGTAGCACTGGGCAATACGGTGCTGAATGTAGGCAAAGTCCACTGACTCAACGATACCGCGAGCCATGGCTTCCATATCGCGCCCGGCCAGGCCACCGTATGAAGGCATGCCTTCATACAGCACCACCATTTCACAGGCTTTTTGATACAGTTCGTCGTCGTTCATGCACAGGAAGCCGCCGATGTTAACCAGACAGTCCTTCTTGCCGCTCATGGTGCAGCCGTCAGAGTAGCCCATCATTTCTTTCAGGATGGCGGCGATAGTGGCGTCTTTGTACTCAGGCTCACGCTCTTTAATGAAGTAGGCGTTCTCAACGCAGCGAGTTGCATCGTACATCACCAGAATACCGTGCTTACGGCACAGCTTGCTGACTTCACGCATGTTGGCCATGCTAACTGGCTGACCACCCGCCAGGTTTACCGTAACGGCCAGGCAAACATAGGGGATCTTGTCAGCGCCAACTTCGTTAATCAGCTTTTCCAGCTTGGAGACATCGATGTTGCCCTTAAACGGCAGCTCTTTTTGTGAGTCGTGCGCTTCGTCGATGATGATGTCAACGAAGGTGGCGCCGTTGCGCTCTTGGTGGGCACGCGTGGTGGTGAAGTACATGTTGCCCGGTACATAGTCGCCGTCTTTGATCAGCAGCGAAGAGAGCAGGTTTTCGGCACCGCGCCCCTGATGGGTCGGTACTACGTGCTTATAGCCGTAGTATTCGGCAACCACGTCCTGCAGATGATAGAAGTTGGCGCTACCGGAATAGGCTTCATCTCCCAGCATCATCCCCGCCCACTGGTTGTCGCTCATTGCAGTGGTGCCGCTGTCGGTCAGCAGGTCAATATAGGTTTGTTTTGACTGTAGCAGGAACGTGTTGTAGCCAGCGTCTTTAATATACTGCAAGCGCTGCTCGCGAGTGGTCATTGCAATTGGTTCAACGACTTTAATTTTATAGGGTTCAGCTGGATATGACATGATACTTTCCTCATTTGGCTATTTTATTAATAACGTTTATTCCGGACGCTTTTATTTTTACTTTTTACGTTATCTTTTCAATAGCGTTGCCCAATGCCATAAAAACCCTTTCTGTAATATTATTATTACGAGTGCCATTTTAATGAAATTTCATTTAAACACCGCTTATCATCCCTCGCTCAAGTATAAATAGGTCCATTTCCGTGATAGAAGTCATACTTTAAATTAAACACACGTCGTAAGTTACATTACAGATGTCGTTTGGACACTTAATTTTTTATGTACATAATATTTTACACTGGATAGGACTTTTAAATTAATTAAATATCAATTAAATACATAAATATCAGCCAGGCAACAAAAAATTGAGACCCAGGTCAATTGACTACAGCGATTAAAGATGGTTACCTCGCGGGGGGGTAAATTTCATCTAAAAATACCGCTAAAAAAGCGAAAATATAAGATAATTAGTTCAATAAAGAGTAAGTTAAAAAGGAAATAGCGCTCAATCAATAAATAATAACCAAGCGCTATTCATTATTAATATATGAAATTTATAATGGGTTAGTAAAAATAGAGTGATAGGATTTACTGATAGGCTGTGAGTATTCTACTGTATTAATAATTTAAATATGTTTATTGGAGTTAACAATATGGGCAATATAAATCATCCATAAAGTCGTCCGGATTAATATTTTTATCAGGCACAAGAATAGTCATTTTGCCATGTTTTTCACATTCAATCTCTTGAAAGCCCCCCTGTTGAATAAGATAGCTAGTGTCTAAATCACTCCAGCCACACCATGGGCAGCATTGAATGTGTGCATCAGTGTTTGCAGCAATCTCCAACTCCCAGTTACATTCTCCACATTGAATTCTTTGAATGGTTTTAGCATTCATTAAAATTCTAACGCTAGGCTTCATGATGGCGCCCTTTTAGTGAAGGAGACTGCTGCTCTGCGGTTAAGCCCATTGGATCCAGAGTTAAACCTTAGCTTCAGCTCTGTTTAAAGACTCAAGAGCCATTGTCGCTATCCGGCTGCGCTCTGACCCCTCGGCCTCTTTGCTGATGACTCTTAACAGCTTTTCAATGATTGACTGCCTGTCTATCGGTAAATTTTTGTCGCACAGCTTTACAACCATTTCACCAATAATTTGCTGAATTGCTTCTTTTGCGCTCGCCATAGCCCACCTCATTGATTAATGGAATACTCATTAAGCTATATTCATCTTTCTTATTCAAGGAGTAATTGTGGAAGAGTACGACTCTCTTTCGTTTCTGCGCAGTGCGCAACAAAGAGGGCAAATAAGCGCATAGGGCAGAGAGGATTACACACAAATACCACTTTACCTCCCTTAAAGCCCCCCCTTCTAACCCTCTCCTCACCCTATCTACACGTTTTAGTACTCAAAGTGGTGCATTTCCCCCTTTTTCGCCACTTCTATAGCGATAGTAAGAAAAAAGAAAAAAAAAATCCCGCGCGGGACACCCGGCGCGGGACTTTATTAACGAGCTAAGACGTTAGCGAATTACGCTTGGCCTTTAACTTCTTTCAGACCGTTGAACGGTGCACGGTCGCCCAGCACTTCTTCGATACGGATCAGCTGGTTGTACTTGGCTACGCGGTCAGAGCGGCTCATAGAACCGGTCTTGATCTGGCCAGCAGCAGTACCAACAGCCAGATCGGCGATGGTAGCATCTTCAGTTTCACCTGAACGGTGAGAAATCACAGCGGTGTAGCCTGCGTCTTTCGCCATCTTGATAGCGGCCAGCGTTTCGGTCAGAGAACCGATCTGGTTGAACTTGATCAGGATAGAGTTAGCGATGCCTTTCTCGATGCCTTCTTTCAGGATCTTGGTGTTAGTTACGAACAGGTCGTCACCCACCAGCTGGATTTTGTCGCCCAGCACTTTGGTCTGGTAAGCAAAGCCAGCCCAGTCAGACTCGTCCAGACCGTCTTCGATAGACACGATCGGATACTGCTTGGTCAGCTCTTCGAGGAAGTGAGTGAACTCTTCAGAAGTGAACGCTTTGTTGCCTTCACCGGCCAGAACGTACTTGCCGTCTTTGTAGAATTCAGACGCGGCACAGTCCATCGCCAGAGTGATGTCTTTGCCCAGCACGTAGCCAGCGGCTTTAACGGCTTCAGCGATAACAGCCAGTGCTTCAGCGTTGGAGCCCAGGTTTGGCGCATAGCCGCCTTCGTCACCTACGGCAGTGTTCATGCCTTTGCCTTTCAGCACTTTTGCCAAGTGATGGAAAACTTCAGAACCCATGCGTACGGCTTCTTTCAGCGTTTTCGCGCCAACTGGCTGGATCATGAACTCTTGGATATCAACGTTGTTGTCAGCGTGCTCGCCGCCGTTGATGATGTTCATCATTGGCAGAGGCATAGAATATTTACCTGGGGTGCCGTTCAGCTCGGCAATGTGCTCATACAGCGGCATGCCTTTAGAGGCAGCAGCGGCTTTTGCAGCAGCCAGTGATACAGCCAGAATAGCGTTAGCGCCGAAGTTGGATTTGTTATCAGTACCGTCCAGCTCGATCATGATACGGTCAATGTTGGCCTGATCTTTTGCATCTTTGCCAACGATAGCCTGAGCGATTGGGCCATTAACGGCGCCAACGGCCTTCAGAACGCCTTTACCCAGGAAGCGAGACTTGTCACCGTCACGAAGCTCTAACGCTTCGCGAGAGCCGGTGGAGGCGCCTGACGGCGCAGCGGCTAGACCTACAAAACCGCCTTCTAAATGCACTTCCGCTTCAACGGTCGGATTGCCACGAGAGTCGATAATTTCACGACCGAGCACTTTAACGATTTTGGACATTCGGTTTTCCTCTAGTCACACGTTGATTTAACAACAAACTGTAGACAACGGCGGCTCAGCCGCCACGCGTCCCGCTCTGCTTGGGCAATAAACGCCAGGACTGTATCACTGGCGTTTTATTGCTTTGCCCTTCAGAAGCGGGCCTTCCTGAAAATACCTGACTATACCCGCCATACTTCAACTCGAAATACTTAAGGTATAACTGACCGCGCTTAGTCGCACTCGCCGCTGCGGCACTTTTGATACTCACCGGCGGCTTTGACGAAACCGGCAAACAGCGGATGGCCGTCTCTCGGCGTCGACGTAAACTCCGGGTGGAACTGACTGGCTACAAACCAAGGATGGTCAGGAAGCTCAATAATTTCCACCAGCTTGTGGTCAGCGGAACGCCCCGCAACTCGCAGCCCAGCCGCTTCAATCTGCGGCAGCAGCATGTTGTTCACCTCATAGCGGTGACGGTGACGTTCTAAAATTGTCGGTTCGCCATACAGCTTACGCGACAGGCTGCCTTCTGTCAGATGACACGGCTGGCTGCCTAAGCGCATGGTGCCGCCCAAATCGCTCTCTTCGGTACGAACCTCTACATTCCCTTCTTCATCGCGCCATTCAGTGATAAGCGCAATAACCGGGTATTTGCAGTCCGGCACAAATTCAGTCGAATTGGCGTCGGCCATGCCGACAACGTTTCGGGCAAACTCCATCATCGCCACCTGCATGCCTAAACAGATCCCCAGATAGGGCACCTTGTTCTCGCGAGCATAGCGCGCGGCGGTAATTTTGCCTTCCACACCGCGGTAGCCGAAACCACCGGGAACCAGAATCGCATCAAGGCCGGAAAGAATTTCTTCACCCTTGGCTTCGACGTCCTGCGAATCGATTAGCTTTATATTAACGCTGAATCGATTCTTCAGTCCACCATGCTTTAATGCTTCGATGACAGATTTATACGCATCAGGCAGTTCAACGTACTTGCCGACCATGCCAATCGTCACTTCACGGGTAGGATTAGACTCTTCATAAATAACCTGTTCCCACTCGGCCAGGTTGGCTTCTGGGCAGGAAAGGTGGAATCTTTTACAGATAAACTCGTCAAGACCCTGAGATTTCAGCAGGCCAGGGATCTTATAAATGGAGTCAACGTCTTTCAGAGAAATAACCGCTTTCTCAGGTACGTTACAGAACAGTGCAATCTTGGCGCGTTCGTTAGCCGGGATGGCGCGGTCAGAACGGCACACCAGAATGTCTGGCTGAATGCCGATAGACAGCAGCTCTTTCACCGAGTGCTGAGTCGGCTTGGTTTTCACCTCACCGGACGCCGCCAGATAAGGCACCAGCGTCAGGTGCATAAACAGCGTGTGCTCGCGGCCGATTTCCACCGCCATCTGGCGGATAGCCTCAAGGAACGGCAGGGATTCGATATCACCCACTGTGCCGCCGACTTCCACCAGCGCAACGTCGTGACCTTCTGCACCGGCAATAACCCGCTCTTTAATGGCGTTGGTAATATGGGGAATCACCTGCACAGTGGCGCCCAAATAGTCGCCGCGGCGCTCTTTGCGCAGCACGTCGGAATAAATGCGGCCAGTAGTGAAGTTGTTGCGGCGGGTCATCTTGGTGCGAATAAAGCGCTCGTAGTGCCCCAAGTCCAGATCGGTTTCGGCACCGTCCTCGGTAACAAACACTTCGCCGTGCTGAATAGGACTCATGGTGCCTGGATCGAGGTTAATGTAGGGATCCAGCTTCATCATTGTGACGTTTAGGCCACGAGCCTCAAGAATAGCGGCAAGAGAAGCGGCTGCAATGCCTTTGCCGAGTGAGGATACAACCCCACCTGTTACGAATATGTAATTAGTAGCCATGCTGAACCTGAAGGTTAGGTTTATAAAGACGAAAAAAGAGAAGTACTAGGACGGGAAAGCAGTATACCAGAGCCTTCCCGCCACAACAATTAATGAAAGCCAAACGGGGAAAAATTTCGGGCATCTGCCCAGCGGCAGGCGCTACTCCTTTGTCTGGCGTTCCTCTTCTTTGACTTGGTGCCACACCATGTCCATTTCTTGCAGCGACGCCTGCTCTAACGATTTTCCTGACGCTTTGACAATCTCCTCAACGCGGCGGAAACGGCGCTCAAACTTGCGGTTCGCTACCTGTAGCGCGCTTTCGGCCTTATGGCCAAGATGGCGAGACAGATTTACCGTCGCAAACAGCAGGTCGCCCAGCTCTTCTTCCAGTTTAGACTCATCAATCACCGCCTGCCTGGCTTCGTGCATCACCTCTTCCAGCTCTTCATGCACTTTATCCACTACGGGGCCAAGGGTCGTCCAGTCAAAGCCGACGTTTGCACAGCGCTTCTGAATTTTATGCGCCTTCATCAGCGCGGGCAGCGCGTCAGGAATATCGTCCATCACAGAAAACTGCGCCTTCTTTTCTCGCTCTGCGCTTTTGCGCTGCTCCCACTCAACGCTGACACTCTGAGCATCTTCTACGTTCAAATCGCCAAACACGTGGGGATGGCGGCGTACCAGCTTGTCGCTGATAGCGTTACAAACGTCGTTAAAGTCAAAGCGCCCCTCTTCCTGCGCCATGCGGGCGTAAAACACGATCTGGTAAAGCAAATCCCCCAGCTCATCGCGCAAATCGCTAAAGTCAGCCCGCTGAATAGCATCCAGCACTTCATAGGTTTCTTCCAGCGTATAGGGGGCGATGGTGTTGAACGTCTGTGCCTTATCCCATGGGCAGCCGCCTTCGGGCGCTCTCAGGGTGTCCATAATGCCCAGCAGGCGATCTATTGGGGTCACGTTACTCATCTCTTTGTCTGCATTAACAGTAAATGGGGATAGCGCTGGTTCCAACTAGCGCCGACTGACACAGGTTTATCAGCCCCATCGCTCTCGACGGGGCTGATATCCAATTAGGAACTACTTGCTGCCCAAGCGCTTGGCTTCGATGATGTCCGGCAGTTGGTTAATCCGGGACAGCACACGAGACAGCGCCTGAAGGTTATAAAGCTCAATTTCCATATCAATGGTGGCCATCTGCTTTTTCACATCGCTGCGGCTGGACACGCTCAGAACATTCACCTTTTCGTTCGCCAAGATGGTGGTAATGTCGCGCAGCAGGCCGCTGCGATCGTTGGCAACCACTCGCACTACCAGCGAATAGCCGCTGGAGTAGCAGTCGCCCCATACGGCTTCCACGAGGCGCTCAGGGGCGTGTGTCTTAAGCTCTTGCAACTGGTCACAGTCGGCCCGGTGGATGGAAATCCCCCGGCCCTGAGTAATAAAACCAACAATGTCGTCGCCGGGGATCGGCTGACAGCAGCGGGCAATGTGGTGCATCAGGTTACCCACGCCCTCAACAATGATCTGGCTATTGTTTTTGGCATTGCGCTGCTGTGCCGCCGCCGTCTTCTGATTGAGCTGACGCAGCGCTTCCCGATCGGCCTCTTCTGCGGTCGGTTGATTAAACTTACTTTGCAGGAAGTTCACCAACTGGTTAAGGCGAATATCACCGCCGCCAATGCCTGCCAGCACTTCATCAAACGAGTGGACGTTGTAGCGCGGCACCAGCAGCTTTTCAGCCTCTTTAAAGCTGATGTTCAGCCGCTCCAGCTCTTCGTCCAGCATTTGCCGCCCGGCCACGACGTTTTTATCGCGATCCTGCTTTTTAAACCACGCCTGGATCTTGGCTCTCGCCCGCCCGCTGTTAACAAACCCTTGGTTAGGGTTTAACCAGTCACGGCTTGGGTTCGGCTGCTTCTGGGTGATAATTTCAATCTGATCGCCCATCTGCAGCTGATAGGTGAACGGCACAATGCGGCCGCCGATTTTCGCGCCGATACAGCGGTGGCCGACGTCACTATGAATGTGGTAGGCAAAGTCCAGCGGCGTTGAGCCTGTGGGCAGGTCGATAACGTCGCCCTTAGGAGTAAAGACATACACGCGGTCGTCGAATACCTGACTTCTAACCTCGTCAAGCATTTCGCCGCTGTCGGACATCTCCTCCTGCCAGGCGATAAGCTTACGCAGCCAGGCAATGCGTTCTTCGTAGCCAGAACGGCCGGACACCGCTCCCTCTTTGTACTTCCAGTGTGCCGCAACGCCCAGTTCAGCGTCTTCATGCATCTGTCGAGTGCGGATCTGGATTTCTACCGCCTGCCCCTTCGGCCCGAAGACAACGGTATGAATTGACTGATAGCCGTTCGGCTTAGGGTTGGCAACGTAATCATCAAATTCGCTAGGCAGGTGGCGGAAGTGGGTATGAACAATCCCCAGCGCGGCATAGCAGTCCTGTAAGCGCTCCACCACAATACGCACCGCTCGCACGTCATACAGCTCTTCAAACGCTAGCGACTTCTTCTGCATTTTGCGCCAGATGCTGTAGATATGCTTCGGCCGGCCGTAGATTTCTCCTTGAATGCCCTCTTCTTTCATGGACTCGCGCAGGGTCTTCACAAAGTTATCAATATAGACTTCTCGGTCGATACGCCGCTCGTGCAGCAGGTTGGCAATCTTTTTATATTCATCCGGATGCAGATAGCGGAAACAGAAATCTTCCATTTCCCACTTCAGTTGGCCAATCCCAAGTCGGTTAGCCAACGGCGCATAAATGTTAAAACACTCTTTAGCAGCAAGAACCCGAATCTCTTCCGATTCGTCCTTTACCTCTCTCAGGTGGGCGATGCGTTCCGCCAGCTTGATGACCACGCAGCGAAAATCTTCCACCATCGCCAGCAGCATGCGGCGCACGTTATCCACCTGAACGGAGCCATTGTTGCCGCTTTGGGTAGCTTTGAGTTGACGTATCGCGTCCATTTCCAGCACGCCGTGCACCAGATTGGCGACGTCGTTGCCGAACTGCTCTTTCAGCGTTTCGTCATCAAGAATGCCTTCGTCCGCTAGCGGGAACAGCAGCGCTGCCCGCTGGCTATCGATATCCATGCTCAGGGTGGCGAGAATTTCCACAACCTCCAGCCCCCGCCAAAGCAGCAGAGAGGCATCCGGCTTGTCTTTCACTCGCTGTTCGCAATACCGCCAGGTCGCCGCCAAACGTTCGCCCTGTTCTGGATTGACAATGCCCAGATTAGCGATCCATTTATCCAGCTCAAACTCACCGGCTGTATTCAAATGGGCACTTCTTACCGCAACCATAACGCTTCCTCACTGCTTACTACTTTGAGAGATTTGACTGACACACAAACAGCGCCATTGACTCAACGTGCCCGGTCTGCGGGAACATATCAAGTATGCGCAGACCGCCAAGCGCATAGCCGCCTTCTAGCAGCGCTTTGCTGTCCCTAACCAGCGTTTGCGGGTTACAGGAAACGTACACAATGCGCTTAGGAGCAAGTCTGACTATCTGCGCCATTGCCTCAGCGGCCCCGGCGCGGGCGGGGTCTAGCAACACTTTATCAAATCCCTGACGCGCCCACGACTGTTTACTGACGTCCTCTTCCAGATTGTGGTGTAAAAAAGTGACATTATCCAGACCGTTGTCCTTTGCGTTCTGCTGCCCGCGAGCCACCAGCGAATCAACACCCTCGACGCCCACGACCTCTTTAGCCCTTTTCGCTATCGGCAGCGTAAAGTTTCCCATACCGCAGAACAGGTCCAGAACTCTATCCGTCGGCTGTAAATCCAGCCAGGCCAGCGCCTGTTCAACCATCCGCTGGTTAACGCCCGCGTTGACCTGAATAAAATCGCGCGGGTTAAACCCCAGCGTCAGGCCGTCCAGAAGATAATGAGGCTCCAAGCCCGTTAGCCGTTCCAGCACGTCACCTTCCCCGGCCAGCCAGACGGCTACGCCAAAAGCTTCAGCAAACGCCATCAGTCGCTGACGATCGCCGTCAGACATTGGGACTAAGTGCCGAAGCACCAGCAAAGGCCCGCTGTCTGCCTTCACCAGTTCCGCATGCCCCAATTTTTTCACACTGCCTAAAGAGGAAAGGCATTGGTTAAGAGGTTCCAGCAGCGCGTCTAACTCAGGCTCCAAAACCGGGCAGTGCGCGATGTTAACTACATCGTTAGACATCTGCTGACGAAACCCCATCACCAGACGCTTTTCCTTCGTCGAATACTGTAAACCAAAGCGCGCCCGACGCCGGTAGCCGTAATCAGAGGCAAAAATGGCCTCTTCCTGTTGAACGGACAGCCCCGTCTCCCGTAAAAACAGCTGGCTGAGAGCGTGAGATTTGCTCTTCTGCTGCAGCGCTGACGACGCGTGCTGTTGATTACAGCCACCGCAAACGCCGTAGTGCAGGCATGGAGGTACTACCCGCTGGTCGCTGGAGGAAAGACGGCGCACAGTTTTCGCTCTGGCGTAGCTGCGCTTATCCTCATAAATACGGACTTCGACACGCTCCTCTGGCAGCGCATCAGTCACAAAAATCGTTTTTCCCTCGTGGCGAGCCACGCCTTGTCCTTGTGTATCGAGCTCATAAGGGGTAACAATAAGTTTCTGTTGTATCGCCTTCCTGCGGCTAGGCGAGTAGAATTGCACCATGGTGATATATAACCTAAATAGTTCAGGCGGCACACGCATCGCAAAAAACGCGGCAAACGCGTTTGCGGCCTGAAATAGGGCGGGTATCGCATCCCGTCACTGTGTTATGAAATAGCCTGATTCGCTACAGACAGTCGATTGTCCCATACTGGAACCCTATGACCAAATACAGCCTTCGCGCCCGAATGATGATTTTGATCCTCGCCCCGACGCTTCTTATTGGGCTTTTGATCAGCACATTTTTCGTGGTACACCGCTACAACGAGCTGCAAGACCAGCTAGTGGACTCGGGCTCGAGCATCATTGAGCCTCTCGCTATCGCCAGCGAGCACGGTATGACCTTCAGCAACCGCGAAGGCGTACGCCAGTTGGTCAGTATGCTGCACCGCCGTCATTCCAATATTGTACGGTCAATTGCCGTTTTCGACACGCAGAATCACCTGCTGGTCACGTCCAACTTTCATCAAAACTATGCACTGTTACAGCTGCCCAAGGGTACGCCTGTCCCCGATGACCTAACCGTTACTACCCGAGGCGACTCACTTATTCTGCGCACGCCTATCGTGTCGGAAAACCAGCTGCCTGATATGGACGTCAGCCTTGAACCAGGGCACAGAACGCTGGGCTATATCGCCATTGAGCTCGATTTACGCACCGTACGCCTACAGCAATATAAAGAGATCTTCGTAGCCACGCTGCTGCTAAGCCTCTGCCTGTGTATCGCGATGCTGTTTGCCTACCGATTGATGCGTGACGTTACAGGGCCCATCCGCAACATGGTCAACACCGTTGACCGCATTCGCCGAGGCCAGCTGGATAGCCGGGTTGAGGGCTATATGCTGGGCGAGCTTGATATGCTGAAGAACGGTATCAACTCAATGGCTATGTCGCTCACCGCCTATCATGAAGAGATGCAGCAAAACATCGATCAGGCCACGTCTGACCTGCGGGAAACGCTCGAGCAGATGGAGATCCAGAACGTAGAGCTGGATCTGGCGAAAAAGCGCGCTCAGGAAGCAGCGCGGATCAAATCAGAATTCTTAGCCAACATGTCGCATGAGCTTCGTACACCTCTTAACGGCGTAATAGGCTTTACCCGTCAGACGTTGAAAACCACGCTGACGCCGACGCAAACCGACTATCTGCAAACCATTGAGCGCTCTGCCAGCAACCTGCTGAATATCATCAACGACGTACTCGACTTCTCGAAGCTGGAAGCGGGCAAGCTCGTGCTTGAACATACACAGTTCTCCCTGCGCGATACCATTGATGAAACCGTTATTCTGCTGGCCCACGGTGCGCACGAGAAGGCGCTGGAGCTAACGCTGCACGTCGCCAATGACGTGCCCGACAGCGTGATCGGCGATCCTCTTCGCCTACAGCAGGTCATCATGAACCTGCTGGGTAACGCCATTAAATTTACCGAACAGGGCAATATCGACATCTACATTACGCTGCGTCACTTCTATGACAACAGCGTGGATCTTGAAGTGCAGGTCAAAGATACCGGCATCGGCATTTCCGACCGCCAGCAGTCACAGCTGTTCCAAGCCTTCCGTCAGGCCGATGCCAGCATTTCTCGCCGCCACGGCGGTACAGGGCTGGGGCTAGTGATTACTCAGCGTCTGGTCAGAGAGATGGGCGGCGATATCAGCTTCCAAAGCAAGCTGCATCAGGGCTCTACTTTCTGGTTCTACATTAATCTGGAGCGGGCGGACGGTGATATGCCTGAAGTCGTTCCCCATCTGGATAAAATTTCCGGCCAGCGCATTCTCTATATCGAAGAAAACGAAGGGGCAATGCAGGCCGCGCTGGAAATCTTTAGGGACGAGCCCGTCGAGGTTATCCCCTATCCCTGCTTTGAGCTTATCCCCGAACGGCATCAGGACTATGACGTTGTTCTTCTGGGGATGCCGGTTAACCTAATGGACGTTCAACACTACAAAGACAGCGTTATCAAAGAGGCGCTGAGCATTTCTCACCGCCTGATCTTGGCTATCCCTAATCGCCCGAATATCGACGTCGAGGCTTTGAAGCAGGCTGGTGCACAGGTTTGCCTGAGTAAACCGCTTTCCCGCAACCGCCTGTTCGACGCTCTGCTTAGCGCTCGCCCAGACCCGCTACTGCTAGTAGCAGAGCCGGTGAAAGATATCCACCTGCCGCTCACGGTAATGGCGGTGGACGATAATCCAGCTAACCTGAAGCTTATCGGCGTGCTGCTGAAAGACATCGTATCTCACGTCATCCTGTGTAACAGCGGTGAAGAGGCCATTGAACGGGCGAAGGATACGAACCTTGATATCATCCTGATGGATATCCAAATGCCTGAAATCGACGGCATTAAAGCGGCTGAGATCATACATAAGCTGCCAAACCATCTGACTACCCCTATTGTTGCCGTGACGGCCCACGCGGCCATCGGCGAGCGTGAACGGCTGATTGGCTGCGGCATGGACGACTATTTGGCTAAGCCAATTAATGAAGAAATGCTTATCGGCGTTCTGCAAACTCAGTGCCGCATCTCGCCGGAAGCGGACTTCCGTGCGGCAAAGCCCGCCGTTGAACAGGCCGCCCCAGTACAGGCTCCTGACGCTCCCTCAGAGCCCCCCCGCTCTCTAGACTGGCAGCTAGCCCTTACTCAGGCCGCCAATAAGGAAGATCTGGCCAAAGACCTGCTAAAAAGCCTGATTGAATTCCTGTCAGAGGTTGAAGCGCGAGTGCAGGCAGTGCTGGACGGCAATCCGGATGAGGATATCGTCAATCTCATTCACAAGCTGCACGGCAGCTCCAGCTACAGCGGCGTGCCGAGGCTGAAGCAGCTGTGTAACTATCTGGAAGGCCAGCTCAGAAACGGCACTACCGCCGCTGACCTAGAACCTGAGTGGCTTGAGCTGCTGGACGAATTCGAAAACGTGAGGCGAGAGGCAACTGCCTATATAGGCTGATGCTGTTCCCCATGAAAAAGCCCTCGTTCATTACGAGGGCTTTTTTGTTTATGGCTGCTTATACCTTCTGGTTTTTACTTCCTAGCCGCCAGCATCAGTGTCTTCATATCGGCTACTGCATCTTTCAGGCCAGACATCACCGCTCGGCCAATAATCGCATGACCAATATTCAGCTCATATATTTCCGGCAGCGCGGCAATCGCCTGCACGTTGTGGTAAGTCAGTCCATGGCCTGCGTTGACGCACAGCCCTTTGCCTTTCGCATAGCTGGCAGCGTGCGCAATTCTCTTCAGCTCTGCCTCACGGGCAATTTCCGTCACCGCGTCGGCATAATGGCCAGTATGGATCTCAATAAAGGTCGCGCCAGACGACACTGCTGCATCGATTTGCCGCACGTCAGCGTCGATAAACAGCGAAACGGCAATCCCTT
The DNA here is from genome assembly GCF_900478135.1 of Leminorella richardii. Classification (NCBI taxonomy): domain Bacteria; kingdom Pseudomonadati; phylum Pseudomonadota; class Gammaproteobacteria; order Enterobacterales; family Budviciaceae; genus Leminorella; species Leminorella richardii. The sequence continues at coordinate 2,556,859 of NZ_LS483470.1, forward strand.
CATCCATCAGCCGCCCCACTGCCACGGTCATCTTATCCAACTGACCGGCTACGTCCAGACCGCCTTCCGTCGTGACTTCCTGACGCTTTTCCGGCACTAGGCAGCAGAACGCGGGCTTTACGTCGCAGGCAATGCCGATCATTTCATCAGTAACCGCCATTTCCAGATTCATGCGCGTCTGTAGCGTTTCCCGCAGCAGGCGAACGTCGCGGTCAGTAATATGGCGTCGATCTTCACGCAGGTGCACAGTGATACCGTCTGCCCCGGCCTGCTCGGCAATAAACGCTGCCTGAACCGGATCGGGATATGCAGTGCCGCGCGCGTTACGTAACGTGGCTATGTGATCGATATTAACGCCTAACAGCAAGTCCGACATGATTTCTACCTCGAGCGTACAAAATAAAAAACGGTGCCGCAGCGCACCGCGGTGCAGCAGTCTGAAAACGATATCTCATTTTTACCGGATTTTTTGGTAAAAGAAAATCACATGGGACGTTTGGCGGGAATTAAATCGCGTAAAGCTGGGGCTACTCACCGTCAGCATCGGCTGACGGCCTGCGGGGAATGAACTGTCGAAAAAGCTCTCGGCTTTTCAGAGGCTTTCCACCCAAATAGGGCTTAAGCGCCATGCGGGTAAAGCGCTTGGCGGAACGCAGCGTTTCCTCATCGGGAAAATCTCGACTCGACAGTGCCGTCAAGTCTCGCCCGGTAAAAGAGTGACGGTCTATCACCAGACTGGCGATAAACCCCTTCTCTTCCCTATAGCGATAGGTCATCGTATCGCTGACCGGCTCACCGCTGCCGGCACAGTGTAGAAAATCGATGCCGTAGCCCAAGTGCTCAAGCAGCGCTAGCTCAAAGCGCCGCAGCGTGCGTTCAGGCGAGCCAGAGTCACCGGCAAGCTGCTGAATGCAGGCCAGATAGTCAAAAAACAGTGAGGAATAGGGAGTTTCGTCTTCCAGAACCCGTGAAAGCACTTCATTCACGTACAGGCCGCTGTAGAGAGTAATACCGGACAGCGGAAGCGCCAGCGAAACGGCTTCAGCACCGCGCAAAGTCTTTACGCCCCCCTTGCCGCCCCACCGCACCAGCAGCGGCGTAAAGGGCTGTAAACAGCCCTTTAGCTGAGAGCGACGGCTTCGAGCCCCTTTCGCCAGCGCCTTAATGCGGCCGTGGCTTTCAGTAAACAAATCCAGCATCAGGCTGGTTTCGCTATAGGGTCGCCCGTGCAGCACAAAAGCGCGTTGCCAGCCGTCCATCAGGGCAGTCCTAGAGGTCGTCCGTGTAGCCCAGGCTTCTTAGCGCACGCTCGTCGTCCGCCCAGCCCGATTTAACCTTCACCCACAGCTCTAGGTGAACCTTCGCCTCGAACATCTCTTCCATGTCTCGACGGGCTTCAATGCCGATGGTTTTGATCTTTTGCCCTTTATTGCCGATGACCATCTTCTTCTGGCCATCGCGCTCCACGAGGATCAGGCCGTTGATGTCAAAGCCACCGCGCTCGTTGGCCGCAAAGCGCTCGATTTCAACGGTCACGGAATAAGGCAGCTCTTCGCCCAAAAAGCGCATCAGCTTTTCGCGGATAATCTCCGCAGCCATAAAGCGCTGTGAGCGGTCAGTAATGTAGTCTTCCGGGAAATGGTGATCCGCTTCCGGCAGCTGCTCGCGCACGATTTTCGCAATTGCGTCAACGTTAGTCCCTACCTCAGCAGAAATAGGCACTACCGCGTTAAAGTTCATCTGCTGGCTTAGAAACGCAATGTGCGGCAGCAGTGAATCTTTATCGGTGACGTTATCGACTTTATTGATCGCTAAAATCACCGGGCACTTAACGTTGCGCAGCTTGTTAAGCACCATTTCGTCATCCGGCGTCCAGTGGGTGCCTTCGACAACAAAAATAACCAGCTCAACGTCGCCAATGGCGCTGCTTGCCGCTCGGTTCATCAGACGGTTTATCGCCCGCTTCTCTTCAATATGCAGCCCCGGGGTGTCGACGTAGATCGCCTGATAGGGACCTTCAGTGTGGATCCCCATAATGCGGTGGCGGGTAGTCTGCGCCTTACGCGACGTGATAGACACCTTTTGCCCCAGCAGCTGGTTAAGCAGCGTTGACTTGCCGACGTTAGGGCGACCCACGATGGCAATAAAGCCACAGCGGCTGGTTTCTTGATGTTCTGTCGTCATTCTAATCCTAAGTGCTTAAGAGCCTGTTCTGCTGCCGCCTGTTCCGCTTTGCGGCGGCTGGCGCCGATGCCGACGATGTCGTCGCTAATGCCGCTAACCTGGCACTGAATGGTAAATTCCTGATCGTGAGCCTCGCCTTTTACCTGCGTCACCAAGTAGGTCGGCAGTGGAAGATGGCGGCCCTGTAAAAATTCCTGCAGCCGGGTTTTGGGATCTTTTTGCTTGTCCCCCGGGCTAATGTATTCCAAACGGGAATGATACCAAGCCAAAATCAGCGCCTGAATCTGGTGAATATCGCTGTCTAAGAAGATGGCACCTATCAGCGCCTCTACGGTATCAGCCAGAATCGACTCGCGGCGGTAGCCGCCGCTTTTCAGCTCACCTGGCCCCAGCCGAAGGCATTCCCCCAGCTCAAACTCGCGGCCGAGCTCTGCCAGTGTATTGCCGCGCACCAGCGTAGCGCGCATGCGGCTCATGTCACCTTCGTCTACCCGAGGAAAGCGCTGATACAGCGCATCGGCGATAACAAAGCTCAGAATGGAATCGCCCAGAAACTCCAGACGCTCATTGTGTTTACTGCTGGCGCTACGGTGCGTCAGCGCCTGCTGCAAAAGCGCCTGCTGCTGAAACGTATACCCGAGTTTTCGCTGTAGCCTTTCAATAATGATAGGGTTCATGCATGTCCAAAACTAAATTCAAATCCAATAAAAGCGCCTGGTTCGCTCAACGGGCCAAGGCGTCCCGAAATAGTAAAATCCGGATTCAAGTCAGGCTTAAATCCGGATGTTCGTCGCTTCATCACCGACTCAAGACTGTACACGGCCAAATGTGTGGCACAGCCCAGTATACCCTAAATGTGTCAGTCAATCCCACCAATGCGGCTTAAGCGTACGCCGGTCGGCCACTCGCCTTCCTGCTTCTCAAAGCTCATCCAGATACCGGTAGCCTTACCGACAAAGTTCTCTTCCGGCACAAATCCCCAGTAGCGGCTGTCCGCGCTGTTATCGCGGTTGTCGCCCATCATGAAGTATTGCCCTTTAGGAACGATCCAAGTGTTAGCAGGAGAACCCGGCTGCTGATAGTACTCTCCAGCGCTGGTGACAACGTTAGGAATAGTCAGCGTCTGGTGGGCAACCTCGCCCAGCGTTTCTTGACGCTGCTGCATATCCACACCGCGCAGGCCTTTAGCCCGTTCGGCCTCGGTTTCCAGATCGAAAAAGCGGGTTTTCATCTGGCCAAGGCGCCCTTGTTCAGGCTCAAAGCCGATAAACCAGTTACTCTTTTCCTGAGGCGAATAGGTTAACTCTTGAGCCGGTGCGCAGTCTTTGTCCGTTGGGCAGGCTGGCGTAATTGTCAGCTTTTTTGAGACCGGATCGTAGTGCACAGTATCACCCGGCAATCCGACAACGCGCTTAATATAGTCGACGTTTTTATCCAGCGGGTATTTGAATACGGCGATATCGCCTCGCTGAGGCTTACCGGTTTCAACCAGCGTCGTCTGAGTAATGGGATCTTTAATGCCGTAAGCAAACTTTTCCACCAGAATAAAGTCGCCAATCAGCAGCGTCGGCATCATCGAACCGGACGGAATTTGAAACGGCTCATAGAGAAAAGAGCGCAGAACAAACACGACTGCCAGTACGGGGAACAGCGATCCTAAACCGTCCATCCAGCCTGTCGGAGTCGCAATGCGCGCCAGCGACTCGCGATCGATTTTACCTTCAGTCTCCACTCTGAGCGCTTCAATCTTGAGGCGACGAGCCGGCCCCCACTTAAAGCGCTCCAGGCACCAAAAAATGCCGGTTACCAGTGTAGCTACGGCCAAAATCAAGGCAAACATATTCGCCATGCGAACTCCTTAAGACTTACCAACGTGAAGAATGGCCAGAAACGCTTCTTGCGGAACTTCAACGTTCCCCACTTGTTTCATGCGCTTCTTACCATCTTTCTGTTTCTGCAACAGCTTTTTCTTACGGCTGACGTCACCACCGTAGCACTTCGCCAGAACGTTTTTACGCAGCTGTTTAACTGTGGAGCGGGCAATAATGTGGTTGCCAATCGCTGCCTGAATTGCAATATCAAACTGCTGACGTGGGATCAGCTCGCGCATTTTCTCCACCAGCTCGCGACCGCGAGTCTGGGAGTTATCTCTGTGGGTAATCAGCGCCAGCGCATCGACGCGATCGCCGTTGATCATCACGTCAACACGCACCATGTCAGAGGCCTGGAAACGTTTGAACCCGTAGTCAAGAGAAGCATAGCCACGGGAGGTAGACTTCAGACGGTCAAAGAAGTCCAGCACCACTTCCGCCATGGGAATATCGTAGCTTAGCGCCACCTGATTGCCGTGATACACCATATTGGTTTGCATACCGCGCTTTTCAACGCACAGCGTGATGACGTTACCCAAATATTCCTGCGGCAGCAGCATATGACATTCCGCGATAGGCTCGCGCAGCTCGTCAATGTTGTTCAGCGGCGGCAGCTTGGAAGGGCTGTCCACGTATACGGTTTCACCCGCCGTGGTGATCACTTCATACACTACCGTCGGTGCGGTAGTGATCAAATCAAGATCGTACTCGCGCTCTAAGCGCTCCTGAATGATCTCCATGTGCAGCAGGCCAAGGAAGCCGCAGCGGAAGCCGAAGCCTAGCGCTGTCGAGTTTTCCGGCTCGTAAAACAGAGAGGCGTCGTTCAGGCTTAGCTTGCCAAGAGCATCGCGGAAGGCTTCATAGTCATCAGAACTGATGGGGAACAGGCCTGCATAGACCTGCGGCTTGACCTTTTTAAAGCCCGGCAGCGGCACTTCCGCAGAGCGATGGGCGCTGGTCAGCGTATCCCCGACCGGAGCACCTAAAATGTCCTTAATGGCGCAAACAACCCAACCTACTTCGCCGCAACCCAGCACTTCTGTATCAATGCGCTTAGGGGTAAAGACACCCAAGCGATCGACACCGTAGGTTTGCCCGGTACTCATGACCTTGATCTTGTCATTTTTACGCAGCACGCCGTTTTTAATTCGCACCAGCGAGACAACGCCCAAATAGTTGTCAAACCAGGAGTCAATTATCAGCGCCTGCAAAGGTTCGTCGGCAGAGCCTTCCGGCGGTGGAATATCGCGTACCAGACGTTCTAAAACGTCCTGCACGCCGACGCCGGTTTTGGCAGAGCAGCGCACCGCATCGGTCGCGTCAATACCAACAATATCTTCAATTTCCTGCGCTGCGCGATCGGGGTCTGCCGCTGGCAGGTCGATTTTGTTCAGCACTGGGACCACTTCCAGATCCATTTCAATGGCGGTATAGCAGTTAGCCAGCGTTTGGGCTTCTACGCCCTGCCCGGCGTCGACCACCAGCAGCGCCCCTTCACAGGCAGCCAGCGAACGAGAGACTTCATAAGAGAAGTCGACGTGCCCGGGGGTATCGATAAAGTTGAGCTGGTAGGTTTCGCCGTCTTTAGACTTATAGTCCAACGTGACGCTGTGGGCTTTAATCGTAATACCGCGTTCCCGCTCCAGATCCATAGAGTCAAGAACCTGCTCGGCCATTTCCCGATCGCTTAAGCCACCGCAGATCTGAATGATGCGGTCAGACAGGGTCGACTTGCCGTGGTCAATGTGGGCAATGATCGAGAAGTTTCTTATGTTCTTGTTTGCAATAGCTTTATTATCAGTCATTCACCTAAATCCGGCTGATATAGAAATACGAGGCAGCGCGGCTGGCCTTGGCCCACCGCGCTGCCAAAAAATTGTCTGTCACCATTAAACTGGCGGACATTCTACACGTCGACATAGTTAAAACCTAGCAGCATACGCGATTGAATTATCGCCACAGCCTCTATTACCGCCTTGCTGGTGCCTGTTGCTCATTTATACCCCTAATTAGGGCATCTTTCTGAACAATCAAAAAAACTGAATGATAATGTCAATTTACTCCGCTATTCATTCGCATTCAGTTATCTATAATGACACACATTGAAAGGACGTTACCTTTCTCTCTCAAACTAACTGGAGTGAATTACCATGAAAAATGTTAAACTTATCGCAGCTGCAGCCGTATTATCCGCTTTCTCTTTCAGCTCTTTCGCCGCTCAGCAGGTTGATCGTTCTAAAACAGAAAATTTGGATAAAATCGGCACTGTGTCCGTCAGCAGCGCTAACAGCCTGTCTGCACTGGAAAGCCAGCTGGCCGCAAAAGCAGACGCTCAGGGTGCTAGCTACTACTACATCGTTTCTGCTTCAAGCAACAACAAAGTCAACGGTACTGCGATTCTTTACAAGTAATATCGAACATCCTGTCTTCCCATAGTACGACGTTTCATCATTTCCTTGTCTTTTCACTCCGCCTCGGCGGAGTGTTTTTTTATCCTTTTCCTACGCCGTTTATGTCTTCATCTATGCCTTTACGCTGACTCCTCGTCAACGTTCACACCGGGAAGTGCGACTCGTACAATTGCTGGCCTCATCGCTGGCTTGGTCGCTAAACGATTCGCATAAAATCGCGCTGTAATAAATCCCGCTAAACCGCCAAGCGCAGCACCGCCTATAGCTGCCAGATCCGTGTCCAGCCACAGGTAGAAAAGGGAAGAAAACAGCAGAATGCCTAGAAGCGGCACGGTGTAAACCAACAGAGCAGAAACCAGCAGGCTAGATTCTGGGATCGCCAGCGCAACGCGCTGACCGGGAATCAGAGGATCGTCGTGTTCAATTTTAAGCTCATGAATGCCGCTTGGCCCTAGCTTGCTTAGCACTCGAGTTCCACAGCTTGATGATGAACGACAGCCTGAGCATCCTGAACGCTGCTCACATCGCAGCGTCGCTACGCCCTGTCGCCAGTCAACAACTGTCGCCCACTCATGAAGCATTTTTTAGAGCCTTACTTAAAAACGACGCTACCGGCAATACGCTTTGCCGTTGCGGGAGGTAGCTCACCGATAATAGTGATTTCTACTTTATTGCGCGTCTCGGTATGAATGGTTCTCCGCCCCTGCCGCAGCAAATGCTCACCGGACTGATTGCCCGTTGGGGAAATGCTAAGCGAAAAACTAAACAGGCCATCGGAAAACAGACGAGATTCAATGACGGTATCCATTCCAGGCACGCCGTGTCGGCTTCGGGACGATTCAATAAAGCCTGCAGGAAGCCAACTGGCGTTCCAGTTAAGATTTAGCTTATCTCCGGGAGGCACTGACAGCAGCGGCGGCATGCTGGGTAAAGGATAGCCCGCCATTTTCTGACGAACGCTATCGCCTTCGTTAAAGGCAATAACGCGAAACTGTTCCAGCGTATCCCCATCGCGATCGATAATATCGGTTCTCAACGGGATACGCGTTTCTGTATCTAACCATACAGCGTAGCTATAGCGCAGACCGTCTTTCGGAACAATCCTCACCACATCACACAGGCGATTAGCTATGCGCGAGCGCCCCACTTTGACAAAGTCATAGTAGCGCTCAAGGCGTGAAATATCGGCAAATACCAGCGATGGTAAGGAGTCAACAATGTGATCGCCACGTATGCTAAACGGCTCCATGCCGGGTTCAAAATAGCTGACTTCAGCTCCGCGCATGATGGCTTCACGCTGTGGGCCATCCATATTAATCAGTTGAACCAAAGGCTGACCGTTTTGCAGAGAGTGGCTGTACTGCAGAGATTCAACGCCCATTTTGTTGACGTTGATATAGGCAAGTTCATAGTTCATTGCCCGGCTGGCGGAGGTCATTTCCTCAAGCAGGGCTTCAGTTGAACTCTGACCATCAGCAAACGCCGGGGAGACGAGTCCCCCCAGCAGGCTACAGTAAATAAAAGCGGCTAACTTCATCGACTATTGAGATAAACCTTGTTGTGCAGAAGTGCTGTTCTTAGCATTGCTGTTGGCCGGCGGCTGCACGGTCTTTAACTGTTCAGCATGTAAACGGCGCTGTAACTCATAGTCCTGCAGAATAGCGTTGATGCGCTTACGCTGCTCCAGAGCCTGCTGATTAATATTCTGAGCGCCTTCGGTGGCGACATCAAAACTGACAGGAGAAGGCTGACCGCTTAGGGGAACAGTGTTAAACACAGGTGTCTCTGGCGAGTTCTCGTCAGTCTGTTGGTTATACTGCTGTACCCCAACAATAACGACCAGAGAAACACAGGCGGCTAAGCCCACTTGCCCCATCTGGGAAAACCACGGGCGGACTTTATGCCAAAACGGCAGCGTCGACCAGGTTGCCGGATGCGGCTGTGAAATTTCAGGTTGAGAAATGTCGTCCATTTCAGGTTCAAGCGCTAGCGCAGCAGACACTTTATCAGCGATATCCAGATGAACTGTCTCGCCGATGTCTCCCCGCATGGTATCGCGGATCAGGTGATAGCTATGCCAACTTTGCTGAAGCGTTCTATCTTGGGACAGCATTTCGATCGCACCATTGTCAATCGATTCACCGTCCATCAGAGCGGAAAGCTTTTCTTTTTGCATGCCTTGTACCCTTTTGATTACAACATCCTAATTGCCTAAAAATACAGCTTAGCGCTGTATCAACGGTTGTACTTTATTATCTATCGCTTCACGAGCCCGGAAGATGCGAGAGCGGACGGTACCTACCGGGCAGTCCATAATTTCTGCGATCTCTTCATAGCTCAGACCATCGATTTCCCGCAGGGTGATTGCCATTCTCAAGTCTTCCGGCAACGCTTCGATGGTACTAAAAACAATGCGCTTCAGTTCATCAGACAACATTAAGTTCTCAGGGTTCGAAATTTCTTTCAATGCACTCGCATTTTCGAAATTTTCTGCATCTCCTGCGTCTACATCGCTAGACGGAGGGCGCCTACCCTGAGCAACCAGATAGTTCTTTGCCGTGTTGACCGCAATACGGTACAGCCAGGTGTAAAATGCGCTGTCTCCACGGAAAGACGCCAGCGCCCTGTAAGCTTTAATAAACGACTCCTGTGCCACGTCAGACACATCTGCCTGTGGCACATAGCGAGAAACCAGACCCGCAACTTTATTCTGGTAGCGAACAACCAGAATATTAAAGGCGGATTTATCTCCCTTTTGGACTCGTTCAACCAACGCCTGGTCGGTTACCTGCTCGCTCATTCGAGGTAATGTCTCCTCAACTATCTCGATGCGTAGTTATTGCTGACCCGTTCTTTATCTTCACTTTGAGCAAGCAATCGTTAGAAACTCACTATTGTAATAAGTTCCATAACGTTACGCAGAACTGTTTCGATTTGCCGATGATTTCGTCGGCCTTAACGCCATTTGGCATGTGTCACTAGCCGCTCGCAGCGGCCTAAAGTGTTATAGGCTAACATAAAGTTTATCATTAAACCTCAAACTTACTCGCTTTGACAAAAGCCACAGTGAAATTATATTTTTCTAAAAAAAGAGATAAAAATCTTTCGTTAACGCCCTGTAGGCTTTTGTATAGTTGCCTCCGTCCTCTTCACGAATAAACAGATACTGTTCATCACCGCTACACGGCGCTCGAGTCAGCTCCAACAGCGTGAGATAAGGAGCCCTGCCCACTCTGTCACTGACGTGAGTTCGGCGTCGGATAAACCACCCGTCTTGGGCGGCCTGCACAAGCAATGCTTCTGCGGGTGCAGTAGTCAGCATTAAAGAGAATGCGCCTTCCGGTTTCAGCAGTCGCTTGGCGTATGCCAGTAAGTCCGCATGCCGAAGCCCTGTCGCATAACGCGCTTTTTCTCTCGGCGCATCCCGACACTCACAGCCCTGCGGGTAATAGGGAGGGTTACAGACAATCGCGTCATAGCCACCCGCCTGCTGCGCGACAAACGTGCTGATATCAGTATGAAAAATCTGAATACGCGACGACCAAGGAGAAGCCAGAACGTTTTCCCTTGCCTGTGAAACAGCACTCTCATCAATATCTACCGCATCCAGTTTGGTAGAAGATGCACTTCGCTGTGCCAGCATCAGTACCAACAGCCCCGATCCAGTGCCAATATCGAGAACTCTGTGGCACTGTTCGTTAATAGCGGCCCAACTGCCAAGCACGATCCCGTCAGTCGTCACTTTCATGCCGCACTTATCGTGCGCGACAAAAAATTGCTTAAACGTAAAACCGCCGGGGCGATAGGAAGGCCGCTGCTCTTTGTTAGTCATGTGTCTTGGCTCGATAGGACTGGCATTTTTCTATCCTGCTTATTACAACGCTGTGTTATCAATTTTAACCGATACGATAGGAAATATGTCCCCCCTCGTTATCTTAAATAAGAGAATGCCCACCAGCGAGCGCGCTGTTCCTTCATCTATGAAAGAAAGAACAGCAGAAGATCGACAATAACGAGTGAAGATCCGGCATAATACATCTATAATCGGCGCCCCAAGCAGAGGTAGACCATGACCGTATTAGATTTTTCCGCACTAGAACTCGACCAGCCGCTGTTAGACGCCTTGAACGACAAGGGCTACGTTCGCCCGACGGCGATCCAGTCAGCCGCTATTCCACCCGCGATGGAAGGCCGTGACGTTCTCGGCTCGGCGCCGACCGGTACGGGTAAAACCGCTGCCTTTCTGCTCCCTGTTCTTCAGCACCTGCTCGATACGCCGCGTAAAAAGTCAGGGCCGCCTCGCGTGCTCATTCTGACACCAACTCGAGAGCTGGCAATGCAGGTCGCCGATCAGGCGCGAGAACTGTCTGCCCACACTCACTTAGACATCGCCACCATCACCGGCGGCGTGGCCTACATGAATCACGCCGAAGTGTTCAGTGAAAATCAGGACATTGTCGTCGCCACTACTGGGCGGCTTTTACAGTATATAAAAGAGGAGAACTTCGACTGCCGCGCCGTTGAGGTTCTTATTCTTGACGAAGCCGACCGCATGCTCGACATGGGATTTGCTCAGGATATCGAGCATATCGCAGGGGAAACCCGCTGGCGCCAGCAGACCATGCTGTTCTCCGCCACGCTGGAAAGTGAAGCTATCAACGACTTTGCCGAGCGTCTGCTTAAAGATCCGGTCCGCGTGGAGGCTGAAGCTTCCCGTCGTGAAAAAAATAAAATTCACCAGTGGTACTACCGCGCGGACGAGCTGACACACAAAACCGCCCTGCTCTGCCACTGGCTGAAGCAGCCTGAAGTCAGCAAGGCTATCGTGTTTGTCCGCAAGCGCGAAAGGCTGCACGAGCTGGTGCGCTGGCTGCGGGAAGCCGACATCAACTGCTTCTATATAGAAGGCGAGATGGTGCAGGCCAAGCGCAACGAAGCCATCAAGCGACTTCAGGAAGGCACGGTTCGGGTTCTTATTGCTACGGACGTCGCCGCGCGCGGTCTGGATATTCTGGACATCAGCCACGTCTTTAACTTTGATATGCCGCGCACGGCGGACACCTATTTACACCGTATCGGCCGCACTGGCCGCGCAGGGAAAAAGGGCGTCGCTGTTTCGCTGGTTGAAGCCCATGACCACCCGCTGTTGGAAAAGATTGAGCGCTACCTGAAAGAGCCAATCAAAATGCGTGTCATTGATGAGCTTCGCCCGACCACGAAAACGCCAAAGCCGGGCGACCACAAGCCGTCCAAGAAAGCCAAGGCCAAAGCGGCGGAAAAGCGCAAAGAAAAAAGTAAAGAGAAGAAAGTGAAGGTTCGCCATCGCGACAGCAAGAACGTTGGCAAGCGCCGTACGCCCGCCGCAGCCGCAGCCGCAGAATCTTCACCAAAAGAAAGCTAATGCTTTGTTATACCTAATCAGTCCGCATAAAAAAGGCCGCTCACAAGAGCGGCCTTCTTACATTCTAGCGAAAGAAATTACAGGCTTTCAGTGAAAGTACGAGTAATAACGTCGCGCTGCTGTTCTGGAGTCAGAGAGTTAAAGCGAACTGCATAGCCAGATACGCGGATGGTCAGCTGCGGATATTTTTCTGGGTTGTTGACAGCATCTTCCAGAGTTTCACGGCTCAGAACGTTAACGTTCAGGTGCTGACCGCCTTCAACGCGAACAGTCGGTTTGACTTCCATCGGCACTTCGCGATACTCGAACTGGCCCAGTTGGCTGGTCGGTACAACCTGATCTTCTACGTAGTCAGCTTTCGCACAAACGCAGCGCGCTTCTGATTTTTCATCGTCCAGCAGCCAGAAAGAGTTTAACAGTGCTGCGTTGTCTGCTTTAGTAATTTGGATACCGGTAATCATTTGGTGTCTCTCCATCAGTATTTAAAATCAACGTCCTGTGAGCGCTGGAAACAACAAACGACTTCTTGCAGCGCATCTGTAGGACTAACCCGTTTGCTATATCTTCTTATATAACAGTGAAATTAGATGAATACTTTGATTAAAATCAATTTTCAAAAATCACAAAATTTATCGTTTTTTACAGCTTTTTGTTTTGTATCAATAATTGCTATTTTAACGTCTTTAATTATTTTTGTAAATTTTCAAATTTTTTTATAACGCCGTCCAGATATTGATAAAAAAGCTCATCATTATTTTGGCCTTACGGTATGATTTCCCAACTAACTTCGGAAACTTCCGCTCCCTTAAAAAGCAAGGAGACGTTGATGAGCGACAAACTGACGTGGCGAGACGTAATTGGTCAGGAGAAAACCCAGCCCTACTTTCAAGAGACGCTAAAGTTCGTTGCCAACGAACGCGCTGCGGGCAAAGCCATTTATCCGCCTCAGAAAGATGTCTTTAACGCCTTCAGCTCAACAGAACTGGCAGACGTCAAAGTCGTGATATTAGGGCAAGATCCCTACCACGGCCCTAATCAGGCTCACGGGCTTTCGTTTTCCGTACTGCCCGGCATTAAGCCGCCACCGTCACTGGTCAATATGTACAAAGAGCTCAGCCAGGATATTCCCGGGTTCCACATTCCTAATCACGGATACTTACAAAGCTGGGCCGAACAGGGCGTCATGCTGCTCAATACCGTGCTTACCGTCGAACAGGGTCTGGCGCACTCTCACGCGAGCCTCGGTTGGGAAACCTTTACGGATCGCGTCATCAGCGCCATCAATGAACGACGCGACGGCGTTGTCTTCCTGCTGTGGGGCTCACACGCACAGAAAAAAGGCCGCATTATTGATAGAAAACGCCACCACGTTCTGGCTGCACCGCATCCGTCTCCGCTGTCTGCCCATCGCGGTTTCTTAGGCTGCCACCACTTTTCCCAAACTAACGCGCTGCTTGAGCAACAGGGGCTAGCGCCTATCAACTGGCAACTGCCGGATCTTTAGTCAGGCTTTGGGTCAATAATAAATATTTGGGTCAGTAATAAATAAAAGAAAAGAGCCGCATTTCACCTGCGGCTCTTTTCTATTGCTATAGCTGTTAGCGTTTACCGCCGTTATTCAATCTTCGTCGGCTGATCGAGTGTGTATTTACCCGTCAGAGACGTCAGGAAAGCGACAATGTCTTCGACGTCCTTTTTCGGCAGCTCGTTTTCCAGCTGGAACTTCAGCATCATTTCAACGGCGCCTTCCAACGAGTTAATGCTGCCGTCATGCAGGTAGGGGCCAGTTTGCTCAATATTACGCAGCGTCGGCACCTTAAAGCGGAAGCGGTCACGCTCAAAGGTCGTGAAGTTAAAGCGTCCGAGATCCACATCAGTAAGCCCATTCCCCCGTGCGGCGAAGTAGTCCTCTTTCAGGCCCATCATTTCAAACGACTGGCCGCCAAGGTTTTTACCCACGTGGCAGGTATCACACTTGTTGTCCTTGAACAGCTGGAAGCCGCGCTTTTGCTGTGCGGACAGCGCGCTATCGTCCCCTTTCATATAGCGGTCGAAAGGAGAATCCGGCGTTACCAGCGTTTTCTCGAACTCAGCAATAGCATCGGTAATAGCGTCTGCTGAAAAACCTTCAGGATAAACGGCAACAAATGCGGCGCTTAGTGCAGGGTCTTTCGCCAGCTTGTCGATGATCTGCTCCCAGGATTCAGACCCCATCTCGATAGGATTCAGCGGCGGCCCACCGGCCTGTTCCTGTAGGTTCTTCGCTCGCCCGTCCCAAAACTGTTCGACGTTGTAAACGGAGTTAAACACGGTTGGCGCGTTGATAGGCCCGAACTGACCGTTAATGCCTTTAGAGGTCACCAGATTATCTACCCCGCCGCTGGAAAGACGGTGGCAGGTTTCACAAGACAGAGAATCATCACCGGACAGTCGATTGTCATGGTAAAGCACTGAGCCAAGCGCAACCTTTTTAGCGTCCACTGGCATCGGTTCAGGAAGAGGCTGAACGGCTTCGTTCTTGAATTCGTCCCTCACGCCTTTTGTGACGTAATACGTCGCGCGCTGCGCTTTAGCCCAGTTAAGGATTGCCTCACGATCTTCGTCACTAATGCCACCATTCCAGTGAACGGCGGTATAGCGAGTCGGAGGCATATTGCCGTCTTGAATCACTCGCTCTATCTTGGCCAGATCGGATTCCGGCGCTGCCGTCCCGCCAATCAGGCTGTCCATCGTGGCCTGAAGGTTAAAGTGGACGTAGCCCATTTCTACATCGTAAGTCATCAGCTGTTTAGCAATGGGAAACGACGCGTAGAACGGCATATCGGCATTGCCGGTATGACAATATTCACATCCGCGCTGATAAAATATTTCTCGCACTTTCGCATCGCCCTTTGGCGTTGCAGTTTCAATCAGTCGAGCGCTTCTGTCCTGATCGTAATTATAAATGTAGGCCGCCGTCCCCAAATAGCCGACAATGCCGATAGCACATGCCCCTATAAAAATTTTCTTTATCATAGTGATTCCCGCATCTTGCTTCGTTTTATTTGAATTTCATGAGAAAAAGTCACTCATGAAGATAAAGTACGGGAATTATGGGTGCTGGTGTAAAACACAAGTTGATGGGGATCAATTAGATGAGGCAGTTGTACCTATCGTTAGAATAGGAAACGGCTATTGATAAACTATTTTATATTCAAAGCGTTGCTAACAGCGGGGGAGAAATCTTTTAAAGGTGTGACGGCTGAAAAGAGGAAAATGAATGAAACGCTGAGGCGGTATCTTCTTACTTTACCGCCTCAGCCACCAGCAGGCGCTATTTAGAAACAGCGACCATCGCCGGACGAATCAGCCGACCGTTTAGCGTATAGCCCTTCTGCATCACCATCATAACGCGGTTAGGCTCATGCTCGGCAGACTCCATCATCGTCATCGCCTGATGAAGTTCAGGGTTAAACGGCACGTTCGTCTCTTCAATCGGCTCTACGCCGAATTTAGCCACAGCATTCAGCAGCGACTTCAGCGTCAGCTCAACACCTTCAACGAAAGCGGCGACATCAGTATTTTCTTTACTTGTCGTGGTCAACGCTCGCTCAAGGTTATCAATGACAGGCAGCAGCTCGATCGCAAACTTCTCCAGCGCAAACTTGTGGGCTTTCTCCACGTCCTGTTCAGCGCGACGACGAACGTTTTCAACCTCAGCGCGAGCGCGCAGCTGACTCTCTTTTTCCAGCTGCTGAGCTACGGCTAGCTGGCTCTCAAGATTTTCGATGCGCTCAAGATATTGGCTGACGGTATCCGTCTCTGCGGCTTGCTCAGCGGCGTCCATCTGCTGATGCTCGTTATTTATCTCTTCTGAGACTTGCTCATTAGGGGTATTTTGTTCTTTACTACTCATGTCTATCTCCGCAGTTTGGCATTACGCTTGCTTACTTTGCCTATATTATGGGGATGAAAAACGACGAATCAAGGAAGTCGTACATATTCTCTGAATGTTAGACAGGAAACCGTAAATGAATCATAACGCATTCAGTTGCATTGGCTTAGTGGGCCATCCCCGTCATCCCGCGGCGTTAGCCACCCATAAAACGCTTTACCACTGGCTGGTGTCAAAGGGCTACGCTGTTATCGTCGAACAGCAAATCGCCGGGGAACTCGACATTCCGGGAGCTACCACCGGAAGCCTGTCTGAAATCGGCCAGCTCGCGGATCTTGCCGTGGTCATCGGCGGCGATGGCAACATGCTGGGCGCGGCTCGCATTCTCTCGCGTTATGACATTAAAGTCATCGGCGTTAACCGAGGTAATCTCGGATTTCTCACTGATCTAAACCCGGACAATATTCAGCAGCAGCTGTCAGAAGTGCTGGAAGGCAACTATATCAGTGAAAAACGCTTTCTGCTGGAGGCACAGCTTCACCGCGCCAATCAGCCAACGCGCACCAGTACGGCGATTAACGAAGTCGTGTTACACCCCGGCAAAGTCGCTCATATGATCGAATTTGAAGTGTATATTGACGACAACTTCGCCTTTTCCCAGCGTTCTGACGGGCTGATTATCTCTACGCCGACGGGCTCTACCGCCTACTCTCTCTCCGCCGGAGGTCCAATTTTAACGCCAACGCTGGACGCTATTACTCTGGTGCCCATGTTTCCCCATACGTTGACGTCACGTCCGTTGGTGATTAACGGCACCAGCACCATTAACCTGCGCTTTGCCCACTACAGCCGGGATCTGGAAATTAGCTGCGACAGCCAAATCGCCCTGCCGATCCAAAAAGACGAACACGTGATTATTAAGCGCAGCGAGGCTCAGCTTCACCTCATCCATCCAAAAAACTACAGCTATTACAATACGCTAAGCACCAAACTGGGCTGGTCGAAAAAATTGTTCTAAAAGCGTTCAATCTTCTTTACTGTATAAAAAACCAGTTTATACTGTACGTAACTACAGTAGCTGGTTTTTTGTTTTTTACAGCTTTCAAAGAAACGAAACGGGAAGAGAATCATGCTGGCACAGTTAACCATTAGCAATTTCGCCATCGTTCGCGATCTGGAAATCGACTTCCACGCGGGCATGACGGCGATTACAGGTGAAACCGGCGCGGGTAAATCTATTGCTATTGATGCGCTAGGGCTTTGTCTGGGCGGGCGCTCAGAAACAGCCATGGTGCGTTCCGGTGCCAGCCGAGCCGACGTCAGCGCGCGCTTTTCCCTGAAAGACACGCCAGCCGCCCGCCACTGGCTAGAAGAAAACCAGCTAGACGATCAGCAAGAGTGTATTCTGCGCCGCGTAGTCAGCGCCGATGGGCGCTCAAGAGGCTTTATTAACGGCACGGCGGTACCGGTTTCCCAACTGCGTGAGCTTGGTCAGCTTCTGATTCAAATCCACGGCCAGCACGCCCACCAGCTGCTGCTCAAGCCCGATCACCAAAAGCGCCTGCTTGATGCCTATGCTCACCGTACTGACCTAATGACCGAGATGAAGCAGGCTTATCGGCAGTGGCATCAAAGCTGTGCGCAGCTTGCGCAGTACCAGCAGCAGAGCCTGGAACAGGAGTCTCGCGTTCAGCTGTTGCAGTACCAGCTAAAAGAGCTAAACGATTTCGCCCCTCAAACAGGGGAATATGAGCAAATTGATGAAGAGTACAAGCGCCTGTCTAACGGCGGCCAGCTACTCTCTCTGAGCCAACAGGCGCTACAGGTTTTAGCCGAAGATGACGAGCAAAACGTTTTAAGCATGCTCAACCATGCCCGGCACAGCCTGCAGGAGCTGGCCTCCATCGACGAAAAGATGAGCGGCCTGCTAAACATGCTGGAAGAGGCCTCTATTCAGGTCAGTGAAACCAGTGAAGAGCTTCGCCACTACGCCGAGAAAATGGAAATCGATCCGGTTCGCCTTTACGAACTGGAACAGCGCCTCTCCCGGCAGATTGCCCTTGCTCGTAAGCACCATATTGCGCCGGAACAGCTGCCGGAACTGCATCAGCAGCTTCTGGAAGAGTTCAAGCAAATCAGTCGGCATGAAGAAAACTACGAATCGCTGGTGCAGGACGTTGAGCGTCACCATCAGTTTGCACTGGAAGTGGCTAATCGCCTACACCTGCTGCGCATCGAATCCGCTAGCGAACTGGCCTCGCTGATTACCAGCAGCATCCACGCGCTAGCCATGCCGCACGGCCAGTTAACCATTGACGTACAGTGGCAGCCGGAGCACCTAAACGCAGAAGGCGCCGATCGCATTGAGTTTCTGGTCAGTACTAACCCCGGTCAGCCACAGGCTCCTTTAGCCAAGGTCGCATCAGGCGGTGAACTTTCGCGTATCGCTCTGGCTGTACAGGTCATTACTGCACAGAAAATGGAAACTCCTGCGCTGATTTTTGATGAAGTTGACGTTGGCATCAGCGGGCCGACTGCCGCCACCGTCGGCAAACTGCTTCGCCAATTGGGTGCGTCGACTCAGGTCATGTGCGTAACCCACCTGCCTCAGGTTGCCGGCAGCGGGCATCATCATTTTTACGTTAATAAGCGCACAGACGGCGCGGAAACTGAAACTGACATGGTTCTGCTGGACAAAGCCGCGCGTCTGCAAGAGCTGGCTCGGCTTCTGGGGGGCAGCGAAATTACCCGTAATACGCTGGCTAACGCCAAAGAGCTGCTGGCGGCCTGAAAAATAACCACCCGTTAAGTCAACTTTTTGCCAAACTTGCAGTCAAACCTAAACGCATCCGCCCAGCCGATGCGTTTTTTTATACAACGGACTGATAAACCCGACGATGAAGGTTTCCAAATGCCGCAAGGTCTATTATCATCGTCAACCTATGTTCTAAAGGAAAGTATACTATGCGCTGCAAACTGCTGACTGCCGCCGTGATGGCAATTGGAATTGTAACAACCGGATGCTCTACGCTAGAGAAGGTGGTTTACCGTCCGGACATCAACCAGGGTAACTATCTGGAACCTGGGGATGTCGCTAAAGTGCAAAAAGGCATGAGCAAACAGCAGGTGGCCTACATTCTCGGCACGCCAATGCTGCACGATCCGTTTGGCTCAGACACCTGGTATTATGTCTTCCGCCAGCAGCCTGGCCATCAGGACGTTTCTCAGCAAACCGTGACGCTGACCTTTGACAGCGGTGGCATGCTGACTAGCGTGACCAACGACACATCAATGATGAAGCAGGAAGACTAGTTTTTTCTATCTTTACTTGTCGTATAAATTAAAAAAGCAGGGCGTCTAAGTACATTTACTATGACGCCCTGTTTTTTGACTTTTCTGCCCGCATTCGCCGCAGTTCTTTCGGGTCAGCAATCAAAGGCCGGTAAATCTCCACCCTATCGCCCTCTTTAACTTCGTCCGTTAGCTTCGCCGCACGGCTAAATATGCCGACTTTATTCACCTTGAGATCGATATCCTGCCGGGTTTCCAACAGGCCAGACGTGCGAATAGCCTCTTCCACCGTTGTTCCCTGAGGCACGCTGAGGGCAATCAGAAACTGTTTTTCCGGTAGCGCGTACACAACCTCAATACTAATGTCCGACACCGTAAACCTCTTTTGCCCGCTTGATAAAGGCCTGAACCATATTCTGCGCCAGCTCGTGAAAAATCCGCCCAAAAGCGATCTCTACCAGTCGGCTGCTAAACTCAAACTCTAGGGCAAACTCGATTTTGCAGGCATCGTCGCCCAGCGGCGTAAAGTGCCAGCCACCCTGTAAGGTTCGAAACGGGCCGTCTACCAGCGTCATATCGATAACTGAGTCCACCACCATTTGGTTACGGGTAGTAAAGGTTTTGCGTATCCCCACTTTCGCCACATCAATAGAAGCCACCATTGTCGTTTCAGTCTTCTCGTGGATCCGGCTGCCGACACAGCCCGGCAAAAACTGCGGATAAGAGAGCACGTCGTTGGCTAAATAGTACATCTGCGCGGCACTGTAGTTGACCAGAGCAGAACGCTTGATACGCTGCATGAAACTTCCTAACTTAATCAGATTTGGGAAAAATAGTTAAGGCAAAAGTAAAAACGCCGCAAATCATATCACTTAACGTTCACGGGCCCAAACGCCTTCCGTGTGCCCTCTTTCCTTCTCGCTAGCGCTACGCGTTGCTATAAAAAATCACGCCGCCAGCGGGCGCGAGGGATATCTTTCGGCCCATCATTCAGTATAATAAAAAGTACTATGACTAAGAAAAAAGCCTACAAACCCGGTTCCGCAACCATTGCGATGAACAAACGCGCACGCCATGAATACTTCATTGAAGAAGAAATCGAGGCGGGTCTTGCCCTGCAAGGGTGGGAAGTCAAATCCATGCGCGCCGGCAAAGCCAACATCAGCGACAGCTATGTGGTTTTCCGCAACGGTGAAGCCTACCTGTTCGGCGCCACCATCACGCCGCTGAACGTGGCCTCTTCCCACATCGTCTGCGATCCAACCCGCACTCGCAAGCTACTGCTTAACCGCAAAGAGCTTGATAACCTGTTTGGCCTAGCGAATCGCGACGGCTATACCATCGTCGCTCTCTCTCTGTACTGGAAGAACGCTTGGTCGAAGATCAAAATCGGCGTTGCTAAAGGCAAGCAGTTGCACGACAAGCGCACCGACGTCAAAGACCGCGAATGGCAGTTGGATAAAGCGCGCATTATGAAGCACGCCAACCGCTAAGCCGCTGGCGTCTAGCTGCTGAATTCTGTTATACTTGTTTTAACACTCTGGGGCTGATTCTGGATTCGACGGGATTTGCGAAACTCAAGGTGCATGCCGAGGTGCGGTAGGCCTCGTTAACAAACCGCAAAAAAATAGTCGCAAACGACGAAAACTACGCTTTAGCAGCTTAATAACCTGCTTGAAGCCCTCTCTCCCTAGCCTCCGCTCTTAGGACGGGGATCAAGAGAGGTCAAACCCAAAAGAGATCGCGTGGACGCCCTGCCTGGGGTTGAAGCGTTAAAACTAATCAGGCTAGTTTGTTAGTGGCGTGTCTGTCCGCAGCTGGCAAGCGAATGTAAAGACTGACTAAGCATGTAGTACCGAAGGCGTAGGAATTTCGGACGCGGGTTCAACTCCCGCCAGCTCCACCAAAATTCTCCATCGGTGATTACCAGAGTCATCCGATGAAGTCCTAAGAGCCCGCACGGCGCAAGCCCTGCGGGCTTTTTTGTGCCTTCAATTTGTCCTGCGAAGTCTGATGCCAACTAATTAAATCCGAACCTTTTAGGCACCTTGTTAGGCACCTCATAAAGCTTTATTGTTTTTGAGGTGCCTAAAACTATGGAAACCCGGCAATGGCAAGACAAACCAAACCTCTATCCGTTAAGGAAATCGAATCTGCTAAACCCAAGGAAGCGGACTACGTTCTCTATGATGGCGATGGCCTTGAGCTACTCATCAAATCCAGCGGGAGTAAAATCTGGCAGTTTCGCTACATTCGCCCTGTCACCAAGAAACGAGCAAAGAAAAGCATAGGCCCCTACCCGTCAGTTACCCTTGCCGATGCCAGAAACTACCGTGCAGAGTCCCGCTCACTCCTGGCTAAACAGATTGATCCGCAGGAACATCAGCAAGAACAATTGCGTAGTTCGCTGGAAGCCAAAACCAATACTTTCCAGCTCGTAGCTGAACGTTGGTGGAATGTGAAGAAAGCCAGTGTGACCGAAGACTACGCAGAGGATATCTGGCGCTCTCTTGAGAGAGATGTTTTTCCTGCGATTGGCGACATTAGCGTTACAGATATTAAAGCTCATACACTGGTTCAGGCCGTGCAACCGGTTCAGGCCAGAGGAGCACTGGAAACTGTTCGTCGCCTGTGTCAACGTATTAATGAGGTCATGATCTATGCCCAGAACACAGGGCTGATTGATGCTGTTCCCAGCGTTAATATCGGTAAAGCCTTCGAGAAGCCTCAGAAAAAGAACATGCCCAGCATTCGACCGGATCAGCTACCTCAACTGATGCAGACAATGCGAACAGCCAGCATTAGCCTTTCCACACGCAGCCTGTTCATGTGGCAACTTCTTACTATCACCCGCCCAGCCGAAGCGGCTGAGGCTCGCTGGGATGAAGTTGATCTGGAAGCACGAGAATGGAAAATTCCCGCATCACGAATGAAAATGAACCGTGACCATACCGTTCCTTTATCAGATGAGGCAATGGCTGTTCTGGAAATAATGAAGCCGTTAAGCGGCAACCGAGAATTTATATTCCCTAGCCGCATCAAGCCAAACCAGCCGATGAACAGTCAAACCGTAAACGCATCGCTAAAACGCGCAGGTTTTGGTGGGGTGCTCGTTTCACACGGCCTGCGATCTATCGCCAGTACAGCCCTAAATGAACAAGGCTTTCCGCCTGATGTCATTGAGGCAGCACTTGCCCATGTAGACAAGAATGAAGTTCGTCGCGCTTATAACCGCAGCGATTACCTGGAGCAGCGTCGTCCAATGATGCAGTGGTGGGCTGAATTAGTCATGTCAGCAGAGTATGGAAATATGATTGAGACTGGCATGAAAGGAATGCGATTGGTCGGGTGAATTATGTTAACTACTTTTCACTCAGCGTTTTGGAGGATATGGTGTAATTGTCTATTTCCGTCCGGTAAGTGCTAGAAACGACATTATTAGCATAATTTAATCTCATCGAGTGAGAAGCAATTGAATATATATGAGCCTGAACGATGGATACTGTTGAGTAACACGATATGGGGTTCACTTTAACTTACTTATAGGCTTGTGTATCTGACATGAGCATTCATCCTGACACATACCATAAGCCTTCGTGTTGTTGCCAGATATCACACCACCTTACGAAGTCATAGACGCAACTAACACCAGCAAAGAGTGTTTGATCTGGCTGGTCAGCGTCTGCTTTGCAGAGTGCCACTGTGAATGAGGCTGCTGAAGCCGATCATTGGAAGGAATTAAACTGAAGATGGCACATAATCAGCCTAGTCACAAAGGATAAAAGAATAACGTGTATTTAGCCTTTCCTTGGCGCTGACAAAAATTTACGAAGCTCTCAGACCTTGGGTACCGCAGTACCTCTTTTTTACTTTGTCCTGTATCAATTTAATTGCAAAGAACGTTGATGCAATACACCACATATAGGTTTTATTATCTTAACCAGCTCATTATGTTGTGCTCATGAGTAGAGCAGGTAATTTCAGGATGGCCCCGAACTGCATGCCAGAGGCTATTTGACTAGTCGAATTGTTGAAAGAATAAGGAGTCTTAATGGAACGCAAAGATCTGCATTACACATATTCGCCGAAAGCAGTTCCTGGTGATGATCCCCGCAAAACAAAAGAGGACGCGACAAAGTTCAGCCGCCATGAGGAGTATGAAGTTCTCACCCTCATCAATTCGTTCAGTGATAGTAACGGAAAAACACTCCCGCTACGTTCGCAGCAAATTATTGAGTGGATGATTCACGATCATCTACCTTCACATATTCAAGGAAGACAGAATGTCAAAAACTGGGTTATTGAAAAATTTCCAACACTTAAAAATCAGTACCCACGTTAACAGAAGCCGCCCCTGGGCGGCTTTTTCGCCTGATATTCCCCATTATCTATTCTGTCACTTACCGTCGTGCGGCCTGATGTTGCCACAGAAATTAGGTCCAAGCATCATACACCTTGCGATTGTTCGCTCTGCACCATAAGCGAACTTTTCTGATATTAAATTGCGGCAATTAGCAGGTAGATCAGTAAGCTAATCCTCTCCTGCCATAAGAAAAAGCTACGTTACTTATAACTTCCCAGCGCGTATAAAGATCACACATAACTCAGTAGGGACAATAATACTTTTCCATGCACCGTTGGTTTTTCCCAATCCGGCGTTAACGAGGCCATCCAAAAAGGCCTCATCCATTTCCACTGGTTGGTCAGAGTTGATGGCAACAAATGCCGCCAGTTCTTTGATATCAAATGAGGGAATGCGTTCAAGAGCAAACAACAAACGCCGAAGAATATTAAAATCGATCTCTTCTCGCGCGAATCTCTGCCGCAACTTCAGGCTTGTCTGCTCTTTCCATCCGGTCGATGATTTCAATCAGTCTTGCACCAGCCTTACCAGCGAACTTATCGTCTTCATTCAGCCGTTCGGTCATATTGCTCCGTTCAGCGTCCGACAAGTCTGAGAAGTGAGTAAGGAAACGAATAACCTTTTCAGAAAATAGCTGATCCCTTACAGAATTAGTAGTTTTGTAAAGCCCGACAACAGTGTTGACAAAAGGGATAGATTCAAGAATGTTTGATTCAATCAAAGAATCAACGCCAAGCTCGGCATATTCTTTGCCTAACTCGACTACCTCATCAGATTTTAAGGCGCTGACTAATGCGCTACCACGTTTGGTGTCTTCTGTCATAATTCCTCAATTACATATTTCTATATTTAGGCAACCCAATGTTCTGCCTACATTGAGTCGCTCTTTCTTATAGTGAACTATTATTGATGCCTGAAGAAAACATCACTCGATCAATACCCCAATAGTCAAGTAAGCAAAAAAGAGTGCTTCGAAGTTCAATGCTGGCCGTTTCATGTGAGGAAAATTCCCTTTTCATTGCAAGTTGCTCGAACTCTTTAGCAACAGAAAATAAAGTTCTGGCAACATCGTTCTTTGAGAAAAACTCTCCCAAGATAGTAGTATTCAATTGTGCCAACTGTTTCTCTACACTTAGCCTTACTTGCCGGGAGATTGCGGGCCCGTCATTAGCATGACCTTCGACCAAGCCCATTGCTACATTCAATACTTTTTTCAAGCCTAAGCTGCCTCTGGATCCATAGGTAAATCCATCTTTAATTTGCGTGCTGCGCTCGGGTTGATCCAAGAATGAAAGTTCTTTCATGCAGAAATCCACCGCGATGGCGACAAAAGAACAGACCAAGTAAAGGCATCGGAGAGCAGTCTCACGCTGAGTGTCCTTAGTGATAGATTGCTCGGCAAAAAACTTTCCCTGTCCAAGCCATTCATTACAACTATCGAATGAAAGCGATTGAGCCAGAAGACTCTTAGAAAGAACTATTCTACCTCGCCAATCACCATCCAGTTTATTCAGAGAATAATCATTTATCTTAGCAAAGAACTCTTCATCCGAAAGCCTAATCCCATTTGGACCTTCAGAATTAGCTAGCTTACTGAGGAAGTTACCATCAAGGACAAGAATACCAAGATCTCGTCCAAAATCTTTGACTTCTTGACGCTTATCAGTTGTTGCCACTATCGCATTGGTAGCTTTTGTTGCAATTCGTAACCCCTGCACCCAGAAAATTCGTTCTATGGCTTGAGGCGTTTTTTTATTTTTAGCATCAACCAACGTAATTTCGCGAGATACAGAAGATGTTCGACTATAGAGCCATAGATCAATATCAGTGACGTCAAAACCTTCATATACAAACGAAACACCGCGAATAACGTAATACCCAGCCTTGAGGAAATAACTACGCAACAATTCCTCCATCCTTGGCCCTTTGGACAAAGTTTGCAGGTTCTTACTCATAACCCACCTCCTTTTCGAAGGATCGAAAGCATGTCATTCGTTGCCTTGGGACTTATCATGGTTTGTGTCCTTCGGATCTTTTCTCTATTATGCTCAGGACCACTAAATGTTGTAACTGCTGCGGTAGGTAAACTACTTAGAGAATGCTCGCTGACATCTCCTTGCCGGATCGCTTGAAGGGCTAACTCACCAA
This sequence comes from Leminorella richardii, assembly GCF_900478135.1. Classification (NCBI taxonomy): domain Bacteria; kingdom Pseudomonadati; phylum Pseudomonadota; class Gammaproteobacteria; order Enterobacterales; family Budviciaceae; genus Leminorella; species Leminorella richardii. The sequence goes on from NZ_LS483470.1 coordinate 2,582,402, forward strand.
CTTCTTTTTTAAGTAGTCGAAGCATTGGTCCTGTCCGTCCCTTCTTGGTTCCTTGTTTGACCTCAACTACACCTTTCAATTCGAGCAATTTGTAATCTTCAGCAATCGCCGCTACAGGGCCAACGCTTTCACCACGAACCAAAGCACTTAGCAAGGCATCAACCATTTGTATTTGCCCGCGCACGTATGAGCTCTTTGTCATACCGTAAGTAACAGAGCTAACGAAGGCTTTAGCGAGATCGAAAGCATCATCAACCATTGAATTACTATATTTCGAGAATGCCGAAGGTAAGGTTAGAAATCCAACATCTTCATTTGAGTTGCTAACAACACTAATATCAAATAGACCAATTGCAGTAACTTTCTGAAAGAGAGGTTCCCCTAAAAACTGCTTCGCATGGTCAACACTAACACATGCTTGCTTACGCAAAATCTCTGTAACCTCATTTAGTTTCGCCTGCTCTGATGCGTTGAGCGAATCCAAAACAGCTTTGATTTTTTGAGTTGCATCTCGACGAAACAGGTTACCATTGAACAACAATGTATTTTTACTATCAAGTTTCTCTGTATCTACAAAACCTATCTGCTCTGCGTCTGAGAATAGTTGACTGAGATCGGAGCTAGCTAGCTTATACATATCAGCGAGATCACTGGCGATATCATTTTCAAGTATTGGTGCTATTGATGCGTGCTCTGCAAGATCGATTGAAGCTATCTCATTAGCGCCAGGATTTAAGGAGTCGAAGAGGTCTGAGGTATGCAGCAGCGCTGTACTGGTTGTCACGCCAAGAACAGCAATTCCACCCGCAGACGTATCAATAAGTTGCTGCTGCTGTAAAACTTCTACAAGTTTTGGAAGCTCAAAAGTTGTATTAATGTTAGCGGCTTTTGCCAAAACAGTCAGCCTGTCATTGTTTACTGTCGTGTCCTGATTAGCTGAAATGGCTGATAATAATATCCCTGCCTTACCCGCCAAGTAGGTTTTCTCATACCCTGATTGGTTGGTAACTCCTTGCAACTTATTTGTATGATGAATTAACCACGACCCTTTGGTTTTCTTATCCATTTATCACCTTCACGGAAGACATAAACAGTAACTACGGAAATTCAACTTTCATAATCCTGTGTGACCGAACCTTACATCAGTACACCACCATCTAATGTAGCTTCAGCTAAGCGGACTAAAACACACATAATCATAAATGCTTCCCGTTGATTTAAACACGGCAATGTTAATCATGCCTATCATTTATGAGCAAAAATGAGAACTTCAGCTCCTCGCTCAAAGTAGACCTGAAGTCGCAGGTATGAGGTGAACTGAAGAGGCAATAAATTTTCACTGACAGTAAAATTTCATTGCCAAAAAACAAAAAAAATGCTTTATTTATTACAGGTCAGGCGTTCCGCCTGAGCTGTGTTCTTTAAAATGATTGTTCTCATCGTAACAGCGAAGGTCTGGCGTATTTGCCTGCTTATCAGGCCGCTCCTTCATCCGGTGTTGGAGATTTTGACGGGCAGACCAGCATCATCGGTCAGTCTGAAGCACGTTCGTCATGATGGTGATTCGTAGCCAGTCGCGATATGCGGCTCCAGGGCAACTGCACTATCGGAATAAACGGGGCTTCATCGTCGCGAAGACTGGTGTTGGGCTTGCGCATCGGGTTGGCTCCTTTCGGCCATCGCCTTGTTACGGGGCTTCGGCGTTTTGCCGATTCAAAGGAGAGCAACATGAATCACGATACTTTAAAGAACACCATCGCAACGCTTGAAAAGCTGCGCGATGCTCACTGCAGCCAACTCGATGCTGGCGCTCTGGCAGAGCTGGAAGATGTATTGCGTCAGTTACGCATTCATCGTGACAGCCCAGTAAGAAGCGGGTTCCGGTTTGACGATATCGTCTTCCGGGCACTGCGTATTATTGACGTTGTGGTCCGTCTGATCACAGATATTGATGATTGGATGAAATAATGCAACAGAGCCAAGACGCAGCAGGCCCAATATTTATTTACGGAGTTAATTATGAATATCGGACAGGCTATCAAGTTATGCCGCACTAGAAGGGGAATATCACAGACGGATTTAGCTCGGAAGGCAGAATGTTCTGTTTCTTATCTTTCCATGCTCGAAAACAATAAGCGAGATCCGACGCTTTCAACCCTTAACAGCATTGCTTCTGCTCTCAACATTCCTGTCAGCATTATCTTCTTTATTGCAGCAGAGGCTGGTGATCTTAACGGTATTGATAAAGGACTCCAAGGAGAACTTGCGCGTACTGCGCTGGAGCTGCTTAATGATTCACACTCCGTCTGACTCACCCTTCTATAGCAAACGACGCATCAGCAGTATGACAGCGCTATCAAAAGCGCTGAACATCTCTCCTATCGAACTCCTTAATCTAGCCAATCGTGCGGACCATATGTACCGACTCGCCAACTCGATCACTAAGCCTGACGGAAGTACGCGCCAGACTTGGGATGCATATGCACCTCTAAAAAAAGTACAACGCAATATCAGGCACAATATTCTTGATTACGTTGTTTATCCAGCATATTTGACAGGTAGTCTGAAAGGCTGTGATTATAAAACCAATGCAACTTTACACGCTGGCTCTTCGATTGTTATTAATGAAGATATCACGCTTTTTTTCCCGTCAACTTCAGACACAATAGTGCATAACATATGGCAACATTTCTTTGGCTTCGGTAATGAAGTAGCTGAATGTTTGACCAAGCTGACGACCCGACAAGGGGAGCTACCTCAAGGTGCCATCACTAGTTCATTTCTGGCTAACCTGGTGTTTTGGAAAGATGAACCGATACTGCAAGCCAGTTTTCGGGCAAGAGGAATTATTTATTCCCGCTACGTTGATGATATTGCCGTCTCTTCAGTAAACTTTCTTGATAAACCAACTAAAACGAATGTGATAGCCTCGATTTATGGCATGCTTTCCAGGCACGGTTACCAGCCCAAACGAGCTAAACACGAAATCAGAACATCTGGGCAACGGATGGAAGTTACCAAGCTTTCGGTGAATTCAAAACCTGGTCTCTCTTCCGCTAAGAAAAGTCAGATACGATCGGCAGTCTATCATTTGGAGCAAGCCATTCTCAGGGGCGAAATTATCGAGTTCGATAAGGGCCCTTATGCACAAACATTGGGACTGGTTCATTTATTAGCCAGATTCCATTCTGGTAAAGCAAAAAAACTTAAACAGCGCTTGCTTGCTCTTAAGAGTGCGGGACACGCGAATATGTATCCATAGTGTAAGAACCAGGACAAAAATTTTTTACTAAGGTGAAGGCGTGGCAATCTTTGACATTGAAAAGGACGAATTACTTCGGCTCTCCGATTCTCAGCTGGAAGAGCTGATAGCTCGGCTAGCGGAAGCTGAAGTGGCAATACATGGTCATAGCCCTGCATGTGTAAATTGGTCTGGTTCAATTACAGCCCCTGACGGAGGAATTGATATCCAAGTTCAGGTTCCAGTTGATCAACTGGAACCAGGCTTTCTTGTAAGGCCTAATACGGTCTTTCAGGCAAAGAAACATAAGATGCCTAAGTCTGCAATTGAGAGGGAAATTGGCACCGGCAAAGCACTTTCTTCCATCATTTCTGAACAAGCCAGAAAGCAAGGCAGTTACATCATTGTCAGCCTGGGTGATGATTGCTCGCCGTCAGGAAAGAAGGAGCGTCTCAAAGCGATGAGGGATGCAGTAAAAGATGATCCTAACGAAAGTTATCTTCATCTTGATTTCTACGACCGCTCCAAACTCATCCAATGGTTGCGCCAACATCCATCAGTCATGCTGTGGGTAAAAGCAAAGCTTGGGCAAGGGTATTCCGGTTGGCAACCCTACGGAGCCTGGAGCAATCCACCACAAGGTGTTACAGACACTTTAATCTCAGCCCCAGGCGTAACCATTACTTTACCATCGGGAAAGGGGCAAAAACTCAAAATTGATGGAGCAATTAACCCAATGCGAGCACTGATCCGTTCGACGAACAAGGCTGTTCGTATTACAGGATTGTCTGGTGTTGGAAAGACTCGAATTGTTCAGGCGCTCTTTGATGAAACTGTTGGAACAGATGCGCTTGACCGGACAGTAGCTATTTATGTTGATACTGGCTATGAGCCAGTACCGTCAGCTACAGCAATGCTTGATAACCTGCTCGCTGAAGGCCGACGAGCAATTATGATCCTTGATAACTGCCCATCAGAACTCCATGCTTCGCTTGCCAGCAAAGTATCAGCCGCAGGGAAAGAAGTAAGTCTCATCACGATCGAGTACGACATTAGGGATGACAAACCACAGACAACTGAGGTCATCCACATTGAGACAGATGGTCCAGAGGTGGCAGAGCAACTTCTTATCCGTCGCTTCCCTTCTATTGGTCAGAATAATGCCCGTCGGATTGCAGAGTTCGCAGATGGGAATGCAAGAGTGGCTTTGGCTATAGCGGAAAGAGTGGAGGAAGGTGAGAGTTTAGCCCTACTTTCAGATGCGCAGTTGTTTAATCGCTTGTTTGAACAACGTAATCATCCCGACGGCCATTTACGGGAGCAAGCTGAAATATTGTCACTGGTGTATTCGTTCTCGATATCTAGTCCAGATGCAGCTACCGATGAACTGGAAATATTGGGTGCGCTCTCTGGTTATCCCAAAATCCAGTTATTCAAAGCTGTTACGAAGTTGATGGAACGTCATATCGTTCAGAAAAGATCTCACTGGAGAGCTATCTTACCTCATGCCATTGCTAACAGATTGGCAGCATCCGCACTCGACAGTATTCCCGTTGATCAACTTAGGGCGACTTTTGAAGCTCCGGATTGTGAGCGTTTATTAATGTCTTTTTCGCATCGCTTGGGGTTGTTGCATGACCATCCTGTTGCGAAAGAAATTGTAGAAGCCTGGCTTCAGCCTGAAGGAATGTTAGGAAGAATAGCCGAGTTAAATGATATTTCGTTACGAATACTTGGGTATATCGGACCGGTTGCACCTGAAGCATTGCTCGACAGAATTGAGGCCGTACTCTCATCATCTGATTTCAAAGTTATGGAGCCGGGCTACAATCCGCAGCGACGTAGTATTCTGCGTCTTTTACAATTGATGGCATACGAACCGAACGCCTTTGAACGATGCGCCAGGCTTCTTATTCAAATGGCAGAGGACGAAGCCGATAATAATGACCTGGATTCTGCTCGAAACATAGTCCCAAGGTTTTTCCAGGCGTATCTGTCTGGTACTCATGCATCCCTAAGCCAGCGTATTGCTTTAATGAACGAATGCATTGCATCAAGCATTATTACGCGTAGATCTTTGGGCTTCAAGATGCTGTCAACTGCATTGGATGGCCCGCCGTGGTCAGGATTTGGGGTAACTGAGTTTGGAGCCCGCCCAGAGATTATGGATACGAACCCAACTATGATGAACTTATAGAGTGGCGAAGCGCTTTCATTGATGTTGTGGTCCGATTAGGGACTTCCGGAGATCCTGAACTTGAAGGACTCGCACGCTCAATCCTTGCTAACGAATTTAGGGGAATATGGTTTCAAGAAGGGATGCGAGACAAACTCGTCGATGCTGCCCGCACATTAAATGCTTTTAGCCCTTGGGGTGAAGGTTGGAAAGCCGTTCGTTCAACGATCTATTTTGACTATACCAAGCATAACGATGGAAATGATGTTGAGCAGTTGCCGGACAATCTTGCTGCCTTAGAGAAAGAGTTAGAACCCACTGAGTTAATTCCAACAATAAAGACATATGTGTTAAGTACAAATCATGATTATTGGGCACTGGATTCGGATTTTGATCACGAGGATTCCAATAAATATGCCGCAGCCGGAAAAAGACTGGAAGCCAAGGCACTTCTATTGGGACAGGACTTTGCATTATCAAATCATGTGATTGAGGAGTTAGGAGCAGAGCTGTTCTCCATCGGTGGAATGCCCTATCGTGCCGTCTTTGGTCGAGGACTTGCTCGAGGGGAACATGATCTACGTATTGGCTGGCAGCGACTTGTTGAACAAATAGAAAAGCAGCCAGATGTTAACAAAGACTTTGGAGTCCTTGAAGGATTCATTGAGGAAGTTGACTCTGTTGATCAAGCATTAGCACAGGACTTACTAGAGCAGTGTGCACAACATCAAATTCTTCGACAAGCGTTAGTAAGCTTACATCCATGGCGGCAGTTCACCGTAAATGACTTGGATCGCTGCATGAAGCATTTGGATGATCCGGACATTCTCCCTTTCATGTATGAGCCGATTTTATGGCAAGAACAATACGCCAATTTACCGAGAGTTCGTGTTCTCGATCTTGCAGAGCGGCTACTAAGAAAAGTAAGCGGAGATAACGTCATTTTGCATGCGCTATCCATGAGACTACATGGTAAAGATAAATCTGCAGATACACTTGGTGCAGACTTTCGGTTGATCGGTCTTGCTGCAGCAATCCAGCGGATTAAAAACAGCGACAGAGGACAAAGAGGGACAATTGATTTTTACATGGAACGAGTTATTGATGCCGCGTTGCGTTTCGATGGTAATGAGGCAAAAAAAATTGAGTGGTTGGACACAATCTTCAGTGTCATCGATGAGCACTATGGATATGTGTCTGGATTTCATAAAACTATAGCTACAACAGCAGCCTTAATGCCAGAAGTATTTCTCAATCGCATTTTTGAAGGTACAGAGGAACAGCAGCAAAGAAGACAATTCTTTATTGGGCGTAGTGGCTTACGCACTTATCCCCTTGCAAGGATAAATACAAACGTTTTAATTGCATGGTGCAACGCCAGAAATGATCCCCGTGTTTGGCCCGTAGTAGCTGGTGGCGTAACTCTTTGGTCAAAAAATGGTGAACAGAGTGCACTGACCATACACGAAGTGGCTATAGAACTTTTAGAGGCCTCACCTGAGCCACTAGCTGTACTTGAGTCTTTTGCTGGGCGAATCACTCCATCATCCTGGACTGGTAGCCTGGCGAACATAATGCAAGCTAGATCAAGCGCCATCTGTGTGCTGAGTAAACACAAGCGTCCAGATATCGCCGAGGCTGCCAAAATAGTTTGTGAAAAAATGATTCAGTGGGTGGAACGCCAAAAAGAGCGTGAACAACTGGAAGATAGTGAACGGGAACAGCGGTTTGAATAAAGGCTACTATCCCTAGTCTATACGAAAACTCTGCGTTAAGGAGAAAGTAATGGAATCTGCACGTGATAAACGTACCGGAGAAAAAGTCGAGGCAGAAGATCTCTGGCTGCTAGATGATGTTGATACCAGTGGCTATGTATGCTGGGGATGTGGGATTGAGATGTATCCTTCCGCTTGGCAAAAAGGAAGTAAGAAAAGACCGTCGTTTAATAAAATGCCTGGAAAAGAGCATATTAACTGTGATGCAGATGCTGAAAGCACAGTGGTTAAGCAGGGACAGAAAAAAAGCGTCCGCAACATGCTAGACAGCGCACCGGGTTTGATGCCCGCAGGGTTAAAATTGATTGAACAACGACCCGTTGTTGATCCTGGCACTACTGGTAGCGACAACAACACCAATCCAATACGTTCTACATCGTCAGCATCCAGCGGGGGAAATGCTCCAGCGCGGCAATCCCGCCGCCCGGTTAATGCTATTCGCCAGATTTGTAGGGCATTTATTCGCTTCCCGTATGACCGTGGTATGTCATTAAATATCCAGGGTATTAATGCCGATACTTACATGACCGTGTTTAAAAAACTAAAAGACCCGGTTCAACCCTACCCTGAGCGCCGAGTTTTTTATTCGCAGTTGTTATGGCAGAAATTTGAGCAAGACGAAAACCGAATTGTCATTCCGCTCTCGGGAGAATGGGCAAAAGACGAATCTGGTAAGTTTAAGCCCTCGCGTAGCTATAAACTACACATTGAGTGGGGAGGCTGGTCAAAAGCCAAAAAGACTATGCTTTTGAATGAGCTTGAAACTGTGCAGGAAGAAGCAAAAGAAGCAGTAAATAAAAAAGCTAAAGAGAGAGCTCAAGTCTTCTTTATCGGTGAACAAAGCACTGAGAATCCGGAAATCTTCTACGTGAGTGATTACCGGTTAATCTGCGCGATTATGGGATATATAATTTACCCCTGACGTAAATGGGCCTTCTTGCAAAATGCAGGCCCATTTATATAATTATTTTCGACTACCACTAAGGCTACGTCAAACCTATAAATTTCATTCGATTTCTAGTGTAGACACAATTACAACTGTCATATTAACAATGATTGGATTTCCAATAGATTTATGTTAGGTATTTTCATAGCGATGTAATTTCAAAACCCATCAAGACTGATCGTATAGTAGCCTCCTGATAGACATAAAAATATCAAACCCATAAAAATATTAATTGTTAGTATCGTTCTTTAGGACTTTATCAATCTCTACTTTTAGATCACCTGTAGACCATTTATTAAGTCTGCGGCGGATAGTTTCCTCTCTATCGCCTGTATCATTTATCCATTTATCTGGATTGATCTTTTTATCATTATTACAAATATAGGGCATTAAATATTCAAGAAGTTGACGTTTATTTTTCCAGTCGCTATGTGAAGGAATATCCCCAAGTAAGATTACAACTGTATCTTTAATATATTCAAGTTCTGCAAGTTTATTCTTCCCTCCAGCGCTTGAACGCGCTCTTCTGCATACTTTATCAAAACCACTTCTTAATCGATGAAAACTCGGTGATTCTCGGTTATCATCTTGCGAAATACAGACATTCATATAAGAATAAGCATCAAGAAGAAACTTACAACTTTCTTTTTTATTGCCCAATGAATATTGGAACTGCGCCCAGTAAAAATCTTCTAAAGCCATAGATAGATATATATATTCATAATGTGCATCATATAGCCTTGCTAATCCTTTCAGTTTATACCCGTCCATTTCTCCTCGAATTTCAATCCGATATTCTGCATATGTTTTCTTATAAACAAAAGGTTTCTCAACCATTATTCCATCAACATTTATAAACTCTTGTGAGTAGCGTATATTGTCGCTATTAGTCATATCTACAAAATATTGACATTGTATTTTTGAATACTCAATAATTTTAAATTCTTCAATTTTATCATAGGCTCTTTGCCTGTAAGTGCGCAGAACATCCTGGTTGCTCTCCTTTTTTTCGACTTTAAGTTTCCATTCCAGCTCAAGAAGTTTGTCCTCACAAGCGGTACAAACTTGCAGATAGAAATCATCAAAAAAATTCGCACCCACATCCTTCATGAAAAGTAAATCCCTAAAGTGATTTTATTTTAATGTTACTTCCAGTGTATGACAGCCCCAGCGTGGTTGGCAATATGGACCCACCTGAACAAACTCATACTAAGGAAGCCTAGATGTTACAGAACCCTCCCTCCTTACATACATCCAGTTACGCAAATATTCCTGATTCACCGAGGATCTTGAGGCTAAAAGATGTCATGAAAAAAATGGGAATTTCACGCTCAACCATATACGACTGGCTTAATCCAAAATCGCCACGCTACGATGGAACATTTCCAAAACAAAAACGCTTGGGAAAGCAATCCGTTGGCTGGCTGGAGTCAGAACTGAATGAATGGGTAATGCGACGTTAGATATCATTTCACCGTATCAGTGAACCGGGGCAATGCCCCCGGTTTGCTCCACAAAACCACATTCCTCCCCGTAATTCGAATGCAAAAAAAAACAGACCTGTATTACCGCAATGAATACATTGCAGCGAAGTTGCTGTATCGAATTTTTTTCATTCCGGAGGCTACATGTCTGATTCCTTTGAACGGGGCATTAATGTCCTGAAGCAACCTTTATCCATTCTTCCTGAACATATCTCCGATTTGGTTCTGGAGCATATACGCCAGAGTATTCATTACGAACCCGTGATTGGCATCATGGGAAAAACAGGTGCCGGAAAATCCTCGCTTTGCAATGCCCTTTTTGAACATCCTCTCAGCCCAGTCAGCCATGCAGAAGGCTGCACACGTAAACCTTTGCATTTTACCCTGAACGCTGGAGGACGCAGCCTGACGCTGATCGATCTGCCGGGCGCAGGTGAATCACTGAATCATGATGAGATATATCGCCAGATGTACCAAGAACAGTTACCGAAGCTGGATCTCATTCTCTGGGTGATGAAAGCCGATGACCGAGCCTGTACCACAGACGAAGAGTTCCACCGTTTTCTACTGGATTGTGGCGTATCGACAGACAGAATTGTTTTTGTTATCAACCAGGCTGACAAAGCCGAGCCATCACTGGAATGGGATCGTGAAAAAGGATCTCCTTCAGTGAAGCAACTCATGACGCTCACAGCGAGAAGTGCTGCCGTTTCCCGACAGTTCTTTACCCCTTACCCGGTGCATGCTGTTTCAGCAAAAACCGGTTACAACATGTCTCGTATAGTTGAAACAATGATTTTTGCCCTGCCACCAGAGGCTACCAGTGGCGTCTTTCGCCAGATCAGGAAAGAACATCGCACCAAAGAATCGGAGACGAAGGCCCGAAAGGATTTCGCGGATTTGTTGGGAGAATTATTGAGCAGGATTCTGGAGGCCATACCTCTCCCCAACGTGATACGCAACGGGCTGGGAGTGCTCAGAGAAGGGCTGGAGAATGCAGCTACCGCAATATGGCACTGGTTTTTCTAATACATCTACCCACTGAGTTAAGCCACCTGAAAATTATGAATTCAGCGACAGGATATGTCGCGACCTGCTTCAGTTCTGTCTCTGAAAAAAATAGTTATTGTTAATCAGGATATTACTTAGTTATTTGCCTGGACGTTTTTTCTCTATTCCTCCTGTTACTACGACATATCCTGTCGTGCTCATGATTCATAATAACATCATTAAAAACAGTAAGTTATCCATGGACATTTTTCTGATGAACACTACATCGACTCGTTATGACCGGTTTGCCATCAGGCTGACACAGATTATCAGCCGGTTACTGTCAGGAGAGTCTCTTGACCTAAAAACCCTGGCAGAAGAGTTTGGAGTATCTGAACGAACGCTACAGCGAGATTTCCACCAACGATTACTCCACCTTAATATCGTTAGTGAGAATGGGCGCTGGCGACTTGATGGGAAACGCTTTACAGACAGTTCGTTAGATGTTCTGGCGTTTATGCGCAACACCGGAATCACTCAATTGTTTCCGTCACCTGATCGCAGGTTGATGCATTACCTCACGGGTGAAACGTCATATTCTCCCTGCCTTATCTGGTCTTCATCGCATTCTGACTCGGTTGTGTCATCAGAATGTTTTCAGCGACTGATACAGGCGATCTGTCAACAAAACTGTATTCATTTGCTGACTGGCAATGATTCTCACGCGGTCTTTGAACCTTATCGTCTTATTCACACGGAAGGAAATTGGTATTTAGTTGCCTGTCAGGCCGAAATAATCAGGGTTATTCCAGTAGCCAGCATCAACCAGGTGAAGTTAACCACAGAGAGTTTTGTGCGCAGAGATGACATCTGCCATCTCACTGCGTGTGAGCGGTTCATCTCATCCTTACCTCATGTTCCTTATATCCATGATGTAATGAACTCGGCTAATCATCGTTCATATAAAAAATATTATTCATCAAATAAATAGTAGTAAAAGAGGAGCAACTTCATCAATTAAGAATAATCTCCTCACTTAATCAGTAGGCTATATGAATATTGTAAAAATAAAAACATCTTTATATTTAATAATGTTGTTAAGCAGTTCTTCGCAGGCTGGTCAGGAAAACTGGGAGCTTAAATGTACACTTGATACTGGTGGGGTTATGACACTGAATCATAAAAAAGATACCGTATATATTACCTATAAATCACAGGATAAAAGTTCTGATAAAGGCAGCGTAGTCATCAAAATGGATACTAATTCAGGTGAAGCACAGCAGTCCATCACAGCAAATGATGTTACTGACAATAGAGTCTTTGTATTGCGAGGAACTAGAGAGAATATAGAAGGCGCTATGGCTATCACTTATGAAGAGTACAAAGGTCAGCCTGATGCTCATATCAGTGTCATGAACCCTATGGGTAAAGAAACTGAAAGTCACGCCTGTCTGACCGGTACGATTACTACCAGGAGTGATTTACTTTATACAGGTATCGAACATGCGCCCTTCATTCATTAAAACCAGATTAACCGTCTTATCAGGCCTGATTTAGTCAAGGCTACGTAATTTACCAAAACTTCAAAAGGAATCACTCATGTCTAAACAAAAAGTACTTACTGGATTGTTTATCGGCTGCTCAATATTTATTGTTGCTGGCTGTGATAATGTATCCGCTTCAGACAATCAGGAAATTATAAAATCACAGGTATTATCAAATATAGACTCAACCAGAACCCTGGGGACTGCATTAGAGCATCGCCAGCGATGTGAATCGTTTAAATGGGAAGATGGAGCCGATGAGCAAGGACGCCAAACTGTTACTTATACGTGTGATATGTCGGCATCTGCAACTAATAGTATCTGGAAAAGGGAAATGACTCGGTTTGCTAATGGCTACGCCAGTTTGATAGAAAGCGCAAAGCGCTCTATAGACCAATACAATGAGGCCTGTGTCGCCAATGGAAGTGATCCTTATTGCTTTAAGAAAGAAGCAGACAATTCAAAATTGAAAGAAGGTTTAAGTGCTGCTAAAAAACTGGCTGAAAATGAAACCATCAAAGTTAAGCAAGTTATTATCTGGAGCGTTTTACCTGGTACAGAACACCCCGTCCAACTGCTCTCAGCAAAATATTACTTTGATTTTAATAATGACTCCCAGAGCTGGGCCAGCCAACAAGGAGATAATCTTCTAAAAGACATTTACAACAACAATGAGAAAAATAACCCCATTATAGGTTTAATCAGCTACGAAGCAGCTAAAGTTAACTGTTCATACAGAGAAATTGCAGCCGCATGTAATTTGTGTGATTCATAGACATCGTTTCAATTTCTCAGCTCAAGTTCAAGTTTGTAATTTTGCTCCTGTACATGTTCTTCACTGGGCTGATAGCTTGTTTGGACGGCGTCAGAGTAAGGCGTTTGCTCAGCTAGCTCGAAGTAGCGCTCCATCGGTGTTTTACCGTTGTGTGCGCTATGAGGGCGCTCCCAGTTGTAGTAGTGCTGCCATTCCGCCAGTAGATCACTCAGGTCGTTAGCAGCCAAGTCTATGGTTGCGTAAAACTCAGCTTTATCTGTTTTTTGGGATCGCTCAACTTTGCCATTAAGATGAGGTGACGCAGGTTTATTCGGACGGAACTTGATGCCGTATTCTTTTAATTTTTCCTGCACCTTAACAGCAAAAAACTCTCTTCCCCGGTCCGTTTGGAACCGCTGTATTGGGAAAGGCATTTCTTCAATAACACAATCGATAAAATCCAATGTATTTGCAGCCGTGCGACGAGAGTAAAAGCCTTAGGACCCTGTATCGAGTGCAATCATCAATAGAAGTGTACTGATATAAACCGGGACCAATCTTGCAGGTATCCATCTGGACACGATCACCAGGAACAGGGCGTTCGTAGCGAATGAAGTCAGCTTTACGTCGGAACTTAACAACAGGCTTAACCTGGTTCTGGCAAAGAACCTTGTGGATCGTTGCTATAGCCAGAGAGATCGAATGAAGCCTTTTTAACTCGCTTTGAATACGTCTTGCACCCAGATTCCGCAGTGTTCGTAACTCCAGAATCAGAGCAATTTCGTCGGGGCCAGTCTTAGTTGATGGTGAATGTTTAGGACGACGGCTGTGGCTTTCCAGACCGGCTATACCCTGTGCCAGATATCTGCGCCACCATTTACGTAATGTGGGGCGAGAAATGCCGCAGCGACGACATACGAACCCCGCATCACCAGACGTCTCATAGAGTTTTACCCACTGTAACCGCTGCTGAATTTCCCTGTTCATAGTAAGGCATTATAGTGAAACGATGTCTATGAATCACACAAGTTAGTGATGACGTTGTGATTTCCCGACAAGAACTTTCAGATTTGTTTTTAGAGACGCTAGAGTTTACTCGTGTCCAAAAGCTTAGAAGGTCTCTTGCCAATCATGACCCCTCTCTTCATCTTGATTGATACAAATGGCTAGTGCCATACTGCTGTGACATTGATTCCCGTTACATTGCTCAAAAAATCAGACAGTTAGTATTTGGTGTCGCTTTCAGCTAGCTCTCCAAAATTCTCCATCGGTGATTACCAGAGTCATCCGATGAAGTCCTAAGAGCCCGCACGGCGCAAGCCCTGCGGGCTTTTTTGTGTGGAAATTTCGGATTCTGGTTCAACTCCTGCAGTTCAATAAATTTTAGAAAGCTCGTAACTATTAAAACTTATGAGCTTTTCTTTACAACGAGATTGCAAAATCTAACCCCATGAATTAATTATTATTTTATCTTTTCTGTAACATGTTAATTTTTATTTAATTTATTCAATAATTCACTAATACATTTACCTAGAGCTAGCCCAAGTAATGGTGGTACAGCATTTCCTACCTGAGTATATTGAGGAACCTCAAATTTTTCGCATCTGCCCACCTGTCGTTATTTTCGATCTAAAAATAAAGTTATCAGGAAAAGACTGAATTCTTGCCATCTCTCTAACAGTTAAAACTCTTAATTCACTTTTATCATAATGACAAGCATCATCAGGAATAGATAATGCAGCAGGTGCAGGTAAATTAGCATTCAATGCTTTTTGAGTTTGTTTTTTCGTTGGATGTGATTGTAAGTATTTAATAAATTCTGATTTCAATAAAACTTACCCATCTTATTGTTATCTTTCAAATAATCAAAATTTTTAAGCACATCCCATATAGAATCAGAGATCACACTATCGTTTCCCTTCAAAATATTAAAAACCGCTTTATTAATATTTTTATCATTACATTCTTGAAGCACTTGATATAGTCTTAAATCTTCTCTGGACATAGTAACTATTACTACGATACTCATGATTATAAATTCTATCTCGCTTTTGTAGTATAGTTGAAAAAGGTTTATTTAAATTATCACAAAAAATGATGATTTACTTGGTTTATTCATTTTTAGATCATCTAATGCCTCACTAACCGATACAGGCGTATGGCCGACTAAATGATGAAGAAATGATGTCTTAAATAAAGATAAATTATCATCTTTAGTCACATCAAAATAAGGCAATGTACCGAATATAGCTTCTTGTGGCTGCTTCTGTACCAACTGATAAAATACCTTAGATTCTTTAAATAGTTTTAATTCTGAATCTATAGTTGAAAAAGTTTTCTCTAATTCTTCAAAAATATCATGACGAATTGCAATCATAATAAAGCGAGGTCTATTTTGAGGAACTCCGGCAAATCGAGCATTAACATGTAAGCATAAAGGAATATATTTCTTAGTAGCAAAAACTTTCGCAACTTCAAACCAGGCGTGAAATAAATTATCATTTTTATCTTTAAAAGCTCTTAAAATACCAGTGACATTCTCTAACACTGCTATTTTAGGTTGAACATGTTCAACAAAGCTGGCAAATTCCCACGGCAGGGTATTTTTATCACTATCCTTTTCTCTTAATCCAGCCATACTAAAACTCTGGCAAGGTGGCCCTCCGGAAACTAAATCGACCCATTTACCATTAAATCCATTCCGTATTGTATCCAATAGCACTTTGTTATTTTTTAAAATATTTATTTAATTGAATAATATTACTATAATTAAATTACCTTTTAATAACTCTACATTCGGTGGCAAATCAGTATTTGTTACTGAATCAATCGGATATTGAAAAGGATTTTCTCTTAAGCGTTGTGATAGTGTATCGAATTGACTGCTAATCCAAAAGGCATGTTTAGGCTTATGGTTATCTTTCGCCATTTGCTGAAAATCTTCATTAAAAAAATTATATGCAAATGTCTCTGCAGCCATTGGTGACAATTCATTAGCTAGCAGGAGTTCAAAACCAGCCTTGTCTAACCCTAATGATAGTCCCCCGCAACCAGCAAATAGCTCTATATGATTGAATTTATTTTTCTTTTTCAATATACACCTATATAAATAAACAGTACTACGATAAAGCACATTCTAATCTAAAAAAAAAGAAATGTCCAGGCGGCTATGGTGAGTTTAGTTGACTTTTTCGAGGCGCCTCGATAATCTGAAAATCAGGCTTAGAGAGAAGCCTTCAGCCCAAGTTAGTAAAGACCCTTTGCGTCCTCTCTGTAATGACTAGTTTCAACTTGCACTTTTAACTTATTTATGGGCAGTAAGTTTGGTGTATGTATCTATTTGAAACTTTTTTGTTACAGAGAGGCATACATGTCCAAACAAATTCTAGTTACGCGTTCACAATATGAACGATTCAAACAACGTGCTAAACAATTAAAAAAACAAAGCAACACTCTCAGTTTAGATGATGCATTACAAATAGTTGCCAAAGAAAATAAATTTGGTAATTGGAAAGCTATAACTAATGCCTATAAATTAAATCAAAAATTATCTATTCCAACTCCCAATGTTTCGATAAATTTCATTCACGATGAAGATATTGAATTAAGTGAAGATGAAGAGCAAGATATAAAAAATGAGCGTCACCAAGATCTTGATGATGAAATAAAATTAAAAGTCATTAATAATAAAAAAGAGCTAGCTCAACTTGCCATTGAGTTTTCTATATTTGAGCCTACAACCACTGGCCTTAAAAAAGCATTTTGGACTCTACCTCTCCTATTAGAACACACTTTGAACTTACAAAATTTCATTTTTATGAACAACAGAAACAAGGAGCTGATGAATATGGTGTAAAAAAGCATGCCTACTTTGTCACACCAACTGAACTAATCGAGTCGCAAGTTAGTTTATATCGGCCTAAAACAAAAAAAGGCGATCCTAGAATGTGGTTTACAGGTCTAGGAAAATTTGCACCTGCCGGTTCTCAAGTTGCAATTGTTGTTTTTAAAGATAGTCTTTATTTAATTAATCTCAGTGAGATAAACTTAAAAAATGAATTGCAACACTCAAATGAAATAAAGAAATTCATCAATGAATATCTACATGAAAATAACTCCATTGCAGATGAGCTTTTAAGTAAGTTAAAAGAATTGGCAAAGCATCCTATTCGGGCAACTCATCAAGGAGATACTGCGATTGGAATGTCAATCGAAAAGGCATTAGGAATCGCAGCCAACTCGAGCAAACTCCCCGATTACAAAGGCATTGAGCTAAAATCAGGACGTAATTCGTCAAAGAATCGCTCAACTTTATTTGCTCAAGTAGCTCAGTGGGATATCAGCCCATATAAGAAAAGTGCTGAAATTCTGGATAAATTTGGCTATTTCCGTGAAAAAGATTTTAAACTCTATTGTTCCGTTAGCAGCCAAAAACCGAATAGCCAAAGTCTTATATTTAAAATGGACAAAGATGAATTACAAGAATGGTCAATAAAAATTGATAATGGAGAAACAAAACATAAAGAACATATCGCAAGCTGGAGCGGCTCTCTCTTAAGAGAACGTTTAAAAGAAAAGCATGCTGAAACTTTTTGGATAGAAGCATCAAGTACATTTATTGATGGCACTGAATATTTTCAGTTACTCTCAGTAACTCACACAAAAGCACCATTATTAAACCAACTAATGCCATTAATTGAAAGTGGTGTTATTACAATGGATCATCTTATTAAGCGCTCAGGAAAAAATAATAGAGTAAGTGAGAAAGGTCCATTATTTAAAATAGATCAAAAAAACTTTGATCTTTTATTTCCCGAACCAATAAAATACAAACTTATTTAAATGTTAATCGATGCATACTAAACCAAGATTTTTAGTATGCATTTCTTTCATAGTTACTTATTTTTATAAAACTTTAATAATCAATCAAATATCGAAGATTGGATCTTAGAAATATTACGAGATAACCTCTGAACTCGTGGCCTTTCCTTACTTATTAAATCCCCCCATCACCCCGAAGCAATCAACACCCTACTCCCCGGATTACTTTTCTTAAACCGATGATACTGCAAAATCAATTCCGCAAGATCGTCATCAACCGCATAGAAATACGCTTCTGGTACATCAAGCGCCGTAGCTAGCCTACAGACCAATTTAAAATCGGGAGAATGGACTTCCTTTTCATATGAACTAATACGAGCGCTTGCCGACTCCTCATCCAAGCCAGCGCGAACACCGAGTTCTGCCTGTGTCAGGCCTGCACTTACTCTTGAAATTTTCAGTCTTTTCCCAATCACAGCAGTAACCTAATTCCTGTTTACATGCAGAAATTATCCGCCTACGAACTCCGCCCCTCTTCATGCATTCCCTTATAAATTCATGTATTACTTTAATTTGAGTTAAATCAAGAGCATTATTCAAGAGTTGTATGATTTATCACGGTTTAACAAGGAAAATATATGAATAAACAAACAGCCATAGACTGGCACTCTGCCGACGTTATCGCAGCGCTAAAAAAGCGGGGCACCAGCCTAGCAAAACTCTCACGAGAGGCAGGTCTGGCCTCTTCAACGCTGGCAAATGCTCTGGTACGCCCATGGCCAAAAGGCGAGTGGTTAATTGCAGCAGTAATAGGGCTTCATCCCGAAGAGATTTGGCCCAGCAGATACGTTAAAGAAAGACAAAAGCGAGCGCCAAAATCACCACTTCCGATATGTATTTGTATCCCCGAAGACAGCACCAACACACAACAAACTGAGTAGTGAAAAGAAAATGCATTAACCAACTTGTCGGGAGTTCTATCTTAAATAAAACAGTGGGGGCTGTTTATATTTACACAACCAGATCAAAATCCTACTGCTCTTTTCCTCTTAAGCTCTTCTTCCCTTCCTGATATTATCCAAATAAATAGAGGGCATTTCCCATGAAAACACCCCCTATCTATTAGGTAACCTTTAGGCTCACGTCAATAAAGCGCTACCCATCATGTCGGCAACCAACAATCAAAAACTATACTTAACCCCAATCGAAGCCTGAGAATCGCGATACCCTTTATCACCAACCTGCTGGGCGACGCTGCCCCATACGTTTAGCCGGTTGTTAAAGTTGCTTTCAATACCTACTTTGGCTTCTCCAATGTTGCGTGTACCTGTTTGATAATCAGATACATCGTTCATTGTCACACCGAAGTTCTTTGTATTGTGTAGCCAGTTAATCTCAACAAACGGCTGCAGTGTTCGGCCGGTCTGAGCATCCACCTTACTCTGTGCCTGACGATAGGCGCGCAGGCCTAAACGCGTGGACAGGTTATCGCCGTTACCAGTGACTCTTGTGCCGTTCGCTTCATAGTGCTTATCAGCATGAACACCCATCCACGTCACCTGCGCTTTTGGCTGTAGCCAATAGCTTACGCTATCGCTCTGGCTTAGATTAAAGCTGTATCCCGCTTCAATCGACGCTGACCATCCTTTGGAGTGGTATTTCTCTTCTGAAAGCCCATCGCCCTGAACGGAGTTATTAAACCAGGCGTGCTGTATCCAGCTGTCAACATATAGTCCGGACTTATCCTGCTGGTTGGCATACCAAGTGCCGTATACCCCGAGCGAATAGCCGTCCACTCTGTTTTTGGACTTGTAAGCGCTGTATTGAGCATCCGTATGGCCACGCGCATAGCCATAGCCCGCCATAACGCCTAAATGGAAACGGTCTAAGCCAGTCTGGCTCCACTGAGCGATATCGCCCCCCAGCTGCACTACGTAGCGATTAGTCTGCGTTTTCGCTTGGCCGGACTGCGTTTTGCTGCGATTGTGCCCGCCTTCCTGACGCAGCCACATGCTGGTGACTTTCGCCTCACCGGTTAAATAATCGGTATACTGTGTTTCACCTAACCTATCGTGCAAACGGGAGAGGAATAGCGTATTGGCTGACGCCAGGTTTGCAATATAGCCCCCGATTTCAGGGCGTATGACATGAATACCCCCACCGCTATTCCCCTCTTCAGGCTGAGATGGAGTTGCAGGATCTGTGGGGTCAGTAGGATCTGTCGGTCCCGTTGGGTCTGTTGGGTCTGTTGGATCTGTCGGATCTGTTGGGTCAGTGGGATCCGTCGGCTCTTCATAAAGAGCGCTGGTTAGATACCAGTTCTTGCCCGATTTAGCGACGCGATACTCATAAGCGCCGGCAACGACGCGGTTTCCAAGCGCAAAGGTACCGTCGGACTCCCCAGCAACCGTAATAATTTCAATGCCATCGGTAGTTTGTGTACCGCTGCCGTTGTAGTTATTAACGAATAGACTGGTTGTGCCTGAAGTATTTCCGCCTACCACGAGCCTGTCTGTTTCAGAGTCATCATCACCCAATGCGGTATTAAGGGTTAAGCTTCCACCGCCGTGATAGTTACCATTCACTGTCAGCGTTTTAAATGTTCCATTGTTATCAGGAGACAGAAAAGCAACCGAGCCGCTATTTGCAAGCGTTAACAGTGTCGAACTGTCAGTGATATTCCACTGGCTAGTATCGTTGATGGTCATACTATCAACGTAGGGCGTCCGGCCAGTGAATGATGACCCATGACTCAACGTCACGCCTAAAGAGGCGCTAGCATTATTGGATTGAGAAATAATATCGCCGAAAATATGTGAATTATCGGCAGTGATATCCACCGTGCCTGACTGTACCGCTGAGCTTAAATCACTCACGTTGATAGCGACACCGTCTACACCACCCGTACGACCAATAAGCGTGGAGTTATTCAGGTTCAGAGCTAACGAACCGCTTTGATTCTGAATGGCATAGCCATCCTGCGCCTCAATATGGCTATCGACGATCTGTAAGCTGTTGGCATCGCTGGTATTCGCGGTATTAAAAACAATGCCGTGGCTATTATTCCCGGTCACATTCAATAAACTGTCATTCAGCTTAACGTTAGCGCCATTTTGTACCCGCATTCCGGTAGATGAGTCACCATGGATTTGTGCATTAACGCGATCCGCATGCAAAATGCTCTCGGCTTCTTTGGCAAAAAGCCCCGTTGCGTTTTCGCCGTAAGCCGTTAGTTGGACATTATTAAGATAAATCTGTGAACCGGCAGACTCAGATCTCACGCCGTAGCTATTCGCACCGTCAGCGTTAAGCGTGATACTGATATCAGACGCCGTGATCTTAGTGGGTGCTATGGCATCACTATTATTGTGATGGGCATACAGCGCGTTGCTGTTATTGCCAAAGGTGATAATTTCACTATTATCGGCTAACAGTATCTGACTACCGTTTTCCATAGATACCGCGTTACCACTACTGCCGCGCATCTCTATTTTGGTATTACGGACTTCCGATATTTCCTGACTTTTATTCGCATATATCCCCTTAGTGCTATTTCCATGGGTGATAATATGTGAATTATCCATCAAGAGCTGGGAACGACTAATTAGCCAAACGCCGTAACCAATAGTGGCATCCCTTTGCGTTTCAATGGTTACATTATCAAAAATGCCTTTAGAGGCCTGAGTCTGGTTTGGTTGCGTAATATTTGAATCCCATGATAGCGCGGAACCATAGTTGCCTATCCCGTGAATATACGTATTCCGGGCAGTGATCAGCGCACCATTGCGTGCATTGAAACTGGTTCCAGCACTAAGAAACGTTATATCAGAATCAGTGACGTGAGTGCTTGAACCAATTCCCCTCGTATTCAATCCATGCCTCTGAGCAATCATCTCAGTATTATGAAATTTGGCTGTCGCACCATTAACCACTTGTATAATATAGTTAAAAGTCTCTATCTTGGAGTCAGATATATCAACAAGCGTATCCGAACCATATGCATAAATAGCCCGAGTGCTGTCTGCTGTCCAATAGCCATTACTGGGATTTAGATGATTGATCGTTGCGCCCGTCAGAAATACCTTGCCGCCATTGGTAACGTTAATAGCTGCGGAGTCTCTATTAACAGTACCGCTGGGGTGAGTCACAGAAATAAGGACGCCGTCTCCGGTAATCGTTCCCGTGCCTGTCGCACTCAATGCCAGCCTGCCGTTAGCCAGCAGGTGCTGCTCATTGGGGGTTAAAGTAATATCTTGCCCGTTTGCGGCGCTGACGGTTGTGGTTACAGCCGCATAAACCTGAGGAGAAATGAGCGCAGTGGCGATTGCTGAGGCAACAGCAGCCATTTGAAAGCGTTTTTTATGGCGACGAAGTGCGGGTGTATAGTCCATTAGTATTGATATCCTTATCCATCATGGTTTATTTAAATCTTTATAATCAGTGTGCTATTTATTATTTTTATAAATTATTAACAATTTCCAATGCAATGATTAAATAGAAATACTATATCAATGTAGTTTAAAGCAACCCATTAGTCAACATATTTAAATTTTTAACAAAAGAATGGAATCGATAATTCCACATAAAAGAAAAGAACAATTAAAATTAAATTATAGAATAAAATCAATTAGATAATAAAATTCAGTTTGTTGTAACAACGTTAATCAATATTCAATGCACTGTAATAAAGGCCGCATTTTCACACGTATTTTCCAATATTTTAAGAAGATAAGAATCATATTGAAAAATATGAACTCCACTAATTAAATCTAAACACTTCAAATATACAACACTATGAAAGCTCAGGCGATGTCTAAAAAAACAATGCATTTAAATGAAAAAAGATCTCCTAAAAAAGGTTACTCTGCCTTGATATCAAGCTCCTCAGATAGGGCTCACATCATAGCAACTCAAAAAGTAGATACGAGTATTTAACACTCCGATGCGTCTCAATGAATAAGTGAGGTTTAATAGCCTATCCCCGACGAGAAGGAAATACGTATATGCTAACTACACCGTTAAGGTTGAGTGGATTACTCATTCTACTTTCGCTCGTGCTAATAGGGCTAAACCTTAGGCCGTCAATGGCGGCTATTGGCCCGATGCTAAATTCAATACGCTCGGATATTTCACTCACGTTCACCATGGCTTCACTGCTGACAATGCTACCCGTGTTTGCCATGGGTATCGCGATGTTTTTCGGTATCAACTTAAGTAACCGAATGGGCGAACATCAACTTATTGCCTATTCGTTAGTTCTCATCGCCGGTGCAACACTTTATCGCTACTATGCCCAAAACGCTGAAAACCTCTTAGCCACTGCGGTTGTCGCAGGTTTGGGAATTGCCCTGATTCAAGCAACTGTGCCTAAAATTATTAAAAGCCGATTCCCTAACTCTATCGAGCTCTATATGGGGGTATACGTCACCGCTATTATGGGAGGTGCTGCATTATCAGCTTCGGCATCACCATTTATTGGAGAGTACAGTTCAAACTGGCGTGTGGCGCTGTCGGTGTGGGGATGTTTAGCAGTACTGGCTCTTGTTTCATGGTTTACCGTTAAACAATATATTGGCTCAACGCTACGTAAAGCCAATCGCACCGTTCCCCAAAATCCACCTGCTTTTTACAAGAGCTCTAGAGCTTGGATATTAGGCATTTTCTTTGGTTTAGGAACCTCTGCTTACACGTGCGTACTCGCCTGGCTACCTCCTTACTACGTTGATCTTGGATGGCAGGATAAAGAATCAGGGCTAATTTTAGCCTTCTTAACTTCTGTAGAAGTGTTGGCTGGCTTAGCAATACCGGCGATTGCAAGCCGCAGTAAAGACAGACGTGGAACTCTATATTTCCTCTTGCTCTGTATTATTGTTGGCTTTAGCGGACTGATGATTAAGCCAGAGTCACTCGCTTTAGTGTGGGGCATCCTGCTTGGCCTAGGAATTGGCGGGCTATTTCCGATGAGTTTAATTACTGCTATGGATCACATTGAAGACCCGACTCAGGCAGGCCAGCTAACGGCATTTGTACAGGGTATCGGCTATATGATTGCGGCGATGTCGCCTCTTGTGGCTGGCTATATTAAAGATACTTACTCAAGCTTTACCACCGCTTGGGCGATACTCGCAGTGATTGCAGGCGTGATGATATTTATCGCTCACAGATTCAAACCCGCTGACTATGGCAAGTATTTTGCCAAGGTAACGGATTAACCTTCACCGATCTTCTGGCAGGCGAGAATAATCTGTTTTCTGAGCCACTGGTTGGCAGGGTCATTTGAAGATGTCTCACTCCAAAGCATATCGACATCAAAACCCAGCAGCTCTTTTGGCGCTTTTCTGCAATGTAGAGAAGCGTGCTGGTTCGAGAGCTTGTGATAAATCTTATGTGGCAGCAGCATCATCATCTCCGAAGACGTCAGCATTTTCAGGCCCGAATAGTAGCCATTGGCTTTAATGGTGACATTTCGTTGAATATTTTGCTTTTTTAATACACTGTCAACCATGCAGTGATTCTCTAACCACGGAGAAGGAAAAACTTGCTTATAGTGAACCAGCTCTTCAATAGTGAGTTGTCCCTCTGGCTGTGCGATATCACCCCCAAAGACGGCCAACAGCTCATCATGCAAGATAGACTGACTGCATAGACTATTGGGGTACTCAATGCCCGGCGTTTTTAACACGATGCCGATATCAATCTGGCGGTTTTTTATCTCTTCAAAGGGGATCTTTGTTTCAGGACGAACGACGTCTATTTTGATTTTTAACCCTTCTTTGAGGATCTCTTCTATCAGAAGAGGAATAACCAAAATTTCAAAATACTCGGGAGAGAAAATAGTAAATGTTGTTTCATATTCCTTTGGCAAAAAATACTGTTTCTCATCAACGCAAAGGGATATTTTGTTCAGAATATCCTCTATATATTTAATGATACTTTCTGATTTCGGCGTTGGCTTCATTCCGCCTTTCGAACTAATAAAAAGCTCATCATCGAATGCAGCACGAAGGCGCTTAAGGCTATAGCTGACAGAGGACTGGCTTAAAAATAGTATTTCCGCCACTTCAGTCACGCTTTGATGGGTATATAAGTGGTAAAAAATCTCTAAAGCCTGAAAATCAAGCTTTCTTAATTTCTGCCGAAGTGCAACTTTCTTACCCACTCTTCCCCCTGCACGTTTAAGAAAATGGCTATATCCAAAGTTGAATCCCCATCAGCACAGTATCCATTATTTATACCGCATTAACCAAACGCATTCCCCATCAGCATAAAAAAGAAAGGCCGCTTACCTACATGGCGGCTCCCTGCTTGGCACACGGTGACTCCGTCTCGTTTAACGCCGAACTGTTAGCTGCTATACCGCTATTCACACTGCTCCCACTCAAAGAGTTAGCTCCCTGACACCAACCGTAGCCTCCGGTGCCGTAGCCCTTCACTGTACGGTCAGCGCTGGTTTTAAATAAGCAAAAGAAGTTGTTGAGACATAGCTCCCCCTTCTTTCTGACGTACCCCACTATACTCAGCAAACCAATGAACAATCAGCGCGGTTCCCCAATGCGTCCACTCACTACCGGCAAGATTTACGCTTCCGACGACCACTTTTTGCTGGTTAACCCTCCCTTTAACATACAAAAACATCGGCATCAGTTTCTGCATCTGTTTATCAGCCTTAGTGACGCTCCCCTTTCTTTTCACATTGCGCAGCAGGAGGTGACTGGCCTCGGCATTATGCTGCAGTCCAACACTGAACACGCTATCGACTTAAACGCCTCACCGCCCTGTGCCTTTTTATTGGTCGATCACACTTCTCGCCTGGGGCTGACGTTAAAAGCCCACTCATTAAAAGCATCGGAAAACCCCTACGCCGTCTTACCCACAAAGACCGCCGACGCCCTCAGGCTTCTCTTTTGTTCAATTTTAGAAACGGCAGTGGATGCAGAGAGCTACCATTCCCAGTGGCAGCAGCTTTATCACATCATGGGTATCGCCAGCGGTAAGAACTCACATCGCGTTCCCGACAGGAGAATTAGTAAAGCACTAGACATACTGAACGCTGAGGGAGTTTTTCATCTGACTTCGGCTCAAGTTGCCGACAGGGTTTATCTGTCCCCCAGCCGCTTTTCCCACCTTTTTAAACAGCACACCGGCAGCACGTTAAAAAGCTATTTGCTGTTTAAACAGCTGCTCAGCGCGCTGAGCGCCATCACTCAAGGCCAGAGCGTCACCGTTGCCGCAGTTAACGCTGGGTTTGATTCCCCCTCTCATTTATCCAACAGCTGTAAAAGGCTCACTGGCCTTCAGCCTAGTCTCCTGCATAAAGTCAGCGGTTTTTTGCAAGTTTCACGCTACCACTAGGGCTACATTGAAATCTCTCAAGACCCTAAGGAGGCAGCAAATGAAAGACTATCTGCAAGAAACTCGATTATTAGATTTTAATCACCCTGCTATCCAACAGCTGATTGCCGACAGACAGTGGCAAAACCTCAGCGAGCAACAGCAAATCCTGCAGGCCTATAATTTTGTTCGCGATGAGATCCCGTTTGGCTTCAACGTAAACGATACCCTCAGCGCCTCCACCATCCTGCAAGAGGGACTGGGTCAGTGCAACACCAAAACCATCCTGTTTATGGCGCTCTTGCGTGGGCTCAATATTCCCTGCCGCCTACACGGTTTCACTATCGATAAGCAGCTACAGGCCGGCATTATGAATGACGATGTCTATGAGGCCATGCCTGATGAAATCGTCCACACCTGGGCCGAAGTCTATTTCAATCAGCGCTGGTACAACATGGAGGGGCTTATTCTCGACCTGCCTTACCTCACCGGGCTACAGCGCAAGTTTGCAGACCAAACGGATACGTTCTCCGGCTACGCGGTCGCAACGCCAAACCTGCAGCAGCCGCCAGTTTACTGGAACGGCAACAATGACACCTATATTCAAAAAGAGGGTATCGTGCAGGACTTCGGCACATTCGATTCGCCGGATGAATTTTTTGCCCAGTACACACAGAATATGAGCGAAGAAAAAATGAGGCTGTTTGGCGAACGCTTGCGCCACGATATTAACCGCAGTATTGCCCAAATCAGGAAAAGCGCCAGCGATACGTAACCCAAACCAAAGACCCGTAACCGCTACGGCTGCGGGCCTTTCTGATAGCAGAGACGACGTTTCCTCTGCTACATCCCCTGATAAAGCGGCCCTTCTCCCCCCTGTGGCGCGGTCCAGGTAATATTCTGCGTCGGGTCTTTAATATCACAGGCTTTACAGTGCAGGCAGTTCTGCGCATTAATTTGTAGGTAAGGCTGTTCCTGCTCGTGCAATATTTCATACACCCCTGCCGGGCAGTAGCGCGTTTCCGGCGCGGCATACTTCGTTAGGTTAACGGTAATAGGGATCCTGCGGTCTTTCAGCTTCAGGTGGCAGGGCTGCTCTTCCTGATGGTGGGTATTGGATAAAAATACCGAAGACGGGCGGTCGAAAGTCAGAACGCCGTCAGGCTTTGGGTAGTCAAGCGGAACATAGTTCTCTGCCGGTTGCAGAGCCTGATGATCTTCTTCTGTAAGTTTCAGCGTCCAAGGCGATTTTCCCTTAAGCAGAAGCTGCTCCGCGCCAAACAGCGCCGAGCCAAGATAGAGCCCTTTTTTCATATAGGGTTTGAAATTGCGTGACTGATAAAGCTCTTTGTATAGCCAGCTTTCTTCAAAACCGCGTTGATAAACGCTCGACAGCGTGGCGTCATCCGCCAGCGTCTGCCCCTGCTGTTCAGCAGCCTGTAGGGCTTCAAACGTCGCTTGGGCAGCCAGCATGCCGCTTTTTACCGCACAGTGACTGCCCTTAATGCGCGCCGCGTTAAGGAACCCGGCGTCGTCCCCTAACAGGGCACCGCCTTTAAAACTCAGCATCGGCAGGGAAGACAGTCCTCCGGCCACCATGGTTCTGGCGCCGTAGCTAAGCCTTTGCCCATGCTGTAAACAGGCACGGATTTCCGGATGCGTTTTCAGCCTCTGGAACTCCTCGAACGGTGACAAATAGGGGTTGGCGTAGTTCAAACCAACCACCAGCCCGATGGCCACCAGATTGTCACCGTAGTGATACAGGAAGCCGCCGCCGTAAGTGTCCGCCCCTAGCGGCCACCCTGCACAGTGGATAACCAAACCCGGCTGATGCTGTTCTGCGGGAATTTGCCACACCTCTTTTAATCCCAATCCGTAAGTCTGCGGCGCGCTGTCGCAATCCAAAGCAAAGCGCTCGATCAGCGTTTTTCCCAACTGCCCCCGACAGCCTTCGGCAAACAGCGTCGCCTTCGCCAACAGGTTAATCCCCTGCTGATACTGTGCTGTGGGCTGACCAGCCTTATCCAACCCCATATCGCCAGTGGCCACGCCGATAACCGCGCCGTCATCGCTATAGAGCACTTCTGTACCGGTGAATCCGGCATAAATCTCTACGCCCAGCTGCACAGCCTGTCCGGCAAGCTGCTCACAGACCACGCCCAGGCTGCCAATCACATTGCCGTGATTCTTAAAGCAGCCCGGCAGCATCCACTGAGGGATAGACGTCGCCCGCTGAGCCCCCAGAAAGAGAAAGCGGTCTTCACTCACGGGCGTTAGAGGCACGTTCAGCGACTGCTGCCAATCGGGAATCAGCTCATTCAGGCCAATCGGGTCAATAATCGCGCCGGAAAGAATATGCGCGCCAATGCTGGCACCTTTATCGATCAGGCAGACGGAAAGTGAATACTGATGCTGCTGCGCCAGCTGTTTAAGGCGAATCGCCGCAGCCAGCCCGGAAGGCCCGCCGCCGACAATCACTACGTCAAACGACATGCTCTCCCGCTCAGGCTGCTCACTAAGGTTCTGTTGACTGATATCCATACTGCCTCCCGATCGCAAAAAAGGTCTACCACACAGAGCACAGGTCTTTACGCCAGCGCTTTTTCCAGCTCGGGCAGCACCTGAAACAGGTCGCCGACAATGCCGTAATCCGCAATCTGGAAAATCGGCGCGTCCCGGTCTTTATTGATGGCGACAATAAGCTTGCTCTCTTTCATGCCTGCCAGATGCTGGATAGCGCCTGAAATGCCCACCGCGATATAGAGCTCGGGAGCCACGATTTTGCCCGTCTGCCCGACCTGATAGTCGTTTGGCACGTAGCCCGCATCAACGGCGGCTCTTGACGCTCCCACGGCGGCGCCCAAGAGGTCAGCAATGTTCTCAATCAGCTGGAAGTTCTCTTTTGAACTCAGCCCTCGCCCGCCGGAAATCACAATGTTAGACGCCGTCAGCTCTGGCCGAGAAAGAGACGTTAGCGACTGGCTCACGTAGCGGGTCAATCCGCAGACCGGCGCAGCGCTTACCGCCTTAACTGGCGCGGACTGTTCGCTACGCTCAGCGGCAGGAAAGGCAGAACAGCGAGCGGTCACCACCAGCTGGCCGCCGCAATTTTGTACAGTTTCTAGCGCATTGCCGGCATAAACGGGTCGAACAAACGTGTTTTCATCGAGTACATCGGTAATATCCGATACTTGAGCCACGCCCAGCGTCGCGGCAAGTCGAGGCGCAATATTCTTACCGTATCCGGTGGCGGGAAACACCACGTGACTAAAAGCCGCCGCCAATGGTGCAATGGCTTCTGTCACCTCTTCCGCCAGCTGGCTGGCATAGTGTTCAGCGTCGCACACCAGCACCTGACTCACGCCGGCAATATTGCGCCCCATCTCCGCCGCCCCTTGGCACTGATAGCCGACAACCAGCAGCTGGATAGTCTCCTCCTGCCCTCCGGCTATTTTCTGCGCCGCAGCTACCGCATTCAGCGTGCTGCTCTTTAATGCCTGATGGTCGTGTTCGGCAATCACTAAAATCGTTACGTTACTCATTTTCTGCATCCCCTTACATCAAATTGCTTTATGTTCTTTTAATACCGCTACCAGCTGCGCCGCGTCCTCTAGCCACTCACAGCGAGCGCTACGCTTGGCGGGCTCAGAAACCCGCAGCGTCGTCAGCTGCCCAGAGGGGGAAAAATCAAGCGATGCCAGCGAGAGTATCTCCAGAGGTTTGCTCTTGGCCTTCATGATGTTGGGCAGGCTCGGATAGCGCGGCTGGTTAAGGCGCAGATCCGCCGTCACTACGGCGGGCAACGACAGGGAGAGAGTTTCCAGTCCGCCGTCAACTTCTCGCGTCACCTCAAGGCGCTCGGGCTCAGTAACAGCCACTTTTGATGCACAGGTCGCCTGGCTGCACTTCAGCAAAGCCGCCAGCATTTGACCGGTCTGATTTTCATCGTTATCAATCGCCTGCTTGCCCAGCAGAATAAGCTGCGGCTGAACCCGTTCGCTGACGATTTTCAGCAGTCTGGCGACGTCCAGCGGCGC